>BTQX01000001.1:0-52459 GCA_036986095.1 Gammaproteobacteria bacterium
GAGATTAAATCGTTTGTGAATTTTTTAAAAAAGAAAGGGGGTCTTGCCTTTTGCCTTTCATTCCTTCTAATTTCCCCGCATGGTAATCCAGGCAAAAGACAAGACCTGACCCTGCACTCTGCAGGCAAAAGACAAGACCTGACCCTGCACTCTGACCCTAAGGGCTCAACAGCAGTACGTAAACCGGTGAATCGATGTGGCGGACCAGGATAGCCAGATCGGTCGAGCCGAAACTCGCGACGCGCAAACGGCCGAATGTATGATCACGATTCACCGGGTACGACGACAGTGCTTGTGCATCTACAATCGGGTCCAGGGTGTTGTCCTGGTCGAGTAGGTTGTGCCAGCGCCATTGTCCTGCGGACAGTTCGGCAAAAGACGATCTGCCAGGGGCTGAGATTGAGTAGATGGGCGCACCGTCGGCTGCCGAGTAATAGATGAACGCATCCAGATTCGGCGCATACTCGATCGCCGAAAATGGTTTGATCAGTGGGCGTGGGCTCGTGGAGCGCAGTAATAATGCGGGCCTATCGGGTCGATTCGGATCGATTGCCACCAGTTCATTGCGTGCGTGAACGGGCATGACGATGATGTCGCGCACTGGGTCGATCTGCATGGCATTGTGATCGGCCGTGCCGGGTAATTTGTTGGGATAGTGCGTGCCCCATGAACCGAATGTACCGTCGCTGTGCTCGCCGTCGGGGCGAAACATCAGAAAGGCGTTGCCGTTACCGGCGTCGCCAGAATGGCCCCATATCACCCGCCGTTTCTCATCCCAGGTGGTGCAACCGCCGGAATTTAGTCGGGTGACGGGGTGCTGAGGCCCGCGTCGCCAGCGACGGGTAGACAGGTGAAGCATATGCGGGATCGCAATAGCCTTGACGTCGGGACCGAGTTCGCTCTGGCCCTTGAACAGGATCAAGTCATTCTCGACCGGATCGTATTGAACATATTCATAAGTGTGCGGTGGTAACGGCGATCCGTCGGGATACTCGGCATCGGCGTATACAGCACCTGCGCCATAGGCGCCCGGTTCTCCGGTCGTATATCCATCTGTAAGTCGCGACCACTTTCGTGACTGCAGGTCGAATGCATGGACATCGGAGCCGAAATAGTCGTTGTGGCCGCCGCCAAACACGACCATGGCGCCGCAGTCGCCAACACCGGAAGCAAAAACGGCGCCATTCCAGGCCTCCGTAATGGCGCAAAGCCCCATCCGGCCATGCCACGCCGAATGCGGTGCACGTCCGAGGCATCGTCGCAGGTATTCCTGGAATCCGCCGGCGGGATTTAGAGTGGGATCCCGGGCCGGGTCGTTATCCGCCAAATATTGGGTGCCGGGCGCGGTTGCCGGTAGTCCGAGATCGGGGCGATGACCGGATATGCGATACCACTGACCGACTGACATTCTATTGATCCAGCCAGGGGGTATCCGCTGGTTTGCAGGCATTGATCGATTACCCATATTGGGGGCACTTCTTTGTCACGGTTGCTGCGATCTAATGAGTAGCATGATACTCGGCAAAACCTGCCGGGAGTGGCCTGGAGTCCCCGGTCCGTGAGCTGGCCGGACCGTCAATCGCTGCCTCAAAGGTGGGATTTGGGATATGCATTCAGATTGGCGCCCTTTAGCGTGAAAGTGACTTTGTATGGTGTTAATTTGTATCTAAAATTGACCCACGTGTAGCCCCTTCGTGGACCCTGTCGAGACAAAACAGACAAAAAATAAAATCATAGAATACATTAAATTTCTCCAAAGTGAGAGCGGAGAGCGGGGTCAGGTCTTGCCTTTTGCTTATTAAGTTACTAGTAAAATATATCTTTTCAGGTCCCAGTTTTTGTATTTGTGGTCCTGGTTTACGATGTCCGTTAAATTCAGTACGCTTAAGTCTGTCTCCCTTTTTTTCGGTGAATAACTATGCGAATTTCAGAATACGAATTTGGCAAGATAGCCATAGAAAATAAAACCTACACCTCCGACGTGATCATATCACCGGAGCAGGTCCTCGATTCATGGCGGCGCAAGCGAGGGCATAACCTGGCTATAGCGGACCTCGATGATATTTTGAAGGCAAAACCGGACATGCTAATTATTGGCACTGGTTATTATGGCCGCATGCAGGTAGCGGATGAAACCAGACAATACCTGGAAGAGCAGGGCATAAAAGTCTGGCAGGCGAAGACCGGCGATGCTGTTGCTGAATTTAATGCCTTGCAGAAAGAATGGGCGAGAATTGTTGCCGCGCTTCATTTGACGTGTTGAATAATGAGGAACAATCGGGGGCAGACCAAGTTAACCGGAGACAGACCACGATTTACGATGTAGAAATAGAGCTGAAGGCCGGGAAAATAATGTGAAATAATCGTGTCTGTCCACGATTTACGTTTAGTTATTCACCATAGAGGTCGTCCTTTTTATTATATCAAGCCTGGGGAGAACGTTCCTCTCCACTGCTTGCCGTATTTCAGCAGTGATAGCTTTTTGTTTATTTTCGAAATCAGGCAAAAATTCATTTTTTCTTCCATAGGATTTTATGTCTGTCTGGGTTGTTTTCATAACTCGATCGAACTCTGACCCTTCTATACACACATCAAAAAAGGGAGCAATTTTATCTGGCATTGCATCGGGTAATGACCTGTAGTCCATTAATAGCAGAGACTGTGGTGCATTCAGTATAGACTGACAAATTTCACCAAGTACCCGCGAGTAAAGCTCAGTGTTTGAAATATCATCAGAATAATTTACAGACAACAGCATTTTTGAAAACATATCCTTAGATACATTACTATGAATATTTTTTTTATTATGGGCTAATACCGTATTTATCAGATCTCTGCTCAACCAGGCTGGTGGTTTTCTAAGCATAGATATCATAATTTCGAATGGGTCACGATATAGAAATATACAAGGCGTAGTAGGGAATGCCATTTGAAATATCTTTACTGCCATTGCATTCCAGCTCGAAAACTTGAAAATAAGCCTTTCACCATCTTTACAAAGGGATTGCTGATACATACCAATCAGGTTTTGCAACGCTACAACATGGCTACCGTCATCTCCTCGTAATATTTGGAAAAGTTGGCCGATAACCATTGGTTCTGCAACAACTTTTACCATGGGCAAAGTTCGAAACATTTCTGAAAGTAAGGTCGACCCGCAACGGGACAAATGAAAAATAAATCCAGCTGGCATTGTACTTTGGTGCGAGAATTTATTTTCTTGCAAAAGAATATCTAGTGGGAGGCGTGCCTTTTGATTACTTCTTTCAAGATCAAACCTTATAAATGCCCCCCTCAGCTTCTTATCCTGAATATGTGCAAGCTCCAGATAAGGACTACCACTATCCTCCTGACCCATCCGGTCAGGAATCCATCCATCCTTGATTTTAAGTGTCATGTATTCAAGGAAAAAATTCTAGAAAGGGAAATAAACTTTATTTGCAGGCATATATGTGAATTTATAACACACGTCCAGACAATCTAACAGAGCCATCAAAAACAACAAACTGAATATTCAACATAGTATTCTTATCTCTATTTATATATTGAGGCATGAGTAAACATAATGGTAAATGTAAGTCCCCAGATAGACTCACACGAATAAAAATTATTATTGAGAATAATAATGATTTAGCGTAGCATTCCGGCCAGACTGACTATTTTTTATTATTCAGTTACCAGTAAATAAGAGCAAATCCAACAAGTTTCACTTGAAAAAACAAAGGTATATACCATGAGTAAAGATAAAACAAACGATATCGACCATCTGAATGAGAATGGATCACCCGAAGGCAAACCTGTCGAAGGGCGCCGGAAACTAGTTAAGAAACTCGCAACAGGCGGCGCAATAGCAGCCGCGGTACCTGTCATACCTAAGCAATGGGCAAAACCAGTAACCGATTCTGTACTGCTGCCCGCTCACGCACAGACATCTACAGCACCAGCACTTTCACTATCAGCTGTGATTGAGATAGACAATGTCGATGGTGCGGGTAACGTGATTACTACTGGCCCTGGTGTTTTTATCTCTTCTCCTGGTGTTACTAATTTTCCGAATGAAGACATCGACACCATTGAATTGGATGCCATCGCGACTATTTCTCCTGCGCAGGCAGCAAATGTCACGATGAATGTAGCCGCTCCCTTTGATTTCACCGGCGGGGGCATCAATCAGGTTGTTGCAACGAACCCTGTCACTGGGCAAGCAGTTTTTTCCAATATCACAAACCAAAATGACCATGACTTTGATTTGCCATCAACAGTCGTTGTCACTTTCGATGCACCTGGCTTCACGCAGCAATCGTTCACTTTCAATATTTCTGCTTGATCGTGATAAACCGCTCCCGTCAGGGAGCGTAAAACTTCAGGTGTTGTCTGTAATGTTCCGAGGACAGGTATGAGTATTTTTGGGTTAGCTGGATTACTTAGCCCACTTGATACGGATAAGTTTCTAACCCAGTTCTGGGGGAAGAAAGCTGTACTCATACCTGGCAATTCCGAGAAATTTTCCAGTATTTTCAACTGGCGCGAAGTGGAAGATGCGCTCAACCTCAGTCGTCAGAACTATAATGGTTTACGCCTGGTGCACGACAAGCAGGGGCTGCCTCCAACTGCGTTTACTGACCTTCCGGGCTGGCTTAACAAGGGCGCTACGCTAGTCCTCAATAGCGTACAGGAAACAGACCCAGTCCTCGAAAAGCTTCAGTCGACTCTTTCTCTGGACATGAACACTGCGATTAATATCAATGCCTATGTGTCATACCCGGCTAAACAGGGTTTTGACACGCATTTCGACCGTCATGATGTCTTCATTCTACAGACTGAAGGTATAAAAAAATGGCGGGTGTTTAATACAACTGCACCCAATACCTTTCCATTACACCTACAAAGTACTGGCTGCGATACAGCACCAGCAGACATGGAACCCTATCTGGAGTGTGAAATGTCTGAGGGGGATGTGTTGTATATTCCTCGTGGCCACTGGCATGACGCTATTTCGGTTACACCATGCGTTCATCTGACAGTGGGACCTAAAACCCGCGCACCCGCTGATTTTCTCACCTGGTTGTTGCCACAAATGGTGAATCAGGATGAGTTTCTGCGTCAGGACTTTCCCACTACCCAGGCCCGCGAATTGGGGGGCAACCGCGATGAGCCATCATTAACAGACCATATTCAAGAATTCAAACGTCACCTATCTGACCTGTTTAGTCGCGATTCATTGGACGAAGCTATCATACGTTACTTTATGATATCTAATCCCCGTCGACAGACATTTCAATACCCCGAGATCTGGACACTCAATGATATACTGACACGCAACACAAGACTGGAATTTCCTGCAGACCAAAAAGCGATTATCCGCTACGACCCTGAAACTCAGAAAGCCCAGATTTACATACGCGGTCTTGATTTTATATTAAACGGTATATCTGCCGATATGCTGAGCTTCATATTCGAAAACCCCGGTCAGATCTTCACAGCTACAGAGCTAATGAAACAACAAACCGATGTAACCTGGGAAAAAACGAAGGAATACCTCCTCCTGCTACTCCAGCGTGGAGTGATCATGGTTCACCGTAACAAAGCCGCAGCGGCTGCTGCAGTATCCTAGATTTTAATCGATTCGCAGGGTACGCAGGGTAAGGGGTCTACCATTGAAAAAATCTACACCTCCGAGATCCCCGGGCGGGATCCCCGGGGTCGGACCATCACAGGCTGTTGATATTCAAGGGTGCCCTTAATACTATTTCGATGTAAAACAGTCAATATTTTGGCTTAGAAGGCCATTTTTGGTACCAAAATGGGCAGTGTAAGATTATGTCAGATACCACGGCAAGCCTGTCGATGATGCGGTAGCGCTTTGGTGGCGACTGGATCTCGTGGTAATCCCTGTGTTTCCACTCGCCGTGATTTAGTAATTCCTGATGTATCTCACCATTTTTACTGGCAAAACGACTTGCACTGTTTCCACAGACGGCGTAGATTTAGTCGTTCATTTCAACGAAGTTTCGTTGCAGAAATATCATTCCAAACCAAAAACAGCCTATTATGTCGGGGGTGGCATGAGGGAACACGGCGGGGAAAAATATAGCGATTACGGCCTGGAAAACCATGGGCTGCATGGGCTCAATGATATTTACTGGAATCTGCCTACACCAGAACTTTACGAGCAGGCAATCAACCGCCGGGAGGGTGTACTAGCTCATCTTGGCCCCCTGGTAGTACGTACGGGTCACCACACAGGACGTTCTGCTAACGACAAATTTGTAGTCGAAGACCAAAACACGATCGACAAAATCAACTGGGGCCCTTTAAACCAGCCGATCACCCCTGAAAAATTTGCCGGGCTGCACGAACGCATGGCTACCTACCTGCAAATGAAAGATGTTTATGTGCAGGATTGTTTCGCTGGTGCAGATCCAAAATACTGTATGCCAGTTCGGATAATCACTGAATATGCATGGCATAGCCTGTTCGCACGCAATATGTTTATTCAGGGTGAACTGGAACAACTCGGCAGTCATGTGCCGGAATTTACTGTGATCGACCTCCCCCGTTTCCACGCAGACCCGAACATAGATGGCACTAATTCCGAAACCTACATCATCATAAACTTTACCAAAAAGTTGGTACTCATTGGTGGCACCAGCTACGCTGGAGAAATCAAGAAATCCATTTTCTCGGTCATGAACTATCTATTGCCTGACAAGGATGTACTGCCCATGCACTGCTCCGCCAACATCGGTGCCAACGGAGAAACCGCAATATTTTTTGGGCTCAGCGGTACCGGCAAGACCACCTTATCAGCCGACGCGTCCCGCACCTTGATTGGTGATGATGAACATGGCTGGAGTGAAGATGGCATATTTAATTTCGAAGGTGGCTGTTATGCCAAGATGATCGATTTGTCTCCAGAGGCCGAACCGGAGATCTACGAAACCACCAGACTCTTTGGCACGGTTCTGGAAAATGTCTCGCTCGACTCCGAGGCGCGTCGGCTGGATCTGACGGATGACTCATTAACAGAAAACACCCGTGGGGCTTACCCTATCTCACATATTCCCAATGCATCGCGCGATGGAAAGGGTGGACAACCCAGGAATGTACTGTTTCTCACGGCCGATGCCTTCGGGGTGTTGCCCCCTATATCGAAGCTGACCCCCGAACAGGCAAGTCAACACTTTCTCCTTGGTTACACGGCCAAGCTCGCGGGTACCGAGAAAGGCATCACTGAGCCTATACCCAATTTTAGTGCCTGCTATGGCGCTCCGTTTATGCCTTTAGATCCAAGGCGCTATTCAGAACTGCTCAATCAGAAAATCAAGAAATATGGTGTCAATGTCTGGCTGATCAACACTGGCTGGAGTGGCGGCGCTTATGGCGTCGGAGAGCGCATCAGCATCGCCCATACCCGGGCCATGGTCAACGCCGTGCTTGATAACCAACTGGACGATGTACCAACGAAGACTCATCCCATATTTGGATTACACATACCCACCTCATGTCCGGGTGTGCCCGATGAAGTACTGGATCCCCGTAATACATGGTCAGATAAAAATGCGTATGATGAGCAAGCCAGGATGCTGGCCGCCGAATTCAGGAAAAACTTCAGGAAATATGACGAAGATACAGAGGCTAATCAGCATCAAAATAAAAAGGGTCAAGCCTAGTTTACAATGTAAACCTCTGTAAACCTATGGGGTCGGACCATCACTGGCTGTTGATATTTAATACTATTTAGACGTAAAACAATCAATATATTGGCTTAGAAGGCCATTTTTGGTATCAAAATGGGCGGTGTAAGCAAACATATCCGCTCCTGGCGAATTCAGCTTCCAGGTGTACCATTAAGGCTCCAGAAAAGACTTCATGAGGCGTCAGATAATTGAGGCATTTTCCAGGTCGATTATTTAATTTTCTAACTACCAGCGCAAGCTGTCTATCACTAACAAATCTCAAGGCACTCCCTTTCAGTTAAGTATTGCCTGAGTAACCATTTGTATTTTCGTTGGTACCCCTTTACCAGGGCGAATAGTGTTATGCTGGTCACTCAACAACGAGTTGCGCGTCTATGTTTATGAAGGCAAAAATCTCTGTTGTGCTCCTGTTGCTGATGGTGACAGGAATCCTGCTGAACATGGTATCAGCCACTGGTACCGGCGGGCATGTTTTGTTGCTGACCATAGAAGGTGCAATTGGCCCCGCCACCGATGACTATATCAAACGTGCTCTGCAGACCGCTGCCCGCGACGGTGCAAAACTGGTTGTAATTCGTATGGACACACCGGGCGGGCTGGATACGTCGATGCGCGGCATTATCAAGAATATCACTGGCTCAGCTGTGCCAGTGGCCAGCTGGGTAGCACCGACCGGATCGCGTGCTGCCAGTGCCGGCACCTATATCCTCTATGCCAGTCATATTTCCGCGATGGCACCGGGCACCAACCTGGGTGCGGCTACACCGGTTTCCATTGGTGGGGTGCCATCCCCTGAAAAAGGTAAACCGGGCAAGCCGGACGAGGCAGGAAAAGAAGCCCCGGCGGAACAAATGGACGCCTCCAAACGCAAGTCGATCAATGATGCAGCGGCCTATATTCGTGGCCTGGCAGAGATGCGCGGACGCAATCAGGACTGGGCCGAAAAGGCGGTACGTGAAGCGGTCAGCCTGCAGGCCAGCGAGGCACTCAAGCTGAATGTCATTGATCTTATCGCAGCCGATATGGCTGAGCTGCTGCAAAAGATCAATGGCCGGGAAGTCAGTGTGCTGGATAAAAAGGTGACACTCGAGACAGAAGGACTGCTGGTACGCGAGCTCGTACCCGACTGGCGCAACCGTCTGCTCAGCGTTATTACCAATCCCAATATTGCCTACATCCTGATGCTGGTCGGCATCTATGGTCTGATCCTTGAGTTTACTAACCCCGGTGCCATCGTACCGGGTACCATTGGCGCGATTTCCCTGCTGCTGGCCCTTTATGCCCTGCAGCTGCTACCGATCAACTATGCCGGTGTCGCCCTTATCCTGCTTGGAATTGCACTAATGGTAGGCGAGGCCTACCAGCCCAGTTTTGGCATACTGGGTATCGGCGGTGTGGTGGCATTTGTTATCGGATCAGTTATCCTCATGGATACCGAGGCACCCGGGTTCGGCATCGATATATCTGTCATCCTGACCTTTGCTGTCAGTAGCGCACTGGTGCTCATCCTGCTGGTCGGCATGGCAATCAAGTCACGGCGAAGACCAGTGGTCAGTGGCACCGAGCAGCTGATCGGTTCCAATGGGGTTGCCCTGGATGATTTCGACAATGCTGGCATGGTGTTCGTCCACAGCGAATCCTGGCAGGCCAGGACGGCTGCACCGGTACACAAGGATCAACGTATACGGGTGACCGGAATTGAAGGCCTGACGCTGGATGTTGAGCCGGTGCCAGAGGGTGAGCAGATAAATACTGAGGAGAAAAAATCATGACGTCCTATACAACCCTGATTGTGGCGGTGCTGGTCATCGCCTTCATTGCCAGTGCAATCCGAATCCTGCGCGAATATCAGCGCGGCGTGGTTTTCATGCTTGGTCGCTTCTGGAAGGTTAAGGGGCCTGGTTTTATCATCATCCTCCCACTGGTTCAGCAGATGGTGCGGGTGGATTTGCGCACCGTCGTCATGGATGTCCCGACCCAGGATGTCATCTCGCGTGACAATGTTTCGGTTAAGGTCAATGCTGTGGTCTACTTCCGCGTAGTTGATTCTGAAAAGGCCATCATTCAGGTGGAGAATTTCTACGTCGCGACCTCCCAGCTTGCGCAGACCACTTTGCGTTCAGTACTCGGTCAGCACGAGCTGGATGAAATGCTGGCGGAACGCGAAAAGCTTAACATCGATATCCAGAGCATCCTTGATAAGCAGACCGACGCCTGGGGCATCAAGGTCAGCAATGTCGAGATCAAGCACATCGATCTTGACGAGAGCATGGTTCGTGCCATCGCCAAGCAGGCTGAAGCCGAACGCACCCGGCGCGCCAAGGTGATCCATGCCGAAGGCGAAATGCAGGCCGCAGCGAAACTGCTGGAGGCTGCCAGAACGCTGTCAAAACAAAGCGAAGCCCTACAACTGAGGTATCTGCAAACACTAACCGAAATTGCCAGCGAGCGATCCAACACCATCGTGTTCCCGCTGCCGATGGAGATGGTCGAGAATTTGATTAAAAAGTCATCGTAGGGCAACCACCATGCGCCCCCGCGCCGATAAAGGGGAAAGGGGAAAGGGGAAAGGAGAGTCAAAACCTTAAAACTGCCTTTCCCCTTTTACCTGTTTTTCCTTTCTAAGGTTCAAAGTCCTGTTTCAACGACTTCATCCAGTCCGCAAGTGCCTGCTCATACCCCGGCTGACTGAGAATAAAGCCAGAATTGTGATCGCCCTTCATCTTTACAAAACGCTTTGGCTGATTGGCTGATAGATAGACTTTCTCCCCCAGTTGAAATGGCATGATCTCATCGTCCGGGCTATGCAATACCAGTACAGGGTAATTCACACGCTGTATTCTCTCTGCAGTATTGAAGTCATAACGCATGAACAGCAACCGAGACAAAAGCGGGAACACTGATCGGGCAAAGTCTTTCGCTGAACTGAAGGTGGATTCCAGTATCAATCCTCGTGCCTGAACCCCGGATGCCTGTTGGGTGGCAACCGCACCGCCCAGGGAGCGTCCGAAGATCAGGATCTGACTGGCAGCAAAGCCTTTTTCTTCGGTGAGGAAACGCCAGGCGGCGCTTGCATCCAGATAAAGACCCTGTTCATCGGGTTTGCCCTGGCTTTTTCCATAGCCGCGGTAATCAACAATGAAGACGTTTAAACCAAGGCGATGAAATATCTCAATTGAATCACGTCGGTACGAGATATTGCCTGCATTGCCATGAAAAAAGAGCAATACGTACTCCGACTGCTTATGCGGGATATACCAACCGTGCAACAGAATATCATCCGCAGTATTGAACGTGATATCTTCATAGGCCAGGCCCCAGTCTGCAGGTGTCTGATTTATGTCACGCATGGGATAAAAAATCATTTTTGATTGCTGCCAGTACATCCACACATTCAGCGCCAGTAAGCTCAGTGCAAAGATAATCGCGTAGTTGATGATTGTTCCTTTCATGGGTTCATTGGTAACATTGAGCCGACATTATTTAAATGTCGAGTTTTTTCTTCCTTCCTTGCTTAAATATCTATTTAGCAGCATAGCAATGAATGGGGTCTCAATGAATAGGGCCTAACCCCGTAGGCCTACATCAAAATATGAAAAATATAGTGATAATCTGCCCGACCATAAGGGACTTTAGAGAAATTGAGAAAATAAGTGTCGATAAGCAATATAGACACAATTACATATTTTATGGACAAAACCCACGTGAATACTTGGCTGTATTTGATCCCAATAGATTTATTCTCGGCACAACACTATGCGATAACGTGTTTCACCACTTCGTAATCGATCTAAGGCATTATTAATATCACTAAATTTAAACTTCTCTATGACAGGTTTTATATTGTGCTGCACAGCGAAGTTTAACATTTTCTCTATTGTAGCTGGGCTACCGACTGGTGATCCTGATATTGATCGTTGTCCCATAATTAATGACATTGCGCTAATGTCAATGGGTTCTAGAGTTGCCCCTACAAAATGTAAACGTCCTTTAGTAGATAAAGTATTAATGAAAGCGTTCCAGTCCAGTTTTACATTAACAGTGGAGATAATGTAATCAAATCGACCAGCGGCAGATTCAAGTTCAGCTGAATCTCTGGAATTAATCACATGATGCGCCCCCATTTCAAATAGCTCTTTTTTCTTACTATTATTTGAAGTAAATGCGGTAACTTCACAACCCCACGCATTTAAAAATTGCAATGCCATGTGACCCAAACCGCCAATACCTATTACTCCGACCTTATCGGTAGAGGAAATATTAAATTGCACCAGGGGATTAAAGACCGTAATGCCACCGCAAAAAAGTGGACCTGCAGTTTCTTTATCAATACTGTCCGGTAATTTTATAACGCTAATCGAGCTTGCACGAACCTTGTCAGCAAACGCACCATGTCGTGAAACAATAGTTCCTTGCGTTGATGCGCATAAATTGTGATCTCCAGATAAGCAGGAAGAACAAGTCAAGCAATAACCCGAATGCCATCCTAATCCAGCAGTATCACCTACCTTAAGATGACTAACTTTTGCGCCGACAGAAGATATTGTTCCGATCGCTTCATGTCCTGCAACGAGCGGATATTCTGTAAAGCCCCACTCATTATCTATCATGCTCAAATCACTATGACAAATTCCACAATAATCGATATCGATTTCAACATCATTTTCAGCAAGGTCCCCCGGGTCATATTCGAAGGGTTTAAGTTGTCCATTAGGTTCATCTACAGCAAAAGCTTTAATCATATTAACTCCTGAATTATATGTACTAGAGTAACAATGCTACCCTCCCCGGGGTCACTACGGTACCCCCCAGGGTCGGACCATCACAGGCTGTTGATATTTAATACTATTTCGACGTAAAACAGTCAATATTTTGGCTTAGAAGGTCTTTTTTAGTACCAAAATGGGCGGTGTAAGCACATGTCCGTTCCTTGACCTGGTACAGGTTCGCATCATGGTGGACAGATCGTCTTAAACTTTGATGCCCAATTGTTCTATTACGTTCTCGACAAAAGTGTGGCGATTGGCTCCTGGCATAACACTTCATCCTTAAAGTTGTTATTTTTGCCAGGGGAATGGGCCTTTTAAGGCCTGAATCCGGCTAATTCTAGCCCCATTATTCAATCTTATCAATGAGTTGTCCTGATCTGGGCCCTTTGTCACTTGTCTGGATGATATCCACAGGATATCCTCTATAATCAATGGATTATCCTTATCATCAAACAGGTCAAGATATAAAACCAGTCAAACGCGCTGATTTTCAACAAACGTTGCTAGTTGTCGGACATAAGGAGGTGTGCATAGTGCAAGACGATATTTCCAGCAGGCGCAAACAGATCGAACAGGCGCTATGTGAGAATGAGGGGTTTTTTCGCCACCTGGTGGAATCTGCCAATGCCGTACCCTGGGAAGCTGACCTGAGTACATTGCGTTTTTCCTATGTCGGCCCGAAAGTCGTCGCACTACTCGGTTACCCAGTGGAAGCCTGGTACCAGGAGAATTTCTGGATCAGGCATCTTTACCCGGAGGATCGTGAAGCGACACTCAGTTTTTGTCAGGCGGCCATCGGTCGTGGTGAGGACCACGAATTCGAATACCGGATGATCGCGGCAGATGGCCGGGTTGTCTGGATCCGTGACTGTGTGAACATCGTAAAAAATGACACCGACCCGGCCACCCTGCAGGGCCACATGTTCGATATTACCTCGTATAAACTGGCTATGGAGGCACTAGCCCGCAGCAAGATCGAATTCGAGGCCATGTTCAACTCCATTCCGGATGCGGTGATGTTTGTCGACACCGAACGCCACATTGTTATGAACAACCCCGCAGTCCACACAATGTTTGGCTACAGCGATGAGGAATTGATCGGCCAGACCACGGAAATGCTGTACGCCGACAAACAGGACTTCAAGGACCATGGCCGCCGCCGTTATCGTACCGGTTCAGATACCGTGAATGCCCCCTATGAAGTCAGGTACAGGCGCAGGGACGGCACCGTGTTCTGGACTGAAACACTGGGCACCCAGGTCAAGGATGCCAATGGCACCATTCTCGGATTCATTGGCATGCTCCGCGATATCACCAAACGCAAACAGGCGGAAGCGGTGTTAGAAGATAAAGAGGTCCGCATCCGCATGATCTTCGAATCCACCCTCGATGCCCTTATCGTCATTGATGAGAAGAGTGTTATCAGTGAATGGAACCCCCAGGCCGAGACCATCTTCGGCTGGAAAAAGTCCGAGGTTATAGGCCGGACCCTGATGGAAACGATCATCCCACCCAACTTCCGGGAGAGACATCAACAGGGGATGAAGACCCTGTTAGCCACAGACGCTGGGCCGGTTCTCAACCGGCGCATGGAGCTAACCGCTCTGAACCGGAATGGTAGCGAATTTCCCATCGAGCTTAGCATATCACCTCTGCGTTATGGCGAGACATGGACATTCAGTGCCTTTGTGCGAGATCTGACCGAACGTAAACGGGCGGAAGAAATGGTCAGGGGCTCGGAACAAGAACTCAGTGCCATTCTTAACAGTCTGCAGGATGCCTATTATCGAGTGGATTCTGAAGGATGCCTCATCCGTGTGTCACCCTCGGTGCAGAGGTTGCTAGGCTATACGCCGGAACAACTGCAAGGGAAGATGCTGGCTGATTTCTACGCTGACCCAAAAAGAAGGGAATTATTTCTGCGCCAACTGGAGGAACAGGGTGGGGTTATCGAGAACTTTGAGAGTAAGCTTCGGCATAAAGACGGCTCAACTGTCTGGGTATCGACTAATGCACACTATATCCGGGACAAACAGGGAAACCCTATAGGGGTCGAAGGCACCGCCCGCGATATCAGCCAGCTCAAAGCCGCAGAAGACCTCAACAGCCGCTTTGGCCGGATACTCGATAGTTCCTCCAACGAGATCTATGTATTTGATGCCGATACCCTGCACTTTACCCAGGTAAACCGTGGTGCCCGCCAGAATCTCGGCTACACCAAACAGGAACTTGAGGGGTTGACGCCGGTGGATTTGAAACCCGATTACACCTGGGAAGACTTTACCGAACTATTGCAACCGCTGTATCGGGGCGAACAGAAACAAATAGTTCTCCAGACCCGCCATCAACGCAAAGATGGAACCACCTATCCTGTTGAGGTGAGATTGCAGCTCTCACAACAAGAGTCACCACCGGTATTTGTCGCTTTCATTCAGGACATCAGCGAGCGCATACAAAATGAAAAACAATTGCAATATCTGGCCCATTATGATGCTCTGACCAACCTGCCTAACCGAGTTCTGTTTACGGATCGCCTGGATCAATCCCTGGCGCGTGCGCGCTGGCACGAATATGCGGTAGCCGTGCTGTTTCTGGATCTGGATCGTTTCAAGATTATTAATGATAGCCTGGGGCACAATGTCGGCGACCAGGCTTTACAGGCCCTGTCTGAACGACTGAATGGTTGTGTGCATGAGGGTGATACTGTGGCCCGCCTGGGGGGCGATGAGTTTGCAATCGTGCTTGAGGACATTGACTCGGCGGATGACGTGGCCCCCTTTGCGCGTAAGATACTGGACGTCCTGTCACAACCATTCCTGCTGGATAAATATGAATTTATCATCACCACCAGTATCGGTATCAGCCTTTTTCCAATCGATGGCGAAAACACACAAACCCTGCTCAAACATGCTGATATCGCCATGTACCGCGCAAAAGATGAAGGTCGCAATACTTATCAGTTTTATTCGGCTGACATGAGTGTCAAGGCCTTTGAACGCCTGAATCTGGAAACCAATTTACGGCATGCCCTGGAACGCGAGGAATTTGTACTCTACTATCAGCCTCAGCAAAACCTGGCCGATGGAAGTGTTTTCGGTGTTGAGGCCCTGTTACGCTGGCAGCATCCTGATCTAGGCCTGATTTCGCCCATGGAGTTTATCCCCATGCTGGAGGAAACGGGATTAATCATCCCCGTGGGTGAATGGGTGCTGCATACTGCCTGTTTACAGGCACGCGCATGGAACGATAGTGGTCTTGAGCCGTTGTGTATGTCAGTAAACCTTTCCGGCCGACAAACAAACAACTCAAATTTCATTACCACCGTTGAGCAGGTTCTTAAGGATAGTAAACTTGATCCGGTGCTTTTAGAATTGGAGATGACCGAAAGCATCCTGATGCACAATATGCAAACGACCATTAAGACCCTGGAAACTATAAGCGAGATGGGTGTCAGGTTTGCGATTGATGATTTTGGTACCGGCTATTCTTCCCTGAGTTATCTCAAACGTTTCCCCATCGACACCCTGAAGATCGACCGCTCTTTTATTCGCGACATCACACAGGATCCCGAAGATGCCACCCTGGTGGAAGCCATTATAGCTATGGGGCAAACACTACATCTTAACGTCATTGCCGAAGGTGTAGAAACTGAACAGCAAGTCAAGTTTCTGCGGATGCACAATTGTGGCTGTATTCAAGGATATCTGGTCAGCCAGCCACTACCCGCGCAAGAGCTTACTACCTTGTTACACGAAAGAAAATAAGGGGATTGAACCTACCCCTGTTAATTTTAAGGAGAGTAGAACCATGAATATAGACATATTCAAAATGGCCAGACAATACGCGCCCTTGATCGGTCGGCTGCTGCTGGCCAACATCTTTATCATCTCCGGCTTTCAGAAGATCTCTGGTTTTGCTGGCGTTGCGGCCTACATGGATATGAAAGGAATACCGATGTCTGAGGTATTACTGGTGTTAACCATAATTATCGAACTGGGGGGCGGGCTGTGCATCCTGCTTGGATGGCAGGCCCGCTGGGCGGCACTGGCGATTTTTCTGTTCCTCATCCCAGTGTCGTTAATCTTTCATCCCTACTGGACCTATGCAGAGGATGAGATGCGAGCACAATTTATTCAGTTCTATAAGAACCTGGCCATCATGGGCGGCATGCTCTATGTCATCGCATTTGGGTCTGGCCCTTTCAGCGTGAGCAAAGATAATACCGAAACCCCCGGGGTTGGACCATCACAGGCCGTTGATATTTAATACTATTTCGACGTAAAACAGTCAATATTTTGGCTTAGAAGGTCTTTTTTGGTACCAAAATGGGGGGTCTAAGCACATGTCAGCTCCTTGATCTGGTACAGGTTCGCATCATGGTGGACAGATTGTCCTCTTCGTATTCGTTAAACCTGGATCCCAATCCTGTTCGTCACTGATTCATCCGCCACATCCGCCGACTGTTACCTTGATCATCCTTTTTGCGCCGTAAAGCTTGCCATCAGATTGCACCACTGCATATACATCTGAAGTTGCAGACATTTTAACCCGACCGGTAATATAACCGGTAGCCCCGAAGAATCTTACGTTTAACACCAGGGGCACCCTATTCTCCTTAACAAGCACACTAATAGTTCTTACATTTGGCAGAGTAGTGGAGACTGTAACAGGTACTGCAGCGCCATTTTCTGCATGTACGGGTGCCTTTAATTTGATCGCCTTGCTTGGAGAAAACTGGCTATTCCCATAAAGGCGTGTCAGGGCACTATCAATATCACTGGCTGCAAACGCATTTTTGGGCCATGCAGCCGCCAACACCTGTACGGGTTTTAACAAACCTGCTGATGCCGCGGACAAAATAATACCGCTCGCCAATGATTTCTTCAGAAAAGTTCTTCGCTTTGGATTAATCAATGCCCAGTCTCCTGATAAATTTCTTCTTGAGTATTCGACAACAAAATCGCCGGATTTATTCCTGAACCCTGATACTAGATGAGAAAATAATTATAAATGTTCTACAAGTTATGTCCATATTAGCGGTCAGGATTCCTAAAAAAATCCCCGGGGTCGGACCTCGCTCCGACCCCGTCGTCCGCCAGGCCACGTCCAAATTGTAACCCAGCGGTGCCGTTTAACACCTCCATGTGCATAATGTGCAATAATCAAGATGTTTGGTTTGACTATACCGTCATAGTATTCCTGTCCTGAGGCATTGTGGACATGTCAAAATTAGACCCCAAAAATAAGATTATCACCTACATGCTGCTTACGGCATTGATGGTCATTACCTTTATCGTTGCCATAGCCATTAGCAACGGCTTCTTTAGTCTGTTCGCCTGGCTAATCTTGCTAATAATGAATCTGGGTATATTGGTCTATTTATCGATGAAATAGCCTGACGGCTTCAGCTTCAGCCTGACCCAGGATATTTATGATTGATAAACTTCAGAAAGTTGCACACGCCATACAAATCCTTCGTATACCCTCTATTGTTGTTGGAGTTGGCGGTCTGGCTGCCATAGCTATGGTTCTTTTCATCCTGGAGCCTGAGGAAGGTCAACGATACCTCATCCCGGGTATTGTCAGCCTGTTTTGGGGCGTGAGTGCGTATTCTTTTATTACAGGTTTTCGTTCAGTACCTGCAAAGGCGGATAAGTCATTTGGTTTATTCAGCAGGCTGATGCGAAATATTCATCGCGGCGGGTACTGGCTCATTGGTGTGTTTTTTCTTGGTACTACAGCTTTTGTAATCATTCTAACTGCCATCATGATTTTTATCTGGTTGAAAGACTATGCCAGTTAGGCCAGTCGAGACTGACCCCGCTGGTAAAAAATCCTAGTGCCCCCCGCTATGGCCCCCACTGTGACCACCACCAAACCCCATACTGTGTCCCCCGCTGTGTCCGAACCCGCTGCCGGAACTATGACCGATACTGGCGGTTTTACCGTGGCCAGCACTGCGGTTGCTATGACTGATGTTGGCAGTCGTGTTGTATCCGACTCTGGTGATGTTGTACCCAGCACGTGGAATGTGATGCACAGCACTAGTCACACCGTGCTTGTTGCCGTGCGAGACATGGGATACGTCGTGATCATTATGCACATATTGCGGTGACGTGGTGTGATGTGGCCGGTTATGATGCACTGCACCATAGTGGCGACGGCCGTATGAGGCATATGGGTATGCTGAGAAACCGAAAAATAGTGATGTCCTGGCATAGGTATTATAGTACGGCGTGTAATAGGAGGCCGGATACGGATCCACGTAAGTGATAGCTGGGTAGGTATTAGATGGCGTGCTGGCCGTTTGCTGTAACAGATAGCGAATCACCTCTTCACTCGCGCCCGCCTGAAGCAGTCTGTCAATATCATCGGCATCCAGGATGAAGTCGATTTTGCGGCTCTGAAGAAATACCAGAATGGTCTCGTCAGATAGGCCACGCTGGGACAGCAGCACAACATCTTCCAGACTGGCCACCATATGACTCGCCTGCGCAATTCCAGTGCCCGCGACGAAGACCAGACTTGCCAGCAGGTGTTTCATTGTGTCACACCAGTATGCTCATCGGCGGCATCGAAGTCAGCCGGTACCGAGACAGCAAGTTTCAGCAGGTGGTCCCGTTCCTGTTTAGGCAGCGACTGAAATGCGCCGGTCATTCTGTCTACGTCATTTTTTATAGATTTATCCAGACCATCGTAAAGCTCCTGCAAGGCTTCACCTTCATGAAGTTTGGCCAGCCGATCTGGTGGCCGACCGCCAAATGCGAGCGACCAGTAGTCAGTCAACAGGTCACTCCAGTAAGCCGCTAGCAGATCCTGAGTTATTCGGCGGCCACTACGTCGTTGATAGGCATGAGCATCTAGTGCCGATACCGCAACAATCATGACTGATTGAGTGGCTCCGGTGGCTGTAAACATCACCGCATCACTGCCCGCAACATGGTCTGGATGAAACTTTCCATCCTTTGCTGAGGCGATACTGAGGCGGTCTGCTACCGCTTTGGCACGTTCGGTTAAAGATGAATAACTTCCTTCGTCCCGGAGTATAAACAGCCGGATGCCGGAAAGGGTAATGACTTGATGGTGGTGTTCTCCGGAGCCGGGCTCTTTTAGTTGTTCCAAATCAATATCGGCGCGCGGGACAAGTTCATTGGGTGTGTTGTAGGTGATAGCAGTGCCACTGTCGGGTTTGTTGTCAATGGGGTTTGAAACAAACATAACCGGAGCCGTATCGGGTGCAGTCTCAACCGGTAGCACAGCTTTCAGCATGGCCTGAATAACCGGTTCACTGACTCCGAGCTCGGTCAGGCGCGCAACATCATCGGCCTTCAGTGCGAACGCAGAATCAGTTGCCTCGACCAGGGCAATAATATCCTTATCGCTGTAATTCTTATTACTAAGCTGGATTACGTCATACACGGTTATGGCTGAGGCCTGTGTAGTCAAAGCCAGCATCAGGAAGAATGCAACGTTGATGCGGTTGAAAGAAAAAATCATACCGGACTCCACTCGATGTGTGCTACACATTAGCACATTTGTCAGGTAGACAACTGTGTCGGAGCCAAGTTCAGGCGTGCGGTGAACAGATAACCGGGGTCAGATACCAGTTTTCTCTTCTATTAGAAAAATTGAGATCTGACCCAGGTTTTAAAAGGTTTTTTTAAAGCCTGTCTTCAGTTGACGACGACCATCTGGTGAGCCACGTCACGCACCTTAATCTTGCCGATCACCTTGAGTTGCTTCGCATCAACGACCCAGATAAAGGGTTTTTTCCTGCTGGATACGTAGATCTTGCCGGTGTTACCGATCACCTTGACATGATAGGGCGCTGGAGCGAGCTTCAGGGTTCGCATCTTCCCGGTTTTGACATCGAGCGCTACCAGCTTGTTGTCCTTTTTTGCACTGGCGTACAAGGTCTCGCCATCAGCCGAGATATCAATGCCATGGGGATTATTGCCAATGGTATATGTTTTCACCACCTTGAGTTTTTCCAGAGAAACCCTGGATATTGTTCCATCACGGCCATTATTGGTATAGATGAACTTCTCGTCCGGAGACATCACGATGTGCTCCGGTCCCTTGCCAACCAGTATATTCCTGCTGACGATCCAGTTTTTGGTATCGATTATACTGAGTGTGTTATTGCCCGCATTGCTCACGTACATCTGCTCACCGTCCTGGGTCATCGCGACATAGTTCGGTTGCGGCCCAGTATAGATGTTGCGGAAAATTTTCTTCGTGGCCAGATCAATCAAACTGATCGTTCCGTTAGTCGTGTGAGTAGATACGGCGTACTTCCCATCCGGTGTAACAAATGTGTGATGCGCCATACCCCTGACCTTGATGAGAGATTCCAGTTTGTTATCCGCAATCCGAACCAGTGCAACTCCGCTGATGCCTACCGCGGGCAGCAATCCACCTGCCGCGGGTGCATGGTGCTTTTTGTGATCCGCATCCGACATACCTTTGGGTTTTGCCATCGTGGACTGGCCATGTTTGTCTGCGCCGCCATGGTCCTTAGTCGCAGGTTCAGCCATTGCCTTCGGCTTGCCGCCCATCATAGCTGAATGATCCTGTGTCTTTGCAGCGCCACTCGGTTGTGGATGATGTTTCGCATGATCCGCTGCTGATACACCGGCAGGCTTCGCCATCACGGCTGGAGCAGATTTTGGCATATCAGTTTTGGGTGGTGCCTTTCCATACCCCGCCGCGGGTGCGCCGCCATGCCCCGCCATCCCTGCTGGAGCAGATTTTTGCTTACCTATACTACCTGACATCTTTCCATGCCCCGCCATTTTCGGGCGGCCCACGAACAATTCATCGTTTGAGCCTGCAACCAGATACTCGCCATTTGGTGTCAATGACAGGCCGTGTATATTTTTAAAACCACGGATTTTGCCGATTTCCTTGTCCGTTGCCGCATCCACGATCATTATTTCATTCGCAGTGCCAAGCGGTATATATACAGTGGGACTTGCCAGTGATGCCAGCGGAGCCAACATGGCGGCCCCACCGAGGAGCACAAATTTGAATTTATTCATGTTTTTTCACCTTTTTGTATTAGTAAAAATAAATTAGTAAATTGTCCGTTACCGATCGGCTATTACTATTCGTGCTGGTCGATCAAAAAACGCGTTTTTACCACTGAAGCCAAGAATAGAACCTATGTGTTACATACAGGTCAAGATATATTATCAAATTTTAGCGACTATCAGGCGAAAATCGGAACCAAATCCCGCGTTCTCTTCAACTATTTGAAAAACCCTTTAGCCATGTTCGCCACACCGTCCAGTCCACCGAGAGAGTCCAGTAAGCTGCCTCCCTTGCTGCCATTGTCCACCATTTGTGGAATTACTTTAGCCAGGGTTTCAAGCAGGGAGTCCTGATCTGTCCCCAGTTGCGCAGCGGTCTGCTGAAGACGGTCAGTATCGATGACATCCTGCAGCTGTGAAGTGCTGATAGCAGAATTTTCACCGTCGCCAAGCCATGACTGTACAATTTCGCCAAGACCGCCACTGCCTTGCATCTTTGCGACCAGCGACCCGATATCCATACTGTCTCCGTCACCAATCAGTTTGCCAAGTACCTCCTGTAAACTGCCGGAATCGGTATCGCCGCCCAGTTGCTGAGCCATAATTTGTGCGCCCATTTGCAGTAAGTTCATTAGACCACCTTGTTTTAAGTAAGTGGTTTGACTATACCGTCATGCATATCCAGGTTCAATCGCGCGGGTACTCAAATTCACGAGTCAAGGGATCTTTCTTTCCATACCACAAACACGGCAGGGAACACAACCAGTACCATGAAAAGCGCCGAGATCACGCCACCTACCATTGGCGCTGCGATGCGTTTCATCACATCGGCGCCGGTACCATCACTCCACAGGATGGGAACCAGACCCAGAAACAGCACCATGCCGGTCATTAACATCGGGCGTATACGTTGACCCGCACCCTCTGCAATCGCTTTTGATAAATCCTCCCTGTTGCGTAGCTGCCCTGTTTCTTTTCTCTGATTGTAACTTAACCCTAATCCGGGTAGATATAAGGTCATGTTTTTCATGCCTTATTATCTCATTTTAGGCAGAATCAAGCAGCCTTGATTTACATGCTAAACACCCTTAACTTAGTGCCATTCGGTACTGACCCCTTTACTGCTTGAAAAATCATGCGCCGCTTACTGCGCTCCATCGCCAGGGGTGAAGAAATCACCCAGGATATATCCACCTTGGAAAATGAGGATATCGTCAAGTAGTTGCAGGGAAAGGAATAGATTTATTTGAAACATTCCAATGAATGATTGCTTACGGGTATAATCAAGTTCACACGCAAAAAAATGCTGCAATTTTCACTATATACAGACAATAAAATGTACAGGTAATAATAATGGCACAAAGTTTCAATCCTACACCGAGAACCTTGATGGGCCCCGGTCCATCAGATGTACACCCGCGCATATTATCTGCACTGGGCCGCCCCACCATTGGTCACCTTGACCCCGAGTTTGTCTCGATGATGGACGAGGTTAAGGGTCTGTTGCAATATGCATTTCAAACTAAAAACGAATTAACCATACCTGTGTCGGCTCCGGGTTCTGCCGGTATGGAAACCTGCTTTGTCAATATGATCGAACCGGGAGACAAAGTTGTCGTCTGCCAAAACGGGGTCTTCGGTGGACGTATGAAGGAAAATGTCGAACGACTCGGATGTATTGCGATCATGGTTGAGGACGAGTGGGGTAAACCCGTAAACCCGCAAAAAGTGGAAGACGCCCTGAAGGCTAATGCCGATGCCAGGGTTGTCGCTTTCGTTCACGCAGAAACATCTACCGGCTCTGCATCGGATGTTAAAACCCTGTGTGAAATTGCTCACAAACACAATTGCGTGACTATCGTTGATACCGTGACCTCGCTGGCAGGCAGCGAACTGCGCGTGGATGACTGGGGCGCGGATGCCGTGTATTCAGGCACTCAGAAATGCCTGTCCTGCACACCTGGCATCTCTCCTGTCACCATGAGCGAGCGGGCCGTCGAAATCATCAAGAACCGCAAAACCCGTGTGCAGAGCTGGTTTCTCGACCTGAACCTGGTCATGGGTTATTGGGGAAGCGGCAAACGCACCTATCATCACACCGCGCCCATTAACGCCCTGTATGCCCTGCACGAATCACTAGTGATGTTGCGGCAAGAAGGCCTGGAAAAAGCATGGCAACGACATAAGGATAATCACCTGGTTTTACGCGCTGGTTTGGAGGCCATGGGTCTCGAATTTATTGTCGAGGAGAAATACCGCTTACCGCAATTGAATTCGGTCACTATTCCGCAGGGTGTTGATGAAGCGCTGGTACGTAGCCGATTATTGAATGAGTTCAATCTGGAGATCGGTGCTGGCCTTGGCAGCCTGGCAGGCAAGGTCTGGCGTATCGGATTAATGGGCTACAGCAGTCGAGCTGAAAACATCATGCTCTGTCTGGGGGCATTAGAGGCCATACTCAGTGATATTGGGGCAAATATTAATACGGGTATTGCCATCGCCGCCGCCCAGAAACAAATGGCGGCATAGCTACAGAAAACGGTTTAACACTCGGTAGATTAGGCTTGACCAGGTTAGGGCGTTTACGCCTGTTTGACCCTTTTTGGTTTTAGTTGCGATAAGACTTTCTCAACAGTCTCGCCAATATTGGCGGGATTACGCACGACATGTATGCCGAGTTTTTCCATGCGATTCATTTTTACCTCGGCGGTGTCGGCATCACCTGAAATTAGTGCACCGGCATGACCCATTCTGCGGCCCGGTGGCGCTGAAGTACCAGCGACAAAACTGATAATCGGTTTGCTCATGTTCTCCCTGGCCCACAAAGCGGCATCCACCTCCTGAGGCCCTCCGATCTCCCCGATCATCACCACCGCATCCGTCTCCGGGTCCTTCTCGAATGCATTCAACACGGTAATAAAATCACAACCATTAACGGGATCGCCACCAATACCAACACTGGTAGACTGCCCAAGACCTCGCTCGGTCATTTGTTCAACCGCCTCGTAATTCAGCGTGCCCGAGCGCGACACCACGCCGATACGGCCGGGCTTATAGATGTGTGACGGCATAATGCCCACCTTGCATTCACCAGGCGTAATAATCCCGGGGGTATTCGGGCCGATAATTATGGCCTCATGCCCAATTAGATAACGTTTTACACGCACCATGTCCTGAACCGGTATACCATCAGCAATAACCACGATAATTTTAATATGGGCATCGATGGCCTCCATGATGGCATCGGCAGCAAATGCGGGTGGCACAAAAATAGCAGAAACATCGGCACCGGTTTCCTCTACCGCGGCCTCCACGGTATGAAATACCGGCAAGCCAAGATGGCTGCTCCCGCCCTTACCAGGCGTTACACCGCCCACCACCTGCGTCCCCCCTCTCATGGCTTCATCAGCGTGAAACGAGGCATGTTGCCCGGTAAATCCCTGGAAAATAACTTTTGAAGTTTTTCCGACAAACACGCTCATTGTTTCTTCTCATTAATCACTTCGATTATTTTTTTTGCTGCCGTATCCAGTTTCGCTGCCTTGATGTATTCCAAACCCGATTCTTCCAATATGATCCAGCCTTGTTCGACGTTAGTACCCGCCAGCCTCACAACAACCGGCACCTTGATCTCCTGGTCGCGTATGGCCTGCACTATGCCTTTTGCAATCCAGTCACAGCGATTGATTCCAGCAAAAATATTCAGCAGTATTCCTTTGACGTTCGGATCTTCGAGTACGATACGAAAAGCGTTGGCAATTTTCTCCGGAGATGCCCCTCCTCCCACATCAAGGAAATTTGCCGGACAACCACCATGTAATGCTATTGAATCCATTGTCGCCATGGCCAGTCCGGCGCCATTAACGATGCAACCAACGTTTCCATCCAGGGCGATATAATTCAGGCCGTGCCCCGAAGCATCGATTTCCTTGGAGTCTTCTTCATCAAAATCACGGAGATCGGTAATGTCGGGGTGACGAAAAAGTGCGTTATCGTCAAAGGACATTTTTGCATCCAGCGCCACCAGTTCGTCGCCTTCAACCAACGCTAATGGATTAATTTCTGTCAGCAAGGCATCCTTGTCACGAAAACATCGGTACAGGCGTTTCATTAATTTCACACCAGCCTGCATCTGTTTACCTACAAGACCGATACGTGCGCATACCTTGCGACACTGAAACTCATGTAGACCTACTGCGGGATCAATGATTTCCTTGATGACTTTTTCCGGAGTCTCGTTGGCCACTTGCTCAATATCCATGCCCCCCGATGAAGAGGCAATCAAGGTGATGCGCTGGGAAGCGCGATTAATTACAAGCCCCAGATAAAACTCTTTATTGATGTTAAGGGCTTGTTCAACCAATACACGTTGAACCAGATATCCATTATTGTCAGTCTGATTTGTCACCAGCCTGGAACCTATCATCTGATCTGATAATTTCTGGACTTCCTCGATTGAACCAGCGATTTTTACCCCACCACCCTTGCCACGGCCGCCAGCATGAATTTGGGCTTTTACCACCCAGCGTGAGCCTCCTATTTCATCGGCAACTGAACCGGCATGACTAATGGTATGGGCAACACGTCCAGCCGGAACGGGTACGCCATAACTTTTTAGAAGTTCCTTTGTCTGATATTCGTGAATATTCAAACCGATCTCCTGCGTTTAGAATCGCCTATCTCGATGCAATATGGTCTGACTTGTCTACAAGTACGCGCGCTTGCCGGATTGATGCGGCATCGATTAACCGACCGTCAAGTGTGACCGCTCCCTTGCCTTCTGTTGCTGCTTGCTCCATTGCCTTTAATATACGACGTGCTCGGTCAACCTCCTGTTCTGCCGGTGTGAACACCTCATTGGCCAATGCAATCTGGGAAGGATGTATCGCCCACTTACCCTCGACTCCGAGAGCCGCCACCGACCGTGCAACCGAAAGATAACCGTCGGTATCTGTAATATCACCGAACGGACCATCGATAGGACGTAGACCATAGGCTCGACATGCTACCACCATACGTGAAAGAGCAAAGTGCCATTGATCACCCAAATGGCGTTGTCGTTCACCGTTCTCATCCGCATCACTCAAAACGGCGTAGTCGGGATTCGCACCCCCCATCTGTGTCGTGCGTGCCTGGGTAGAGGCGGCATAATCCGCCACACCGAATACCATGGCTTCCATTCTTTCCGGACAGGTTTGTGCGATTTTTTCGACATTGGCCATACCCAACGCTGTTTCAATCAGCACATGGATATTTATCGGCTTAAGATTCATTGCTGCCTCGATCTGTTCCAGCATAGTCGAGACATACAATATATCTGATGGCGTACCAACCTTGGGTATCAGAATCGTGTCCAGCTTATCGCCCGCCTGCTCAACCACATCAACGATATCCCGATAGCAATAATAAGTATCCAGGCCATTGATACGCATGGACACCGAACACTTTGACCAGTCGTAAGAATTCAGGGCGGAAATTACATTCTTCCGTGCCTGCTCCTTGTCATCGGGAGCAACTGCATCTTCCAGGTCGAGAAATACGAGATCGGCGCCAGCTGTCGGCGCTTTTTCAAGCATGCGGGGATTGCTTCCAGGTACAGCAAGTTCACTTCGATGTAACCGATTTCTGACGGCCATAAATTGCCCTTAAAAGAAACTATGTTAAGAATAGGAAAAGAATAGGAAATCCAACGGCCTTCGCCACTGGAAGCTGATGATACACCAGCACCTCTAACCTGTCATGCAGACAAATTTTCTTGCGAACATAGCTATAGCTAAGGGGTCAGTGCCCTTAAACTCATTTCTCCAGCTTCCCCTTGAATTTCCTGGGTCTACCACGTCGAGCTTGTCCTACTTTTACATCCAGCAATTTTTCTATTTCTTACTTGAATCGTCCCTACCACAGTGTTCCGCTACAACCCAATTTCTTATTGGTTGAATTCAAGCCCCAGAAGATTCCTAGAGTCACCAGGATGTGACATCCCGCATCCTCGCCATACTGCAAACACAGCCGGGAATACCACCAGCACCATTAGTAGCGCCGAGATCACGCCGCCGACCATCGGCGCGGCGATGCGCTTCATCACATCGGCGCCGGTACCATCACTCCAGAGGATGGGAACTAGCCCCAGAAACAGGACCATGCCGGTCATTAACATCGGTCGTATGCGCTGACCTGCACCCTCGGCAATTGCCTTTGATAAATCTTCTCTGTTGCGCAGCTGTCCTGCTTCCTTTTTCTGGCTGTAGCTTAACCCTAAGTACAGCATCATCAGTATGCCCATCTCTGCATCCAGCCCGGCCAGCGCTATCATCCCGACCCATACCGCGACACTGAGGTTATAATCGAGGAAATACAATATCCATATTGCACCAACCAGCGAAAATGGAATGGCTATAAGTATGATGATTGCTTCCGTGATGGATTTCCGGTTAAGAAACAGCATAAAGAAAACAATAAACAGGGTCAGTGGGATGAGCACCTTGAACTTGTCCCGGGCACGTTCAAAATACTTGAACTGTCCGGCCCAGGCGATGCGATAACCTGCCGGGATGTTGACCTTTTCATTGACGACCTGACGGGCCAGATTGACATAATCGGCGATGCCAATATCTTTTACATCGACAAATACAAAGCCGACCAGTTGGCCATCTTCATTCCTCAGCATAGGCGGGCCGGTCAGAAATTTCAGCTCGGCCAGCTGGCTGATGGGAATTTGTGCGCCACCGGGTGTCGGCACCAGTACACGTTTTAGTGCTTCCGGATTATCACGAAAATCTCGTGCATAGCGCATGTTGATGGCGTAGCGCTCACGGCCTTCAATGGTTTCAGAGACCTTAAGGCCACCGACAGCAGCCATCAGTGCATCCTCTACATCGCCGACGGTCAGGCCATAGCGGGCTATCTGTTCGCGATCTATTTCAAAGTCCATAAAGTAGCCACCGGTCAGTCTTTCGGCGAAGGCACTGCGGGTGAAGGCTTTTGTACGGTCATCGCCCTGCAGTGCCTTTTCGATAGCCACGGCGGTGGCTTCAATGCTGGCCAGGTCGGTACCGAAGACCTTAATCCCCAGGGCTGAACGTATGCCGGTGGCCAGCATCTCGGTACGTGTCTGAATCGGCATCCACCAGATATTCGGCATACCGGGATAGCGCATTTCTTCATCCATTTCGGCGATCAGTCCATCCCAGGTCAGTCCTTCGCGCCATTGGTCTCTGGGCTTCAGGGTGATGACAGTTTCTACCATGGATAACGGTGCGGGATCGGTGGGACTGGTCGATCGGCCGATCTTGCCAAACACCCGTTCTACCTCCGGAAATTTCATCAATTGCCTGTCCATGGACTGTAAAACCTTGCCTGCCTCGGTAATCGACATGCCCGGCAATGCGGTTGGCATATAGAGGATGCTGCCTTCATTGAGCGGTGGCATGAATTCATTCCCCAGCCCTTTATAGGCAGGAACAATTTTTGAAAGTGGCGATAACGAACTACCGAGACCCGTTAATACGGGGATGGTAACTAGCATAGCCAGTACGGCAATAGAGATCACCAGATAGCGAAAGCGCACCGCAAAATGGACGACCGGGGTATAGAAATTTACCAGCCATTTATTCAATGGGATTCTGTCACCGCGGATACGACCACGAATCAGTAACACGGCCAGTGCCGGGGTAAAGGTGATGGCAAGCAGGGCAGAAAAGCCCATCGAATAGGTTTTGGTGTAGGCCAGCGGCTTGAACAAGCGGCCCTCGGTGCCTTCCAGTGCAAATACCGGTAAAAAAGAGACAGTAATAATGAGCAGTGAGAAGAAGATGCTTGGTCCAACCTCCTGCATCGCCTTGATGACCACATCCCGATGTCGTTTCTTCATCAGGCCTTTGTCAGCACTGACGTCACTGCCTTCATACATCGCCTCAAGTCGTTTATGAATATTCTCGATAATCACGATGCTGGCGTCGACCATCGCTCCAATGGCCACCGCAATGCCACCTAAGGACATGATATTGGCTGTCAGGCCTTGCGCCGACATGGGAATAAACGACAGCAAAATCGCTATCGGCAGGGTCAGTATGGCTATCAATGCCGATCGGAAATGCAGCAGAAAGACGATGATCACCAGAGACACAACAATCATCTCTTCGGTCAGGGTCGATTTAAGGGTGGCGATGGCGCGATTGATGAGATCCGAGCGATCATAGGTGATGACGACTTCTACCCCTTCAGGCAGCCCTTCTTTCACCTCTTCGAGTCGCTGCTTTACCCGTTCGATCACGGACAGCGTATCTTCCCCATAGCGCATGATGACTATGCCGCCGACAGCCTCACCTTCACCATCCAGCTCGGCGATGCCGCGCCGCATGGCCGGGCCCAGAGTCACACTGGCAATGTCACGTACGGTTATCGGTATGCCGCTATCACTAACGCCCAGACTAATCTTCTCAATATCTGCTCTGGACTGGATATAACCGCGACCGCGAATAAATTGTTCGTGCCCCGCGATTTCCAGTACCCGGCCGCCGACATCATTATTGGAGCGACGAATTGCCTGTGCGACCTTTTGCAGTGAAATTCCAGTGGCCACAAGTTTATTGGGATCAATATTGATCTGATATTCCTTACTGAAACCGCCTATCGATGCGACCTCAGCCACCCCCTCAACTGATTCCAGCCAGTAGCGCAGGGTAAAGTCCTGCAGGCTACGCAAGTCGGCCAGATTCTGCTTGCCAGTTTTATCCACCAGCGCATACTGGAATACCCAGCCGACACCGGTGGCGTCCGGCCCCAACGTCGGGCGGACTCCTTTGGGTAATTTGGCGACGGCCGTGTTGAGATACTCCAGTACTCGCGATCGGGCCCAGTAGATATCGGTACCGTCCTTGAAGATCACATAGACAAAACTAAGCCCCATAAAGCTCTGCCCGCGGACGAATTCAACATTTGGCGCCGCCAGCAATGTGGTCGTGAGCGGATAGGTGATCTGGTCTTCTACCAGATCCGGGCTGCGTCCCTGCCATTCGGTATAGATGATTACCTGCACATCTGAAAGGTCAGGGATCGCATCCAGCGGGGTGTTTGCCAGTGAACGATAACCCCAGAAGGCGGCGGCAGTAATGATCAGCAGGGTCAGTAGCGGGTTTAACGCGCAATAGCGGATCAGTCGCTCAATCGGGCCATTGTTGCGATCAGTGTTGTCATTTACCATTGGTCAAGTCCCGCCTTCAGTTTGCTTTCTGCCGCGATCAGGAAATTGCCGGAGGTCACCACCCGGTCACCGGGTTCCAGACCTTCCAGTACCTCTATGACATCGTCATTCCGCCAGCCGGTTTTGATCTTACGCGGCTGCAGTCGTCCGTTACCGAGGTCAATAAACACAACGCGACTGGTACCTGCGTACAGCACGGCACCTTCGGGAACGACCAGACGTTTGCCCAGATCAATATTCAGATGTACATGGGCATACATGTCGGGTTTCAGTAGACCTTCTTTGTTATCCAGCTCTACGCGGATTTTTGCCGTACGGGTTCTTGCTTCCATGTAGGGATAGATATAAGCCACTTTCCCGGGCAAGTTTTTTCCTGGCAACTCGGGTAAAACAACCTCTACTTCCATGCCAACTTTAACCAGCGGTATTTCATACTCGTAGATCTCGCCTTCAACCCAGACGGTTGAGAGATCAGCAATGCGCATAAGTCTCTGGCCGACCTTGACTGCGCTACCGTCAACGATGGTTTTTTCAATAACAGTCCCACTGACCGGTGAGAGGATAGGGACATAATCCACAACGGATCCCCGTTTTTCCAGTTGGCGAATCTGCTGCCGGGTGATATCCCAGAGTGCCAGGCGCTTACGTGCCGCCTTTAGTAAGCTGTCATTTTTCCCTTTGCGATGACGCAGGGTTCCAAGATATTCCTGCTGGGCAGTGAGTAGCTCTGGGCTGTAAACAGTAAACAATGGCTGGCCGGCAGTCACCGTTACGCCGACAAAATCGGCATCCAGCTTTCCGATCCAGCCATTGAACTTGAGGGTAATATCAGTGAGTCGGGTTGCGTTGTAGGCTACGCGACCTGCAGCACGGATTGTTTGTGTCAGCACCTTTTCTTCTGCCAGACCTGTCGTGACGCCGATCAACTGGCGTCGACGGGCATCCATGCTGATACTGGCTGGATCTTTGTCTGCACTGGCTTCTCCGGTCTCCGGAACGTCGCTTATGCTGGAGGCCGGGCGCGACATGTTGCTTGCGGTCGCGGAGCTCAGTCGAACACCGGCCCGACTTGTCGTCAGGTCGAATTCAAGTTGAGCATTACCTGTACTGCTGGAGCTGATCCCCAGCGATAGCGGCCAGGCACCGTTCATAGGCAGTTCGAACACACCGGTATATACGCCTGTACCGGTGTGTTTCATGGTCGCCGGGGCTGGCATCGCCTGCATGGAACCCATCGCCGGCATTTCTGCCAATGCGTTTATTTGTGCATCTGTAACCGGCTGGTTATCTTTGTCTCGTAGAGTGATTATCAGCGTGTTATCACCGACTGCCGCCTGTTCAGGGTCGAGCTCAACATATACCTTGAACGGGCCGGCATAGTGGGCTCTGCTTTCATCAGGCAGGCTGTCCTCTGTGGCAGTCTCATTCTGTGGCAGCCAGAAATAGATTGCAGAAAAGAAAGCAAGGACAACAGCAAATATTAGGATTATTCGATATCTATTGTTTGACTGTTTCATTTTGATTTACTCATGTTTTGTTTTTTCATGTTTGATTCACCATTCAATCTTTCATCTCCAGGATCGGATAGCGTGAGATCACCAGCCACCAGGCTGGGATCACCGACATGCTTACTCAACAATGCCAGCTGCTGGTGATAGTCTCTCTGTGCTTTGACATAGCTCAACCGGGTCTGGAAAAGATTTTTTTCTGCACTGACCAGATCCAGAAAACCGCCGGCTCCGGATTGATAATCTGCTTTGGCAGCCAGCAGGTTCTCCTCAGCCAGGGTGAGAAGTTTGCTTTCATACAGTTTTAAAACATGTCGACTTTCTTCAACGTTGTTATAACTGCGTTGTACGGCACCGGCGATCTCTGCCTGCTTGTCGGCGATCTGGAATGTGTTTTGCTGGCTGCGGGCCCGTTGCTCACTGACTTTTGCGTCGCGTTTGCCCTGTAACAGTGGAATATTGATGCCTACGCCTATGGTGAATCGCTTTTCATCCTGATTCCACAGGCTGTTGTAGCCGGCGTTGACGTTAAAGTCTGGGTAGTACTCGCGTTCAGCCAGTTTTAGGCGTGCATCACTGGCCTGGTTGCGGGCAATCAGCGCTTTCAATGCAGGGTGTGTCTCAAGAGCCATTTTTCGTAACTGCTCTACATCCGGCAGCTCTCTGATTTCGGGCAAAGCGGCCGGCGGTGGAACAGGCGTATCCGGTGTCCTGTTAAGCAATGTGTTGATCTGAGCCAGTATGTTTTGTTGTTTCCGGTTCAGTACAATTGCCTGATGCTCCAGCCGGGCCTGTTCAACCTCTGCACGCAGGACATCCTGTTGACTGGCCTGACCCGTACCGTACTTAACTTCGGCGATGTCATGAAACTCCTGCCACAGATCCTGATTAATCCGGTTGATCCACACTGCTTCATGAATTGAATACCAGTCAGCAAAATATTTCGCAGAGGTCTCAATCAATTGCAGTCGTAAAAATAAAACGTTTTCCTGACTGGCGTTGGCTTCAAGTCGTGCGCTGTCGCCTCGTAAAGCACGCTTGCCCGGCCACGGTAATTTTTGTGACAGCATCATCTTCTGACCAAAATCCAGATCATTCTGGTCGATGGTTGATGGTGCAAAGGAGTATGACAACATGGGATCATCCAGTGCAGTGGCCTGGTCAACACGGCTCTCCGCTGCCTGCCGCGCCGATTGCATGGCCTCGATAGATGGATTGCTTGCCAGCACTGCCTGAATCAGCTGCTTCTCAGCAAGCTGGTCGCCACGAAATAATGCATGCTGATTTGCTGACGCGATGGCAGTAAATAGCAGCAGGATGCATGTTATAAACAGTCCTCCGGATATTTTATTCCGAAGTCTGGTAGTTGGTTCTTGAAACACGGTACACCTCTCAAATTACAATGAAACAAAAGACACAACGGAATTAACCGTTGTAATCATGTCGATGTGATCGAGTGGTGTTTAAATACGGAAGCGTTGAGTTACAAGATAGGTGGCAGGGCCGTATGATGGCAGGAGTGAAGAGGGGCTAACTCTGCTTAACCAGTTAGAAATGCCTGATGTGGGCGCGGGTGTCTGAATGATAGCCGTGGGTGCTGGAGGAGGTCGTGGAGCAGCCAGTAAGGCCACCTGAAGGTTCTGATACGAGTCTGCTGCTGCCAGATCCTGTATTCCGACGATGATCTGGGTACTGACTTCACAGCATCCATTAGATAACACACTGTCGTTATCTGTCATCTCGCAGCTACCTCCTACGAGGCAACCCTTGCTCATATCCGCATCGCAGCAGCATGTGGTTTGCGGGCCACTGTCCAGAAGCTCACAGGCAAACAGAACTTCTGACTGCATAATCAGGCTACCAAATAGAACAACTAGCCAGAGGTGTTTGTGCAGGAAATGTCGACGAAGTTTATTTAGCATGCCTGTAAGTGTTGTTGTGACATCAGTATGAATTATTTAGTGTTGCAATATAGCGTATAGCGGGTTAGAGCAGCACTCTAGTAAAAAGTTTCGTGTCGCAGAAATACAGTGCCCCTTGATGCAGTGATGCACGCCTACAGTTTTATGAGCAATCACTGTTATCTGCTTATAGAGACGCCAAAAGCTAACTTAAACCGTATCATGCAGCATATAAATGGTTTATATACACAAGGTTATAACCGAAAGTGTAAAAGAGGGGGTACGCTCTATGATGAGTTACTTTGCGTTTGCTTATCTAAGTCCTTGTTCTTATTGTATTTATAGGCTATATCACCTATTCTGTGTACATGTCAGACCGTCTCACATGGCCTACCGAGTCAGCCACACCCGTCGCTACTGAAGCGAAGTGGTGCCATGCCGGCTCCAATCTCAGCCTGGACTTCCACGGTGACCCCATTGCCGCTAATCTGGTGGTGTTCTCGGATGGCAACCACCATATGGCGTTGGAACCTGCCCTGCAAAGCTTTGTTGCCAGTCATCCTGAGGTGAAGGATATATTTTATGCCACCACGCCGCCGGGTGTGCTGGTAAATTACCTCGAACAGGGGCAGCTAGCCCTGGGTAATCTGGTTTTATCACAGCAGCCACATGTGTTCATCAGCCCGCCGGGTATTTTGGACAAGTTGCAACAACTCGGACATATTCAATCGCATCTTGCGTTTATGCAAAGTCGGGGCAATGTGTTGCTGGTGCGCAAGGGCAACCCGAAGAACATTCATGACATTAAGGACCTGTTGCGTGATGATGTACGTTTATTTACATCCAATCCCGAAACTGAAACCGCCAGTTATGATGTTTATCGCCAAACTTTACTGGGTTTTGCGGATGAGCAGGGTATTGCGCAACAGGATCTGCTAAGTCGACTTGAAGACACTGCTATGATGGTGTTTGGAGAATGCATTCACCATCGTGAAGCACCGCAATGCTTATATGAAAACAAAGCTGATGTTACTATGTTGTACTACCACCTGGCATTACGTTACACACGCATCTTTCCTGAATCCTTTGAGATCGTTTATCTTGATGAGCTGGAGCAAGATAAACCGGCTACCTGTAATATCACAACAACTTACCATATTGGACTGATTGGGGATGGCGGGAAATGGGGGCAGGCCTTTGTTGATTTTATGCTGGGCGATCTGGTTGCGAATATTTATGCTAAACATGGTTTGGGAATTTATCGAAAAAAAAACGCCACTTGCGGGGTAACAAGTGACGTAGTAACAACAAAATAAAGAGGTTTATTATTATTTAAAAGTTATAAACATTGCAGATGTCCACACTTTCCCATCGTCCACTTGCCGACCTGCAAGATAAACAGGGCGAAAGCCATGCGGGCCATTTTTTGCATCAACTTCAAACGAGCCACTTACTTCACGTGGCATGGCCGTATCACTTAATCGCTCAAGCGCCAAAAACAACCCAATTCCGCCTAGTTCCCTGTGCAATGCGCCACCTTCAAGTAATTCTTTGCCGGTAATTTCCCATTCGAATGTTGGACAATGAACAAAAGGATTTCCATCAAGCGGGTTACCTACTTTTACGTAGCCGTCAATCGTACCTTCAACTTTAATGGTGCAGTTTTCAAGATTACTGACATCGATATCGATTGCATCGGCATCACCGTATGTATCCGAGCGAAAACGAATTGCCGTTGCAGAGGCGCGGCCACAGGTTTCTTCACTGTGCTCAAAACCGTGAGCGCTGAAGCTATTTATGACGCCGTTGGTTATGGTTATGGTGCCTTTCCAGTCGGCCCATCTATAGCGATCTTTAATCCTCGCGCCGCCCCAGCGTAAACGGATGCGACGTTCGGAATGGCCCGCTTCCTGCTGTAGATTTCGTGACCAGAATGGCCCATCGTGGTCATAGGCGACAATTTCATCCCAACCCATATCACCTAAAAAGCGGTAATTAATTTTAGCTTTGCCATTATGTTTGAATTCATCGCCCTGAATATTATTGCCACAGCTGGTAAGCCCGACCAAACGTTCACCTGTGGTTGCCCAGGTATGACGTGCGCGGACCGCCTCACCGACTGTTTTACGATCCAGTTTATTCGCTAGAATCCCGGTTACACCACCTTTGGTACCAAACACAGCCGTGCCCGGGACACCGCCACCGCAGCGGCCGCGATGTTCATCACCATTGGCAGATGCACCGAGTTTATAACCGCGCTTCATGACGTCTTCATATAACCACGGGAAATGTCCCCACGCCGATTCGATTTCAATCAGGCGTTCGAGCACCGGGTGATTCCAGTCCATAATGCAACGGCGGCCACCCACATGTGGCATTAACAAGTGGCCTTCAGGGTCATCAATATAGGTTGCCCATAATTCTTCGAGTGGCCATGTGCCGGGCTGAATCGTGTCACCTTCCATGTCTTCGTTCCACTCGAACGAACGAACCACGTTGCCATTTTCATCGAATGGGAAGCGTGGGGTGCTGTCGCGCAAAAAGACAACATTGTGATCACCACCGGCACAGGAGTTGCCACACCATTCAGTGCCTGGATAACAGACGAATTCTCCATCTTTGTTGAGCTTACTAATTAACTCAACCGCTGTGTCCCAGCGTGCTTTGGTAATTTGAAAATCATTTGCGGTGTAGCCCAGTATATCCAGGCCGGCAATGTCGCGGCCGTAAGTCAGATTGTATACGGTGCTATTAGTGCCAACGGTGTCATCTGAATGTACGTGCAGGTCACCATAATAACTGCGCGGATAGGCCAGTGACTTATCAATAGTAATATAAAATACAGCTGCAGGAACCTGTGGATGATTTACCATTGTTGCGGTGATTACTAACTCACCTTCGGTATCGGTAGGCAAGTCAGTCATTTTTGCGACAGCCCAGCCATCATCTGCCAGGTTTAGTGTTTTTTCATACACCTGTTTGCCATTCATGCTGCCGACTATGTGCACCGTTTCGGCTGACATCATCCAGCAGGTATTGCCCCAGTTATCTTCTGCGCGGACACGTAGCGGTACGGCTTCACCCTGCTTAACCAGACGCGAACCGGCCATTACTAATTGTGAAGGGGCGCCGGGAACAATATCAAATTCGATATCGCCGGGTATGTCACAAAAACGAGAGGTGCCCAGTGGATCGATATAGCAACGGAAGCGAAAACCTTTTTCAACAAAGGTTTGAATACGTGTGCCGGGGCCGCCATAACGACGGTCGCCGAGGCGAATAATAATATGGTCGCCCGGTTTCACATAACCGTCGACTGTATCGACAATAACCGCCTTTTGAAATGGCCGCTCATGACCTTTTTGATCAAATCGAACTTTTAAAGACTGTACGGTTGCCGGGCTTTGTCCATCAGCACACGGACCGGCCTGATATTCTGCTGATACATAATCCGCATTGCTTGGCTCCGTAGTCTGAAACAACGCCCAGTCCGAGTAAAATTTAAAGGTTGCCTTTAGCCATGCCCCATCGGCAATACCTGATGCACCCACTTCATAATCTAAAACTATTTCCTGCCAACTACCCGCTTCAAGTTGATCAATGTGGCAAGTCACTTTGCCGAGAAAACGCATATCTTTTGTTTTTGAATATAGACCCTCAGGTGCCGTGTATTCACCCAGTACTTTTTTTAGTTCGGCATCCGACATTTTTTTCATAATTACCAGCCTTTAATTTATTGTTACAGGATTTATTAATTTATTATCAAGTACATTTGAAAAGACACTTATTCCAGACGCCATACTTCATAACGTTTTTCAATCGGGCGGAACAAGGTGCGTTCAAACAAATATGAAAAGAATCCAATCAGGGTAATGCCCAGCAATACCAGACGTGAATTTCCAACTTCACCGGCGGTTTGTACCATATAACCCAGACCAACCGCTGCCCCGATCATTTCTGCGGCAACCAGTGCACGCCATGCCTGACTAAAGCCGATACGTAGTGCAGCGGTAACAAACGGTAAACTTGCCGGTAAATATACGTACAGGAATAATTGCCACCTTCTTGCACCCAGCACGCGCGCGGCGCGTACTTCCTGGCCCTGGATTTGTAGCACGCCCTCCATGATGGTCAAGAGCATTGGGTTAACAGCAGATATAAAAATTACAATAACGATCGTCGTATAACCCAGACCAAAGATAATTACCATCAACGGTGCCCATGCAATTGGCGGTATCGCCATAAACAAACCGTTGAGTGGTACGATGTATTCTCTGAAGCCTTTAAAAAAACCTGCCAGAAAACCACCTATCACGGAGAAAATAATGGCGGCACCAAAACCGCCAACGACTTCAAGCAAGCTCCATCCTATATGTGGCCAGAGTTCACCGCGAAATAAATGTGCAAAGGCTTTGTGCACTTCACCCTGAGACATGAATTTCCAGAAAGAGGGCCATTCGGATTCGGGGATCTGTATGATCTCACCGTCATCATTCATGTACTCAGTTACCGTCGGGAACATCATTTCATTCCAGGCTTCATCTGCCACTTCCCAGGGCTGTGGAAGAATATACGATTCAAACGGAATAGCGACCAACATCCAGACTAAAAGCAAGGATGGCAGAGAAACCCATGACCATGATGCATTCACGCGAATAAAATTAATCCATCCCTGGAATACGGAATCTTCTGTCTCTTGATTAGTCTCTTGATTAGTCTCTTGATTAGTCTCTTGATTCATTTCCATCGCTGGCACACCCATACCGGAACTCCAAAATATGCTTTTTCTGTCAAAATAAAAAAAGGACAACCCGCAAACGGGTTGTCCTTACCACTTACTTCAGTGCTTCTTTCATCAAGCTGCGATCAATAACTTCATTCGCGTTGAGTTTTTTCTTGATGTAGCCCAATCTATACGAATAGTCCATCAACTTCTGGATAAACGCGACATCAAAATCTGTCAATTCATATTCCCAACCCAGACGTTCGCGAGCCTGAGACACTACTTCAGTTGCTGGATGAACTTTTCCATCTTTATCTTTGGTGTTACCCAGCTTGAAAGTTTTGGCAATAATACCGTTACCGGCAGTTGGCTTGGAATTGAGATAGTCCACCGCTTTCTTGTGCGCTTTTAATACCTTAACGATAGCCCCGCGCTTCTTCTCCAGGGTATCTGGAAGCGCCATAATGATATACCAGGGGTATTTCGGTACGGCCTTGTTCATATCGAACACGATCTGCGTATTACCACGAATCAGTGACTTTGAAGTGAATGGTTCCCAGATAAACGCCGCATCAACTACTTTATTCTCTACCGAAGAATCCATATTGGCGGGTGGCATGGAGATAATCTCAACATCCTCATCCGGCTTGAGTTTCGCGGCTTCACCTAACACAAAACCGCGTAATAGCACATCCATTCCGCTACCTTTACGCACACCAGCCAGGCGCTTACCACGCAAATCGGTAATCTTGTTTACACCGGAATCTTTACGACTGATCACCGCTGCCTGTCCATAGTTTACCTTTGCGATAATCTGGCTTTTCAAGCCGCGTGAATACCAGTGATACACTGGAGGAGAACCGATATAGGCCATATCTAGTTCACCTGCAGAAAGTGCCTGATGAACCAGAGGACCACTCTTAAACTCCAGAAGTTCGACATCCAGACCCTGCTCTTCAAAATATCCTTTTTGCTTGGCGATTAACACAGGCGCATTTGCCATGGCAAATACCCATCCGATTTTAATTTTTTCCTTGGCGTGTACAGGAAGAGCAAACGCCAAAAGTAACAATGCTAAACTTAGTTTACGCATTTTGTTTCTCCTGAATTTAAGTTATTGAACCTGTTTGACAGCATGAAATAATAGGCCTGTTAACCGACCTTTTTACCTAGCTCAAGCTCCGCCATTTCTGACTCGTCAAGCGGGGCCTGAGTTTGAACCTCTTGAATTAAATGATTCAGCTCTTTTTTGTATTCCCAGAACAGCTCACTACTTTTTGTTTCACGCAGGTCCCGTGGCCTGGGTAACTCATTTATCAATTCTTTATATATTCCACCAGGCGGGCGCGCCAGCACTAGTACGCGATCAGATAGATATACGGCTTCCTCAATGCTGTGCGTGATAAATACGATGGTTTGGCCGAGTTGATCCCACAATTGCAACAACTCATCATTCATTTTGTCGCGCAGGATTTCATCAAGAGCAGAAAACGGTTCGTCCATCAACAATAGGTGCGGTTCCAGGCACAACGCACGTGCAATCGATGCGCGTTGCCGCATGCCACCTGACAGTTTGTTGGGTAAAAAATCCTCGAAGCCTTTGAGACCTACCATTTCGAGATTTTTTATTGCGATTTTACGGCGCTCTTTAGCCGCCATACCGGTCATTCGTAACCCGAACTCAACGTTTTCAATCGTATTTAACCAGGGAAACAGGTTGGCAGCCTGGAAAATATAACCAAGGTGCGGGTCTTCCGGTGTAATGTGTTCCCCGCGAAGCAATGAAGAACCGCTATCGGGTTGATAAAAACCAGCTAACAAATTTAATAATGTCGTTTTTCCGCATCCCGAAGGCCCCAGAACTGCCAATAATTCGCCAGGTTTCACATCAATATTCAGATTTTCAAAAATTTGTAAATTGCCACCGTAGGCAAAATTAAGATTGCTGATGGACAGATTGTCTCCACCAATATGATTATCGCCTGCCACAGAGCCTCCTAAGCTGTTGAAATAGTATGATTTTTTAGATAATGTTACGAAGCAAAAAATCACAAACTGATAGTGCTTGCAAATCAGTATGCATTGATTGCACAATAAAGAATGTCGCCTGCACGACAAACAAACTTATCGCTGTATAAATAATTGTAATAATGGTTCAGAATACAATAATAAACTTATAAGGAACCTCTATTTTTTAAGATACGGAAAGTCAAAAATGAAACTAAACGACTCGCCATTACTGTCTCATGAGGATATAGCGCGTATTAGTGCAATTACCAGCAGCATGTACAAAAAAGGTGCCTTTGTATTCCAGGCCGGCACGCCTGGAAAAAATATTTATTTATTGAATAAAGGACGCATAAAACTGTACCGGCTTTCACCTACCGGCAAGGAAATTACACAGTGGTTTTGCTTCCCAGGTGAAGTATTTGGCCTGGCAGAACTGCCATCAAATAAACAGCGTTCTATTTATGCGCAGTGTTGCGAAAATTGCGAGGTAACAACAATCCCGCTAAATCAATTTAAGAATCTTCTCGCAACTTCTCCTGAAATCGCCATACAAGTTATTGAACAACTATCATTACGACTAAAGATTGTCGGCAATACATTACTCAATGTGACGGCTGATGACTCCCGTTCACGCATAATCAAGCTATTAATACGACTTAGTAAACGTTTTGGTGTTGAGTGTAATAACGGGATCTTGATTGATGTTGTGCTTACACATAAAGAACTGGCTGACATGGTTGGTACATGTCGACAAACGGTAACAACAATGATCGGTGATTTAAAACGTGATGGGTATATAGAGTATGTCAATCACCTGATTGTAATTCACTCCATGTCAGCATTTGAAGCCCTGACTATACCGGGACAAACTAATGCACCCATAGTTAATAAAGGACCCGTCCAGTACACCAACCCGGGGTCAGATAGGGGTCTTAACATATAAAGTACATTACTAAAGTAGGAAACCATGTCTATTTAACGAAATGCCCACAACGGATTAAACACAAATACCTACAAAAAAGTCCGTAAAAATCTCAACAAGGCCGCATCGTATATTACAGGTTAGGTTTTAATGATTAAACAACCACTACTTCTGATTTTTCCCGTTTTAACCCTTGCCCTACTGATTCCTGTGTCAGCAGTTTTCTCCCAGCCGGTGCTGGCTGAAAATTTTACCCTGCAAGGTAGTTTGAAAATATATAAGAAAGGAGGGAAGAAGACACTAAGGCGTTTTGACAACGCGTTGGTCTATTTGGAAGGAATTTCGGCCTCAGTTCCCGAACAGCTAGCCGAAGTTGATCAACGCAAGAAGAAATTTAATCCAAGATTGTTGCCCGTCGTTCAAGGCCAGGTAGTGCGTTTTTATAATTGGGATAAGGTGGAGCATAACGTATTCAGTACTGAAGAAAAAAATAGCTTTGATCTTGGTAGATACCCAAAAGCGGACTTCCGTGACCGGCCCTATATGGATCCGGGTTTGTACAAAATATACTGCAATATACACAAGGCGATGATTCTTGATATCCTGGTTGTTCCCAGCCGATATTATGCCGTGACAGATAAAAAAGGTGAGTATCAGATTAAAAATGTACCTGCTGGCGAGTATACCTTGAAGGCATGGCATATATATGGCGGTTCGGCCGAGCTTCCGATAGCAGTAAAGCAGGACACAAATTTTGAAGAGATAATATTGAATAGTACCCGAGTAGTTCACGATATAAAGAATCATATGAATAAATTTGGAAAAAAATATAAAAATTCAGGCAGCCGTTATCGCGGAAAATAAACATGTTGTTCTCCTTCCGCTACAAATTGTCGTTAATAATTTTTTTGGTAGCCTTGTTGATACTTTTCATGGCTTTTTTTGCGATTGAAAACGTTCTTGAAAAAGAATTTCGTCTGGTAATTGAACAGCGCCTGCAACAAGCACAGGATGTTGTTAATCAACTTATGGAAGATCGATTTGATCGTTTGTTAATTCAGGCAGTAACCGTAGCAGACAATAAATTAACCCAGGATATACTTACTGATAAAAACCTTAGTACGGTAACGCGGGATGACATAGCTCGCGACGAAATACTGCCAACTTTACAAGCCGACTCTATGTTGATTACTGATGGCGATGGTAAGTTACTGGCAGAAACCTTCGAGCATGACCCTCTCTGGGGAAAATTAAAAACGCAGCCGGCTTTTGAAGACGGTATAGCTGGTGAAGAAGTAGCGGGTATCATTTTCTTTGAAGGTACATTATTACAGTGGCTATTGTTGCCAGTCTATATTGATCATTTGATGTTTGGCACGGTAATTCTGGTTAGTACTTTGGGGGCGCAGGAATTACAGACGATTAGTCAGCTGACCGGCACAGAATTATTAATTTCCTCCGACAATGAATTCCTTGCAACAGGCTGGCAAAAGCAGAAGGCTGCCAGGAGTGTGCATAGCCCATCATCCAAAGATCAGCTTAGCTTTAGTGATTTGGAAAAAAATACTCAAGCAGGTCTTTATAAAGGCCAGTCTACAACCGAGGTAAATCTGCTTGGTGAACGTTATTTATTGCGTTTCAACGTGCCGAAAAATGCATTTACTCCCACCTATGTGGTCGCTCAGTCACTGGATCGCGCGCTGGCTTTTGTTGAAACGATCAAACAGGTGATGCTAATTATTGGTTTGATTGCTTTGATCATCGCCGGAGGTTTAGGGTTTGTAATTGCTTGTACTGTGTCGAGACCAATACGACTATTAAGTAAAGCCAACCGTGCAGTTGCGAAGGAGGATTTTAGCCAACGAGTGGATATACAGACCCGGGATGAATTTCATGAACTGGGTGAGTCATTTAATCATATGACTGAGTCGCTGGCGGAGAAAGCGAAAATACGTCTGGCGCTGGACAAGACCGTATCCAGAGAAGTGGCAGATCATCTGATGAAGCAGGGGGTGCAGCTGGGAGGAGAGAGCCGCGAGGTGACTATTTTATTTGCAGATATAAACGATTTCACATCATTGAGTGAGCGCTTATCAGAACAACAGTTATTAAACCTTTTAAACTCATATTTCACACGTATTAATTCCTGCATACCGCAGTATCACGGGACTATAGACAAATATATCGGCGATGCTGTCATGGTATTGTTTGGAGCTCCGGTAAATGATGCGCTGCATGCTCTCCATGCAATTCAGGCTGCTCACGCAATATGGAATACGGTGCGGAAGTTTAATGAAGAAGTCAGCGAACAATTTGGGTGTAAGCTTGATATCGGTATCGGCATTAACAGTGGACAGGTATTGTCCGGTTTGATGGGTTCGGAAGACCGAATGAGCTATACGGTGCTGGGTGATCACGTCAATATTGCTTCTCGTGTGGAAGGTTTAAGCAAGCTCTACGGTGCGCGCATAATTGTCACTGATGAAACCAGGAAATTGGCTATACAGCAGGCTGGTCGGGATTATACCTACGTGTATCGTCGTCTTGATAATGTTCAGGTAAAGGGAAAAACTGTAGGCATCAATATTTACCAACCTATATATGAAAGAGATGAGGTAGATAAAAAACTGCAAGCTTATAATAGGGCATATGATTTTATCCTGAAGCACGAATTCAGGAAGGCGATGGCTGAATTTGAAAATTACATAAATTCGTGGCCACATGACAAAGTAGTGAATCTATGGTTTGAGCGCTGTAAATTGTATGCAGAGAAAATAGAAGCATTTGAACTGGATTACCGTGATGGAGTGCGGATTCTAAATACAAAATAAAACAGCCATGTTTTGTATTCAATCAACATGGAAATGGCGTATTACTCTATCCATTGACTCTCGGTAAGCAGCAGGTAAATTGCGGTAGAGATTTTTTTCTGTTCTTTGTGAAATATTTGTACGGATAGAGCTAAGATAGCGATGGATCTTGGAATTAATGCGGGCATGAATTACCCTGTCCTGGCTTCCGGCAAGCCAGTTAATTGCCTGATCAATGTCACAGTCATTATCTGCCAGAGCCAGCAGGCACAGGCCGCGCAGGTGATTGGAAAGAGTACGTGATTTATGGCTATAGCCAAGTTCGGCTTCAGCCGGCTTGATGCGAAAGGCATGCTTACGAAGTATTAGCAATTCTTGCGGCAGATCAGATGAGTCCACAGCAGCGCCATCCAACGGTCTTAGATCAGCAGAAGCATTGCTAGCGGGACCAGTCCTGATTGGGGTTGCCACACTGGTATCTCTGGTGGTTGAAAGATAACCTGCACGTAGAATATTATCATCCTCCAGCATTGCCTTACCAATAGCCGAACGTATTTCCGATTTAAGCTCACGGGCATTTCCTGTCATATACTTTTTACGTGTAAGCAGGTTCATAGCACGGGGCGAGACGATGGAAACTTCATGCGACATTTCAATACTGAGCACTTTTGTGAAATGTTCAATCAGTATCGGAATATCTTCGATACGGTCACGTAACGGTGGCAGGTAGACCCTGGCGCCTAGCCGCGCAAGTACATCACTGCGTAATTCGCCTGAACTGATGAGGCTGACAGGGTCGCGATTGGTGGCAAGGATAAATTTGATGTTGACGGTCATGCCAGGGCCGCTGCCTATGCCGGGTTCAAACGGGCGACCTTCGAGTGGATATAGCAGCAAATCCTGAACAGAGAGCGGCAGACGATCAAAATCGTCCAGCACCAGTGTTCCACCATCGCATTCCTGTAGCAGGCCAGGGCTTCCTTCTTTAGCAACATTTGTCAGACCGTGGCCGATGCCAATTCCAAAAATTCTTCCCAAAGCGAATGCCGGGTCAGCGTGTTCAAACTGCGCACAGCTGATTGTTTTGTAGGAATTATCATGGTTAGGCCCAAGACGATGAATGGCCCATGCAATATCTGTTTTGCCTGTTCCAGATTCGCCGACAATCATTACGGGAGTCATATTATGTGCCGCAAGTACGGTTTGTTTAAAAATCTCTTCCCATAAAGGGCTAGCTCCCAGCAGGCGCTCTCGGCGTATATCTGTAAGTTCAGGGTAGCGATGTTCCAGTCGAGTCAGTCCGGAAGTTGTGTTGCTATCGTTAGTGACCTCACCTGATTCCTGTTGGCGATAGTCATCCAGAGAGCTACGCAGTTCAGATATCTCACTGCTCAGGGTATGAATACGCACATCCCTGTTTTTTACCATGTTGCGCTCTCTATCAAGTTGGGCTTCCAGCAAATGCAGGCGCCCTCGGATGATGCCGCGTATACCAAGCAGTTCGTGATTGAGGATAGACATAGTCAGTGCAAGAGGTATCAACGCAATAGGGCCGAACAACCAGCTGTAGCTCGGTACCAGCGGCGTACCAGTCATCAGTATGGGTAAATTCCACAATAAAATGTGTACAAAGGCTACCACGATGAATGCGCCTACGATCCAGCGTGTTCTTGCACGTTGCACAGGGTTTGTACTGTGATGATAAGTGCTGGCCATGAAAAAGGTGATCAGTATGAGCAGGGCTGTGTTAAGTAACAGCCTGGGTTCATAAACCGCAATTATGCGCTGAAGATTGTCACCCTGACTTGTCATCATAACTAGAAACGGGGTACCCAGCGAAATTACGTATATAGTAGTAACTAGCCAGGGGTAGCGCAGCACCAGGGAATGTCTCTCAGGAAAGACCAGGGCGATATGCAGCAAGCTTGCCATCGCAACCTGTAACGATAAGGCCTCGGTGAAGGCGTTGAAAATAAGGGATTCGAACGCAATCCCTCGAATAAGCGGCGACATAAATATTGGCCACTGGGGATCCAGGCTGGCAAGCCAGAGTATCGCGGCAGAGAAGCACACTCCAATCAGAAAGGCCGATGCATCGCGCGACCTGGCCAGAATGATTGATATGATAAGTATGCTAAGAAATACCAGTAGACTGAATCTGGCCCAATTGTAGTTCCAGACTTCAGCGCCATTTAATGGGCGCGACGTGATTTCCAGCTTAATGGGCATACCGTTGCGTAGAAATTCAAATCCTGCCGGTTGTTCGCGCCATTTGGAGCGTTCTGTTACATAGCGACTTCTGTTCTCCCGGTTCAGTTTCAGCCAGTCCTCAATTTTGCGATCGTCTATTGCCAATAAAGGATCGCCTACTCTGACGCCGGCCAGTTCAGCAGGGCTTGATGGGTAGACCTCATTAACCACAGCAGATTCGCCGCTTACCTGTGTACCAAAACCAATTATGTAGGTGTTTAGCGCAGCCGGTACACGTATGAACACCAGATAAATAAAGATTAACGCCAGCAGAACTGTTAGCGCAGAGGTTGTTGCGCGTTGATTAGCCAGCGAGCCAAATTTCACACTTCACCACACATTTATTCTCACACATTCTGCACAATATTAAACACATACTTCACACATAAACGCAAGCGTGTTTTTGTAAGTAATTGAAATATATAACAAAAAATATTCATATTTTATTGGCACGTAAATTGGAACAAGTGAAGTGACGGTGCATAAAAGAATGTTCCTGAATGTACACGCAAAGCCAATAGGAGGTTGTTATGAAAGATTCAAGTTTACGTAAGAAGATGATAAAGGGGTTAATAGTCAGTTATGTCTCTGTACTGGGGGTCGTCCCCAGCCTGGCAGGCGCAGATGGCTCTACTCAGATGCTCCAGTTTGAACTGACTTTTGGAAATAAGAAACCGGTCAGCAACTTCTATATGTCTGTGCGACCTACTGGAATGGCGACAGTAGATGAAGCAGACACCGATACTCAGTCCATGATTCGAATGCCTGTATTTTCTACTGACAGATCCCGGGTGACGATGTTGAATCCGTTGCCAATGTTCTATGCCAATGAGGGTGGATCTTCAACAGAAGGTGATGGAGATCGCAGTACTGCGCAAAAAACAGGCAGTGTATTGGCCGGGGCCATTTTAGTAGTCGGATCTGTAGCAGCTATTGCCTGGGCAGCCGCTGAATTTAGTCATTCTTTTGATGATATTTGTAATGAAGGATGTGTTGGCCCCATCGATATTCCAGATCTGTCCATATTAGATCCAAATACAGGTTCATGAGTGCACGCGCTTTACCAGCGCGGTCACTTTTCATTAAGTAAGCAAAGGAGATAACCATGAAACTTAGCAACAGTAAGTTAAACAGCAATAAACCAGGTATACGGACACAAATCAGAAGCGTAGTCGTGTTATTGGGCACCCTTTCGCTGCTCGGCACAGGTGTTGCGTCCGCCGGGGGTTTTACACAAGTAAAGCCGTTCGAATATTCCACCAGCAACAGCGAATCACTGACCAGTCTGTATGGACAGTGGGAGCCACTTGAAAGTCAGCAGAAAAGTATCTCGGAAACGCTTTCGAGCAACCCATTTGTTCCATCCCTGATTCCACATCTTAGTGCGAATAGCCAGACATCACTCAAGCTGCGCACATTTTCAATGCTGGATCCGAATGGATATTACCGCGTGTCTTCACTTGAGGATGGAATTCCATCAGATGAGAAGGAGACAGCAACTTCATTCCTCGGGGTGGTGGTTTTAGTTGGATACCTGGCCTTCGAGGCGGCAATAACAATGAGAAGCAATAAATAGCTCCTGATATCGGTATGTTCATCTTTTTAAGGCCAGACTCCCCCCATTGGGTTTGGGGGAATCTGGATAAGGAAAAAGTCCAGGCGGCAAGGTAAAAAACATTCAGAAGGAATCCAAAATGAGTATGAAAAAAATAGAAAGATTCGCGGTGTTAACCATCATATCTTTGACGATTATGGGATGTTCCACACCGGCAACCCGTACCACAGGAACCAGTGAGCAGGATGTCGATGCTGAAACACTCAAACAGCTCGAAATTCGACTGGCTACAGACCTTCGTGAACATGACCGGGTGATGGCGGTAGCATATCCGCTATTGAAGTCTGCTGTTCCTATTTGTGATGACGATGCTATCCCATCAATCGGTTTAACGCCTTCTAATCTGTATACCCTCAGTAAGGATGTCAGACAGGTTGCTGTCAGATTGTATGATATAGATGATCAGCTGCAAGTAATGATTGTCCACCCAGGGTCGCCAGCCGATAAAGCAGGTTTGATGCGTGGTGATAAGTTACTATCTCTTAACGAACAGCCTGTCATCACCGGGGAGGACGCGGCTAAGAAATGGTATGAGCAACTCAAAAAGGTCCTGGAAGTCAGTAACAGCTTAACGCTGACCATCAGCCGAAATGGTGAACAGTCTCAGCTTACTCTTAATGCTGAGAAAGTATGCGGATATTCAGTCGCTGAGACCTATAGCGACACGGTAAATGCCTTTGCTGATGGAAAGAATATTGTGTTATCAGCAGGCATGCTGCGCTTTGCACAAAATGATAATGAGCTTGCACTGGTGATCTCCCACGAGATAGCACATAACGCCATGGACCATATGGAAGCAAAAAGATCTAATTATACTTCTGGGACATTACTTGATATTGCCGCAGCACTGGCAGGCGTTAATACAGGCGGGGCATTTGGTAGAATTGCAGCAGGAGTTTATTCGAAAGGTTTTGAATCTGAAGCTGACTATGTCGGCCTTTATATCATGGCGCTGGCCGATGTTCCAATTGAAGACGCACCTAAATTCTGGCGTCGAATGGCTGCTACTCATCCGGAGAGTGCAGGCAAAGGAGGTTTTCTTGCCTCCCACCCTGCAACTTCGGAGCGATTTGTGGCACTGGAAAATACAATTGAAGAGATACATCAAAAGCAGGCCAGTGGCGTTCTTTTGACCCCAAACATGAAATAAAGGAGTAGATCAAAATGGCTATCGAAGAACTGAAGTTCAAGATTGCTAACACATGCTCTGAGATGGATGCAATACATGGCTTGAATTATCGAACGTTTGTCGAAGAGATTCCTCAACATCAGGACAATCCACAGCAGAAACTTATTGATAAATTTCATGACGAAAACACATACATTATCTGCATGAAGGGAAAAGACATTGCAGGTATGCTGGCTCTTCGAGATTCGCGTCCTTTTTCTCTGGACGCAAAACTCGAAAATCTTGATTCCTATCTTCCTGCATACCGATCAATTTGTGAAATAAGACTTCTTGCCGTTGAAAAAAAGTATCGCAATACAGCGATATTTATCGGCTTGTTAAACAAAGCATTTGATTTTGCCATGCAGCAGGCATATGACCTATGTGTGATATCTGGAACTACTCGACAGATAAAGCTCTATAAACACATTGGTCTAAAACAATTTGGCCCATTGGTAGGTACTGAGAATGCAAGATATCAACCTATGTATATATCTATTAAAGATGCCATGGCATTTAGAGACAGGTCGCACGCAATGAATATAAACAGTAAGACTATGTCAACATTAATTAACTGTCTACCGGGGCCTGTATCACTATCAGAAGGTGTCGTTAGTGCATTTGTATCGGAGCCTGTGTCACATCGTAGTGAATGTTTTATTGAAAGGTTCAACGAGGTTCGAGAAAAACTGTGTCACCTGACAAGTGCACGAAAGGTAAACATTATGACGGGTTCCGGCACACTCGCTAATGACGTTGTTGCAAGTCAGCTCTCATCGTTGAAAGGAAAAGGTTTAATACTTGTGAATGGTGAATTTGGGAACCGGCTTGTGGAGCATGCTTCTCGTGCTGGCTTAGTCTATGATCTCCTCCAGACACCTGGTGGTAAAAGCTATAAAAGAAATGAATTGGAAAAACAAATGCAAGAACAGGGCGCATACTCCTGGCTCTGGTGCGTTCATTGTGAGACATCAACGGGTGTTATTAATGATGCTGGTTTACTCAAAGACGTTTGTCAAAGACATAAAATAAAATTGTGCCTCGATTGTATAAGTACTGTTGGTTCATGTGAGGTCGATCTGAATGATGTTTATCTTGCATCAGCGACTAGTGGAAAGGGTATCGGGTCGTTACCCGGCCTTGCCATGATCTTTTCCGATCATTGTGCTACATCATGTAATAAGCAATTACCACGTTATTTTGATTTGTCTTTATATGAAGGAAACCAGGGCATTCCTTTCACAATTTCATCAAATGCTGTGTATGCACTGGAAGCTGCTCTGATACAGACGAACTGGCCAGAACGATTCAGGCTGGTGGAGAATTTATCTCGTCAGCTATACTGTCAACTTGATCTACTAGGACTGCAAATTCTCGCTGATCCAGAACATCGTGCTTTGCATGTAACAAGCATCCTATTGCCTGATGGAGTTTCATCACTGGAGTTTGGCGATTTTCTAGCTAGTCAGGGCATATTTCTCAGTTATCGGAGCCAGTATCTTATCAGTCAGAACTGTGTGCAGATCTGTTTTATGGGCAATCTTCTGTTAGATTACAAGAATCTCTATGAGGCTTTACAACATGCTCTTGTACAAATAAGAAAAAGTGCTGCATAACCCTTCAGTGCACCCTTGAATTCAAGGCCTCTATTAATTCTTGAATCATCAATGTTATAGAATATGCAAACTTATTTATGCACTCTGAGTAAAAGAGAAAAGTGGACGATAGATAAATATCTGGCAAAATATTCCGAAATCGAATCAAAGTGGCTGGCGTCAAAGATACCTACAGAGAGTTGGGATTATGTGGTTACTATTCCTGCCTGTGGAGAAGATAAATTTCTGCCAGCGGCACTGGATTCGATTAATAGCTGCGCTATAGCTAGAAGCAATAAAAGGGTTCTTTGTATCGTCGTTCTGAATGGCAACGAGTCACGAGAAGATGAATTCAGAACATCCAATCAGAGAATGCGCACCTGGTTCAGTGAACACTGTAAAGTAAAAACCACCTCTCTTAATCCTGCTGAAACCTGCCCGCAGACACTTGTCTCATGGCAGAATATCGAGATCCTGATTGCTGATCGCTCAAAAGAACCATGGTTGATCCCAGCAGATCAGGGAATAGGGCTGGCTCGCAAGATTGGGGCAGATATTGCCCTGTTTTTGATCAACGCGGGTAAGATTCGCGACCCCTGGATTCATACCACTGATGCCGATGCCAGGGTACCTGATGATTATTTCCTGAGGACGAATGAACTGCCCTCCACATCAGAGGATATGCCAAAGCTGACTAAGCCCCCAGGCTGCTTTATTTACCCATACCAACATATCCCGGATGTGGATATGGCTCAGCAGGAGCATGATCGATACTGGCCCGCGCTGGCTGAATATGAACTATGGCTGCGTTATTATGTGGCGGGCCTGAAATGGGCAGGATCCAGCTATGCACACCCCTCAATTGGCAGCCTGCTGGCCTTTGATGCACTGGCCTATGCGAGAACCCGTGGTTTTCCAAAGCGCAAGGCGGGAGAAGATTTTTATTTCCAGAACAAGTTATCCAAGGTGGGGGTGATGATCACACTGGAGGGAAAGCCAATAAGGCTGCTAACCCGGCCATCGACCAGGGTGCCCTTTGGTACCGGACAGGGCACAATCAGGATCGATCAACTAAATGAAGCAGGGAATATCTACGAGGTTTATCACCCACAGGTGTTTGATTTTCTGAAAGCGTTTCTTTCCGCTGTACGATATTGGCTACAGGACTCAGGTATGGATGATGACGAAAGACGGTTGGTCTTTATTTCATCAATCGAGAAGTATTTACCTGCATCAAAGCAGAATGATTGTGAT
>BTQX01000002.1:0-38598 GCA_036986095.1 Gammaproteobacteria bacterium
AACTTGCTGCGCTGGCCGCGCTGGAAGCGGCTAAAAATCAACAGCTATACAACCTCAATCGCCTGATGAATATTCCTGCATCAACACAATTCACTTCCAGACTGAATTACAGTAAACAGGACGTCCCTTCCCGCAAGACATTGCACGATGAAGTATTCAATTACAGCCCATCACTTAGCAAGGCGTACGCCAGCAAAAAAGTTGCCGAGAGCAACATCCAAATACAGCGTGATAACAAAAGGGACGTCATTGATATCATTGTCTCAGTGGGTGCCAGAGTAAAAACCGGACCCGCCGAAAATACTGATATCGACAAATCTGATCTTGCCGGTAAAGTAGGCCTGGAATATCGTGCCGCGCTGGACAAGCAGGGCCTTCATGCCACCTTGCAGCAGGCTCTTTTAAGCAGAGATATCGCTGACAACCAGATCCGCCAGCTAGATATCGATCTGAACAATGAGATTGATCGTTTGCGTGGTTTGATTGATGATCAGAAAAAGTCGATTACCAGTAACATCCGCCTTAAGCGGGCCGAACAAAAGAAATTCAATGAGGCAGTCTCCCGCTTTCGCACCGGGCGCACTACAACGGCTGATTTGATTATCTTTGAAGAAGATCTTTCCCTGGCGGAATCAGCACTGGCAAATTCACAGGTTGATCTTGTTAGTACACTGAATGAACTGGCGCGGTTGCGCGGGGTTATTTGGGAAGACCTTTAACGGCAGATGAAGGATGAAAGATGCGGGATTAAAGATAAAACCTGAACTACAACACTTGAAACTTATCACTTAGTCCTTAATCACGAGTCCTTAATCTGATTTTCTATGCGAACAATAATAAAATTCCTCGTCAACCGCCCGCTGATCATAAACATGGTTTCCTTTTTTATGCTGGCGCTTGGCCTGTATGCGGTGCTTGAAATCAATCGCGAAGCATTCCCAAATGTTAATCTTGATCGAATCCAGATTGATTTTGGCTACCCCGGGGCCTCACCTGAGGAAGTAGAACGGCTGATCGTCATACCGATAGAACAGCAGCTGAAATCAACCAGTGGCATCGACAAGATGACGTCAACCTCATTTCCCGGTTCAGGACGCATCAATCTGGAGATCGACCCGGAAGCGAGTAACCGTCAACGCATCGTCAGCGATGTACAACAGGCGGTTAATCAGGCGGACCTGCCCTCTGATCTGCCCTACGACCCGTTTGTGACCGAGATCGATGGATCGGTGTTTCCTGTTATCAATCTGGCGGTCTCTGCCAAACGCAGCGACCTGGAGCTGCACCGTCTCGGCAAAGATATGGTCGATGAGTTGCTGCAAATCGACGGGGTCGCCAGAGTCCTCGTTCAAGGGCAGCGCAAAGCTGAAATTCGGATTACTCTCAATCCTGAAAAGATGCGCAAGGAACGTATCGCTACCGGTGACGTGGTACGCGTCATCGAATCATGGAATGTCAGTGTCCCGGGCGGTGACCTGGAAACCAGTGAACAAAAATATACAATACGAATTACGGGTGAACTGAAAGGCGCTGAAGATGCCGGTGAGCTGGTTTTACGATCAAATGAACGCGGCGATGCCCTGCGGCTTAAAGACATTGCAAGCATTACTGAAACACTGGAGAAACCCTCAAAAATTTATGATGTTCAGGGTCAGCCTGCCTTAGCCATCGTCATTCTTAAACAAACTAAAGCTGATATCATTTCTACCGTCGATCGTATCCGTGACTATATTTCCACTGTTGCTGACAGACATGGCGCAGACATTCGTATTGATACCTATCAGGATTTCTCCCGTTTTACCCGCCTGCGCCTGAGAGTACTGATCAATAATGGTATCGTGGGACTCTTCCTGGTACTGACTTCACTGGTTCTTTTTCTGCGCCCCTCTGTCGCCTTTACCACCACTCTCGGCCTGCCAATTGTCTTCTCCATCGGTCTGTTTTCCCTGTATACAGCGGGGATCACCTTAAATCTGGTCTCTATGCTCGGCTTCATCATGGTATTGGGCATGCTGGTCGATGACGCCATCATTGTTGGTGAAAATATTACCTGGCATATGGAAAGAGGGAAAAATCCAATTGCTGCCGCGGTAGATGGTTCGATTGAAATCATCGGACCGGTAAGCGCAACCATACTGACCACAGTGGTAGCTTTCGGCCCATTGATGTTCATGGAGGGCATCATCGGAAAATTTATTATTGCGGTGCCGATTGTTGTCATCACGCTGTTGTTATACTCCTGGCTGGAGGCCTTTCTGATCCTGCCGGGTCATGTCGCCCATTTTGCCAGTCCCGATAAACACCCCGAGGAACGTCACTGGATTACCGCCATAGAGAACACCTATCTTGCCATCCTCAGACAGGCCATACGATTCCGCTGGATTACCGTCATCCTTGCCTTACTGCTGTTATTCGGTAGCTTTTATCTGGCCGCAACAAGGATGTCTTTCCAGCTTTTTCCTGCCGCCGGTATTGACCAGTATACGGTTCGTGTTACCGCTGCTGCCGGTACGCGCCTTGATGTCATGCGGGCGAAGATGATCGAGATAGACAAAGCCATCAGGGAGCGCACTGACGACACGGTACTGGAAACCACGCTGATCAGTACTGGACAGATCGCTATCGATACCGGTGATCCTCTGACCCAGCGCGGTGCGCGATTTGGTCAGATCTCTGTCATCTATCAGCCTGCCATCTCACGTGAAGGCCATAATGTCATGGTGGATATGCGGAAAATTGAGAAAGAGGTTACACCGCTATTCCCTGAGATGAAGCTGGCCTTTGCGGAGCTAAAACCGGGTCCGCCAGCCGGACGCGCGCTACAGGTAGAGATTTCACAGGGAGAAAATGCCGACACCAAAAAAGCCTCTGAGCAATTGATGGAATACCTGAAAGGCATCGATGGTGTCACCTCCATAGAAAGCGGCTCCCAGGCTGGTGATGAATCACTCCATGTAGTGGTCAACCGGGCACTGGCCACCTATGCCGGAGTGTCATTAAGTACCATAGCCTCGCATGTGCGTGCCGCTGTGGGTGGACTCAGGGTCGCAACCACACGGCGTGGTACCGAGGAAATTGACATCACCGTTCGCTACCCGGCAAATCCGGCCAAACAGCGCGAGTATCTGGAGAATCTTCTAATATCTAATACCCGCGGCGGCCTGATACCCCTGAAAGAGATCGCCAGACTCGAAGAACAGCCGGGCTTTACCACTATTCGACACAAGGAAGGTATACGCGTCATCCACGTTGTGGCAAATATCGACAACGATATAATTACCAGTTCGGCACTGAACAGCCTGGTAGCGAAAGATGAACTGAAATGGCTGGGTAATCTACAGGACAAGGTCGTCGTTAATTATGGTGGCGAAGAAGAGAAAAACCAGGAATCCGTCAAGGGACTGATACAGTCCCTGGTATTCGCTATGCTGGGGATATATATCATCCTGGCCATCCAGTTCAATCGCTTCAGTTACCCCTTCTATGTCATGCTGGCCATTCCTTTCGGAGCCATTGGCATCATCATCGGCTTCTATCTGCATGACATGTACTGGCGACCTTTGCCATTGTCATTCTTCGCCCTGTTGGGCGGTGTGGCACTGACCGGCGTAGTCGTTAACAGTTCACTGGTGCTGCTGGTCTTTGTCCAGCGTGCTATTGAACAGGGAATGAATACCTTCGATGCCATCATGGAGGCAGGTCGCCGTCGCTTACGGGCCGTGATACTGACTGCTACCACCACCGTAGTGGGGCTGTTGCCAACCGCCTACGGCTGGGGCGGCATGGATCCATTTGTGTCACCGATGGCACTGGCACTGTCTTGGGGTTTGATCTTTTCGACTTTAATAACCTTAATCGTGATTCCGGCAGCTTTTGCTATTGGAAGGGTTGGGAAAAAGGCGAAGACGACTGAAGATGAAGGATGAAAGATAAAGGATAAAGAAAATCAGCCAGAGTCCATCTAGGCCGCTAATATCTTTAATCTTTCATCCTTAATCTTTTGTCTATGGTCTATGGTCTTTGCGAAGCAAATACCCTCAACCCCTGCAGTACCAGATCTGGCTGTAAAACAACTGGCATTGTCAGATACGGTACCAGTTTCTCCGCATCCCCGCCTGTCATATAAATAACGGGTATCCTGTCAATCTCTGATGACTGATCTCTGACCACCCTCTCTATCCCACCAGCAAGGCCAAATAGAACACCGGCCTGCACAGCCTTCTCTGTTGATAGCGCGGTAGCATTAGCGACAGTGCTTGTGTCGCTAATCTCTTCAACGGCATCAGTATCAGCCCTTAGACTTTGAAAAGCCGTATTCAAACCAGGCATGATGACACCACCGACAAAGAGACCCCTGGCATTGACTAAATCGATAGTAACCGCTGTTCCACAGTCTACGACGATTACCGGGTCTTGCGTCATTCGATACGCTGCCAGCATCGCCATCCAACGGTCAACACCAAGTTGCTCCAGCTTACGGTAACTGTTTGTCAGGCCGCAACAGCTCTGGCTACTGACTATAAATTCCGTATCAAGCTGCCATAGCTCAGCTACTGCTTTTCTTATTTCACTGGCAACACTTTCCCCCGCCACATTCGAGACAATCGCCCGAGCAGGGACATCGCAGTTTGCCCATTTTTCGTGCAAACTGGAGACAGCAATTGTGAGACACTGACCTCCTATGATGAACGATTCATCCGTTGCCAACGCCCACTTTATAAAGCTGTTGCCACTGTCGATGAGTAGGTTCATAAAACCAACCTCAGGCTGACATCACCCGACAAAAATCTGCTGAATGGCTCTTTCCCTTCATCCAGCAACAAGGCACCAAACTCATCAATACCCATCGCGATACCTGAAAAAGATGCTTCACCTCTAATCACCTTAACTTCTCTGTTGTAGAGGCAGTCGTAATCTGTCCATAAGTGCTGAAAACTTTCAAAACCTGAAGAGGTATACGTTTCAAACAGTTCTGTCAGCGCACGAATCAGATCTATTACAAGAGAATTGCGGTCAATGGCATTCTTCGTGATTTGCTCAAGACTAACACAAGCCTGATCAATACTTTTTTGATCTTCTTCAGACAAAGCAAGATTTAAACCCAGGCCCAGTACAGCAAGGCAGGGCCCATCGTGTTCACCTCGCACATCAATCAACAAACCACCCAGCTTGCTATCGTTCCAGACTATATCATTTGGCCACTTGAGCCCTATGTCTCTGTCCAACCCAGCCTCATGCATTGTCCTGGCTATTGTTATCCCTGCTGCTATACCCAGTCCCGAGAGGCCTGCCATACCCTCATCAAAGCACCAGCCCATGGAGAGTATAATATTCCGGTAGGGAGTAGCATGCCATTCTCTCTGACGTCGCCCTCTGCCGCTATTCTGGCATTCTGCGAGACAGACAGCCCGGTTGATATCTCTAGATCCTGATTGCTGAAGAAGATAGTCACTGGTGGATTCGATTTGCTGCAAAATCTCTATATGACTGTTCAGGGAAGCAGTTTCACTCAATGCTGAGCAAATCACTTCCTTATCAAGCAATTGTATTGGAGACTCTAACTGGTACCCTTTACCTGACACTGCCGTTATATTCAATCCACGCTGATTAAGACCTTTTATTGCTTTGGAGACGGCCATGCGGCTGATGCCCAGTGTTTGGCCTATTAATTCACCTGATAGAGAATTCCCGCTGGCAAGCATATCCAGCACCTGAAGCGATGTTTTTGACATGGGTTTTATTATAGGGCACCTCTATTACACATGAATATTCATCTCACATACAAAATCGTCCATCTCTGCGTTAAGAATCTTCGCAATAGCTAACTATTACGTGCGATCCTTGCCTTGATATGAACAATTTTGCATGCAATCTGATCTATCCATAATTAATAGAGGTGCCCTATAGAGTGAATGGACAGAGACAAGCGCCAGGTTTAACGACTCATGATATTTTAACACCTTCATGGATCCCGAGAGAGTATTCAGCTATCCGTTTTTGGATTAGAATCTTAGTATGGTAAGAAATAAAATAATTCACCTGATCTGGCCTCCTCTTTTAATTTATCTTGTTTACCTGTTATCGAAACTAGTCTGGTACGATAGTCTGTCAAGCCTGGCCAATGACAGCGTACATTATCTGGTAATGGCGAGGCATTACTCTCCCTGGGCAAGCGAATCAAACGCTATTGCGTCAGCCTGGCTGCTACAGGATTTTCCACCATTTTTCCCCTGGTTACTGGCATTTTCGGGAGCGGCTCACTCATTGTTATATGCTCATCTGCTCGTCGCAGTGATGGGGCTGGTCAGCTTGTATTTCTATTATTTGTTGGCGTGCCAATGGCTGAATGATCGGGTGCTGGCAATTTTTCCGCTGCTAGTTTTTTCCTTATCGCCTGGATTCCTGCTGGGCCTGCAGGGAATATTAAGCGAGTCCTTATATCTATTGCTAGTACTTATTTTTTTACTGGTATACACAGCTGAGAGAAAAAGATCTGGTGGCCAGCTCATTCTGGTAATTTTATTACTCGCCGCCATTATGCTGACGCGTACGACTGGCATAGTATTGGGCCTGGCTATAGTGGCACAGTCATTTTTCGCCAGTATTGCGCAAAAAAGGCTTCAATTTCAACCAGCCCTGATCGTGGTGGCATCCCTGGTACTTTATTTATTATTGATGGCACTATGGGGACCAGTAAAACAAAGCCATTATCTGGGTATATTAATTCAATACATTTCCGGTGTAGATTTGTATGCCTCGGGCAGTGATACCCCTGTTCATTTTTCTCTAATGACACAGCTAAAATACCAGCTGGAGTCCTGGGCAAGTTTCTGGCTGATACACTGGAAAACAGACGTATTCTCAGTTTCCTATTTTGTCATACTACTGCTAGCTCTAGCGTCCCTGTCAGGACTTTTTCTACGCCTGCTCAAGAACAAATATGATGCCTGGTATGTACTTTTCTTTGTTTTGATATTGCTAGTCTGGCCATACCCCGGACAGTTATTTCGCCTGGTCTTCCCGATTATGCCACTGCTGCTGATCTACGCGGGTTATGCAATCAAGAAACTGCTGGAGCTGAAAAAAGAGAATAAGAAGAAAGGACTCGTACTGGCCAGTTTCTATCTGATTGTTTTAGCGGCGACTCTGCCCTCTCATGCATTCATTCATGCACGGCTGGCTCTAGCCTCTGGGAAACAGCTGGTTCCTGTCTATGAAATTTTTCGCCAGCCAAGTCAATACGTGGCATCTAAACAGCTGACACTGCAAAATCAGATGCTAAAAGATTTTATATATGTAAAAGACACCGTTCCAGAAGATGAAAAGCTGTTGTACTTCAAACCCTCATATCTCGCTGTATTGAGCGACAGAACAGGTGTGACAGCCCCTTCGCCGATTGATGAGGCCAGTTACCGTTCACTCTCAAACAGCTCGGGCGCCCGTTATATTTTCCTGACCCGGCTTCATCCCCGAAATACGCGTCTGGGATACAGCGGATTTCAGGGCATAGAACATCTGGATGGATGGACGAAGTTAGTCTGGTGCAGTCAACTTGCTGATGGGGACCTTGCTTCATGCCTGTTTAGGATTGAGCCTGCACTATGAAGTGCCTTAAGGAGTCCGTAGTCAACGTGCCCAAATATTATATTTAAGAATACACCAGATTGCCGCAATTCCGTCTTTCCAGTCTATCTTCTTTCCTTCTTCGTAGGTTCTGCCGTAATAGCTGATACCCACCTCATAGATTCGTAATCTGGGCTTATAGGCGGCTAACTTTGCAGTTACTTCAGGTTCAAAACCAAAGCGATCTTCGTTGATTTTAATATTCTGGATGATGTCCCTACGGAAAACCTTGTAACAGGTTTCCATATCAGTCAGATTCAGATTGGTCATCATATTTGAAAATAGCGTGAGAAACTTATTTCCCATACTATGCCAGAAATAAAGTATGCGCTCAGCCTGTGCACCCTTAAAACGTGAACCGTAAACAATATCAGCAACACCATCCTCAAAAGGTTTTATCAAACCAGGGTATTCTCCCGGGTCATACTCAAGATCGGCATCCTGGATGATAACAATATCACCAGTCGCATGAGATATCCCCGTTCTTAATGCCGCTCCTTTGCCCTGATTTTTATCATGATGGAATATTTCTATTTCAGACTGTTCCTTGTATTGTTCAAGCACAGCGAGTGTCCCATCAGTGGAGAAGTCATCAATAACAATGATTTCTTTTTGGTAGGGTATCGGAGCATTGATAACTGCCGTTATCAAATCATGTATAGTTTCTGCTTCGTTGTAACAGGGGATAATGATAGAAATGGCCTTTATTTTCATGATCAATGCTTTGGTATGAGACGTAAGAACAAAATATATTATATTACAACCTGAAAACCCAACAGAAGTAACAAATACTTGCGACATGTAATAAAAATCTGCACAATTCGCCGAGGTTCTGGACAACAGGCAGTAGAGAATGAACGATCAAAATAACGCAGACATTATCAAGATCGGTGTCGTCATGGGCAGTGATAGTGACTGGGATGTGATGCAGCATGCCTGCCGCACGCTTGACGAGTTTTCTATTCCCTATGAGCCTCAGATTATTTCTGCTCATAGAACCCCGGACCTTCTGTATCAGTATGCTGAATCAGCCATCGACAGAGGACTGCAGGCAATCATTGCAGGTGCTGGCGGTGCTGCACACCTGCCAGGCATGCTGGCGGCAAAAACGACACTTCCAGTGCTAGGCGTTCCCGTCAACAGTCGCCACCTTAAAGGCATGGATTCACTGCTATCTATTGTACAAATGCCAGCGGGCATACCGGTGGCTACCTTTGCTATCGGCCAGGCCGGTGCCAGGAATGCGGCGCTATTCGCTGTCTCTATCCTGGCTGCATCGGATCAGGGATTGATGCAGAAGTTGATTGATTTCAGACAGGCTCAAACCGATAAAATCATCGCACACAGCCTGCCTGCCCTCTAAGAATTGATTCAATAATGATTTTACCCGGAGCAACACTCGGACTGCTTGGTGGCGGCCAACTTGGTCGAATGTTCACCGTTGCGGCACGCACTATGGGCTACGAAGTCATAGTACTGGACCCTGACGTTGGCAGCCCGGCCGGCGCTTTCGCAACCGAACACCTCTGTGCCGCCTACGATGATGAGGCCGCTCTTGTGCGTCTGGCCACTGAATGTGCTGCCGTGACGACAGAATTCGAGAATGTCCCAGCCACCAGCCTGGAAATCATTGCACAGCATATTCCCGTCAGGCCTTCTGCTACGGCCATCCATATTGCACGTGATCGTATTCTTGAGAAACAGGCTATTCGTGATTTTGGGCTTGATACCGTTGACTACTATGTCATAGAAAACGATGCTGACCTCGAAGTAGCAACCGAAGCCATCTCTTTTCCTGCCCTTTTGAAGACCGCAACACTGGGTTACGACGGCAAAGGTCAGAAATTCGTTGCGAATGCCACAGAGCTGGTGCCCGCTTTTCATCAACTGGGGTCCATATCATGCGTGCTCGAGCAATTTATTGAACTAAGCTGTGAAGTTTCTGTAGTCCTGGCACGTAGCGTTTGTGGCCATATTGAAACCTTTGCCATCGCTGAAAACAGGCATGCCGATGGCATACTGGATATGAGTATAGTCCCGGCAAGGGTAAATCCAGAGATCGCGGCCAGGGCCGAGAAAATGGCTCGCATCCTGGCAGAGGAACTCGACTACTGTGGCGTACTGGCTGTGGAGTTCTTTGTTGATGTGAATGACCGCCTGATGATCAATGAAATGGCACCACGGCCCCATAATTCGGGCCACTATACACTTGATGCCTGTCTGACCGACCAGTTTCAGCAGCAAGTTCGTACTCTTTGTGGCTTCAAACCAGGTAAAACAGATCTCACAACACCTGCTGTAATGGTCAATATACTCGGTGATCTCTGGTCAGGGGGGACACCGGTATGGGAAGCGCTATTAAAATATCCGGGAGCATTTCTTCATCTCTATGGGAAAAAAGAGCCCATGCCCGGCCGTAAAATGGGACACTTTACCCTTGTGGGTGACGTTCCGAAAAGACTGGTGGAAACTGCAGCCTTGCTAAAAAAAGCACTCGTGCAGTCAAATAACTCATCATTGGACTAATCTGGATAGAGTTTACCCAGGTTTACCCAGCTTATAGTAAAGGTGAAGGCCTGAATCAAACCGATGTCATTATTTGATAATTATTTTAAGAAACTATACCAACGCACTATGGAACAGGCTTATGGCAACGCTCAATCAGCGATTGTAGATGCCATGCAAAATGGGGGGAAAATCCTGGATTGCGGCTGTAGCCATGGCCACATGTACGATCAGTTATCGTCCGCTGTCGATATAGCGCTCGATAATTATTACGGTGTCGAGTGGAATACTGAGCTTGTGAAGAAATGTAATGAAAAAGGCATTCACGCGACACAGCACGACCTAAACCATGCTTTACCCTATGAGGATGGAATGTTTCGCTGCGTGTTTGCCTTATCTGTACTTGAACATCTTTTGTTCAGCTGTCGATTCATGCGTGAATCAGCCAGGGTACTGGAAAAGGGTGGCACACTCGTTCTTCTAACGCCAAATATAAGCACCCTGTTCACCATTGTGCAATTAATGACAGGTAAAATGCCATCATCTGGTCCACATCCTGACTCTCTCTTGCTGCTAGAAAATCAAAATACAATTAAAGTATCAAACCCTGACCTTGTCAGTGATGTCGAATCAGACAGACCCGAACATCGACACCTTATTATTTACAGTTTTCGAGTCCTGAAAACCTATCTGAAACTGCTCGGTTTTACTGATATTCAAGGATATGGCTTCGGGCTTTACCCCTTCCCGAATTTCATGCAAGCTTTGCTTGAAAATATCGACCCTTATCACTGCCACCAGATGGTGTTTATTGCAAAAAAATAAGTTTCGTATCTTACTAATCCGAGCCATAATTAGGCGACATTCAGCTTAGCTGTGCTTTATTCACGGCGAGGCATCGGAACGCCGCTGTAGTCATTCTACAGTAAGTTTCGATAACGATGTCCGTGGGTGAAGCACAGCTAAGCCCAAAGGGAGAACCCAAAATGATCCAGCTCTGCGTTGCGACTCTTGACAAGGGCCAGCCATTGCCTGCGAGCCGCGTCTTGATCTGAATCATTTTGGGTCCTCTGAGTGTCGCCTAATTATGGTTCGGGTTAGTACACCTTAACAAAGGGCAAACACGATTCAATAATTTTTTCGCTCGGTTTGACATCCAGCTCCTTAAATGAAAACTGATGATCATCGATAGTACTGATAAATTCTTTTATCCGCTCAATGCTATATTCACTGAGCAGGCAATTCTCTCCAAGACCATCATGGCGCTCGGTCACCTTGCGCAACAGGATTATCGGCTTGCCCATATAGTAACACTCCTCCTGGTTACTGCCGCCGTCGCTGATCACAAACTCAGCGCTTTTAATTAACTGAATAAAACCAAAATAATCATAGCGCTCGCGAAATTCGATATTTGTATTCTCCACCAGACGCTGATGCCAGTTGAACTGGTGTATTTTTTTCTCAGTAGGTTTGTGCAGGATAAATAGAAGGAAATGTGTTTTGCTAATTTCTTCTACCAGCCTCATTACACGATCTAGTGCATCCTGCCGGTAGATATTTTCATGTCGATGTAAAGAAACAATAGAATATTGCCGAGATGGTATCTCTGATTGCGATAATACGTCAGGAAAATGATTAGACAAACGTAGAGAATCATACAATGTATTGGCAACAGTATTGATCTTCTCACCTCTGTAGCGTTTTAAATTCTGTATCGCCCTGTCGTCCGGGCAGAAGTAATAATGCGCCAGGGAAAATGTCATTAAACGCGTGATCTCTTCAGGAAAAGGCTGGAAAAGATCAAATGAACGCAACCCGGATTCAACATGACCAATTTTCAATCCAGCGATGCGCCCCATTATCGCGCCAAGGAGGGTAGAAAGTGTATCCCCGTGAACCAGGACTATACCCTCTTTATCACCACGAAAAATTTCTTTCTTTTTTCGTATCGTGCGCCAGATGATTTTAACTGACCACGCCATCATTTTTTGTATAGAGGTTATGTCATCCGCTTCACAGAGTGCATAATCAGGTTGACGCAAACCAAAATTGGTCAAAATATCATCGATTTTTGCCTTATGTTGCCCGGTGGAAATATAGTTATATGGAATGTTTCTCTGCTGTAAATAATAGAGTATCGGTGCCATTTTGATAAGCTGCGCTTTTGTACCGATAACAACATGAATCATGAGACCTCCTGTAGACAATACCACTTCAAATCATACATTAGTCATGTGCCTGAAGAACGATTCCATCCTTACCTTTATACAAAATATCCATATCCATATTAGCGCTTAATTCAGCTAAGCTCGGTAAATATGTACGGTAGGAAAACGCATAAAAATATATGAGAATTGCATCCTTATCTTTGAATTCCTGCTGCAATTGATGTAGGGAGTTCTGAAAATTTTCATTTATTTTTTTACTCGTCGCACTTTCTCTCTGAGGGAGAAACTTACTTTTCCTTTTTAGGTGAATTTCGATAATTTCTGGCGCGTTTGTATAGATTAAGCGGCGGCCTGTCTGCTCATTTCTAACATAAGCTAATGTATCAGATTCAACCCATTGACGACTAAGAAAGCCAACCCCATTTGTAGAAAAGTAGGTCACTAGCGACTGTAGATGCGTTATTTGTACAAAACTGAGAATCAACACAACAAGAAATGCTGATATATTGAATAATCTGCAAAGAGAGGTGCCTGCTGTGATTGAACTTAAACCCAGAATCAATGCAATCATAAGAAAAAAATAGACCGGGATTAATATTCTTGAATCCAGAGGGGTATGAGCATCAAAAAAGGAGATGGATATCACCAGAAATATCAGATAAAGAGGGACGAATAAAAATAGTATTTTTTTAAAAATTTCAGCTACTGTTAACTGGCTGGAATCGGCCGTTCGGCAACTCACGGTCAAAAATATGTAACTGATCAGAAAAATACTGAGCAAAACCCATGACGTCGTCGATGATAAATAAAACCAGCCAAGCATTTCTTCAATACCCGAACTCAGTTTTTCAATGCTTATCGGATGATAGGCAAAAACACGTGGGATTCCAGGTTCTTGTGTGACCTGCCCCCAAATTATCCACAGCAACATCGGTAAGAGTGACAGGAATGTGAAGAATCCTGCATTCTTTAATCTTTCTGACCAGTGCTTTTTTGAGAAAATGATCAAACCGAGGATGGCAGTGCCTATGGGTACGATGCCAACATACCGTGTTGAAAATGCGAGTGCAAAGAATACGGCACTCCAGATCAATATAGATTTTTTTTGATTAGATATAAAATGTGCAAGAAAATAAAACCCGGCCAGTGTAAGCAGGAGAAACAATGGCTCAGACCATGCCATCATATAAATTGAAAATAGATGGGGGGCTGTGAAAATAACAAATATCCCGATAAACACCCATCCGGTGCCTTGATCAGTGATTCTCTTAAGCATTACTGCCAGTGAAATGATCGTAGACAGAAATATCAATATTTGAATCCATCGTGCAGAAATTAAAGTATCATCAACAACAACAGATGGAAGAAAAAGTAGAAAACTGTATAGCGGTGGATAATGTTGGGAAGAATCCGCAGCGTTTCCTGTCGCGAGACTCTCTGCAATCCTGATATATATCAGTGAATCTGGGGTAAGACCAACACCCCAGTACATTGAGATATAAATCAGGGCGAAGGAAAAAATGACGAAAGCAGCAATAATGATGAAATAGAGTTTGTCGCTAATAATCTTTTTCATTACTGTATTCATCTAAGGAACCTCTGATTACATGCCATGTCTCTGTGAGACCTGAAGCATACCGCTACAGGGCGCTTGGCAGCGAATGGTCTGGTCCTTTGCAAGAAGCGCAACGCCGTAGATGCAGGCTTCAGCCAGTGAGCCAGAGATATGACATAATCAATCAGAAGTTCCCTAATATTATTTCGAAGAAAGTACTCGCATAGGGTCAAGGTCATCAATAACAACACATTTTTATCACGTGCTACAATTCTGAATGTCTTTTCTTCAAAAAAATAGACGCCTATACTCATTAAATTAGGACCGACTACTATTATCTATGATCATCAAACTTGTCATACTGTTTATTATTGTATGGGTTGGATTACGTATCTACCACACGATTCAAAAGAAAAAACCAGAGCCTCTTATGAAAAAGAAAACGCAAGATATGGTCAGTTGCGCAAAATGCGGGATTCATATTCCTGTCGATGAAGCCGTGAAAGATAAGGGTAAATATTTTTGCAGTCAGGACCACATTCATAGAGAAAATTAGCATCAGCTCTTCAGGGCATAGTCACTTTCTATGAGAAAACCAGGACAATATATCTTCAGTAGCAGAATCCTCTCTGACTCTACACCCAGGGAAGGTACTACTGAATATTGGCGCTCATTATTCTATTTAAACCTTTACCGCATGTTACTGGCAGTTTTTCTCTCCACTGCCAGTCTTACCAGCGTTAGTGTTGGCAGTCTTGGTAGCAGACACCCTGAACTATTCATCTATACCAGTTTTAGCTATGCATTTTTAAGCCTTCTTTTCGCATTTTTAATACATTATGACTGGCCAGGATATATTATCCAGTGCCGCCTTCAAATACTGGTAGATATTATCATCACCATACTCCTGTATAATGCCAGTTCAGGTAGAGGATCAGGGATTGAAATACTTTTTTTTATTACAGTTTCAGCTTCCGGGATTCTGCTTGGAGGCAGAGCTGCGCTCATTACAGCCTCGACGGCGACAATACTCCTGATACTCGAACATTTTTATGAAATCTTAATAAACCAACGGCCACCTGGTGGTTTCACCTCCCTCGGGTTTATTGGCAGCGGCCTGTTTATCACCGCATTTATTATTTACTACCTGACACTACTGCTAAGAAAAACGGAAATTGAAATTGCTGAGAAAAACATTACTTTGCAAAAGATGGGACATATTAACCAGCTCATTGTTGAACAGCTCGAATCCGGCATTATTGTCGTCGATCAGTCGTCTCAGGTAATTTTATTCAATAACAGCGCCAGAGAGCTACTGACAGCTCCGGACAGCCTCAATATACCATTACCACTCGATTCCCTACTCAATAAAATAAGTCTGGATGATGCATACTTTAGCAAGATATCTCATGAAAAAGAATCAAAAATTGAACTACCATCAGGTAAAACGATTCTCACTCGCTACAGGCCCTTAGGTGACAAAGCTGAAAATGGCTATCTAATTTTATTCGATGACTATAGTCAGATTGAAAAAGAAAAAAGGAATGAAAAATTTATTGCCATGGGAAGGTTATCAGCCAGTATTGCTCATGAAATTCGAAATCCACTGGGGGCAATATGTCATGCAGGACAATTGCTCGCTGAGTCTCCCGGCATCTACAAGGAGAATATTCGACTCGTTGAGATTATCGAAGGCCAGAGCAGGCGCATCGACCAAATCATTAAAACCGTACTGGGATTAGGGCAGCAGAATGAGCAAAAGCTTCAGAAAATACCCATACATGACTGGCTGGACAGGATCATAAATGATTTTACACGTGAAACCCGGCTCACTGAGGATTCTATCCTTCTTAGTGGAGACTGTGTTACTAGCGCCTACGGCGATCCCGATCAGCTGCGGCAGGTGATTCAAAATCTGTTAACAAACTCTTTACGCTATGCTGACACATCAAAATCACCCATCGTAATGATAGATATTTCTGAAAACACATCGGGTGAAGGCTGTACCATCAAACTATCTGACAACGGCCCTGGCATCGACAGATCCATCCAGGATAAAGTGTTCGAACCCTTTTTTACAACCTCATCAACTGGCAACGGTCTGGGGTTATTTATTGCCAGAAAGATTTGTTTAAGCAATGGAGCTTCTCTCGAGTATATTCATATAGAATCTGGCAACGGCTATTTTGTACTAACGCTGGCCGACAAAAATACTTACCACAGGCTCAAAAATCACCAACAGGAATAAAAATGCCAACATCCTCACCTCTTGTTCTGCTTATCGATGACGAACCTGACATCCTGGAACTTTTATCTTTAACGCTTAGTCGCATGGGATTGAAATCTGAAACGTCTGACTCAGTCAAAGATGCCATTGCAAAATTGAATAGCAGAAACTTTAACCTATGCCTGACTGACTTAAGGCTACCCGATGGCAATGGGCTGGAGATCGTCAATTTCATTCAACAGTCAATGCCGGAAATACCTGTCGCTGTTATTTCAGCCCATGGCAACATGCAGGCTGCCATCGATGCCATGAAAGCCGGGGCTTTTGATTTCGTCTCCAAACCTGTCGATCTTAAGCAGCTACGCGCGTTAATTGAAAGTGCCCTCGCACTCGGTACTAATATAGACAGGAAATACAGCGATACCAGTGGCCCCCGCTTGCTTGGTCAGTCTGCCTGTATCCAGAAAATCAGGGAACAAATTCGCAAACTTGCCAGAAGCATGGCACCTGTTTACATTCATGGCGAATCAGGGACAGGTAAAGAGCTTGTTGCAAGGTTAATACATCACAATAGCCCCAGAAGAGAGAGGGCATTTATTGCCGTCAATAGCAGCGCCATTCCAGCCGAACTCATGGAAAGCGAATTTTTTGGCCACCGCAAGGGAAGTTTTACAGGAGCCGTTTCAGACCATCCAGGTTTATTCCAGGCAGCTGAAGGTGGAACCCTGTTTCTTGATGAAATTGCCGAGCTGCCTCTTTCCATGCAGGCAAAGCTGTTAAGAGCCATACAGGAAAGAGCCATCCGCCCGGTAGGTAGTCACAAAGAACTGCCTTTTGATTGTCGTATATTAAGTGCCACCCATCAGGACCTGGGTTCGCTGGTGAAAAGTGGTAAATTTCGTGAGGATCTCTATTACCGCATCAATGTTATTGAGCTGGATGTCCCCCCATTACGCGCCCGCACTGAGGACATAGTGGAACTGGTGGAGCATATTTTACAAATAATTTCGGACCGAAATGATATTGCTCTGCCTGAGATAGCCCCCGATTTTTATAAAAAAATGCTCTCCTATTCATTTCCAGGAAATATTCGCGAACTGGAAAATATACTTGAACGAGCCGTTGCACTAGGTGAAGGACACACCATTAGCGCCGATGACCTGAATTTTCCATTGCCGGAGATGGCTTTGCATGAAACAGCGGGGCCGTCTGGCAACCCAGCGGGAAACAAGCCTTTGCCCAACGAATCACTGGATGATTTTCTGTTGCGCATCGAAAGGGAAGTGGTACAGCAGGCACTGGAAAAACACAGCTTCAACAAAACGCGAACTGCCGAGTCTCTAGGTATTTCTTTCCGTTCATTCAGATATAAATTAAAAAAATTATCACTCGATTAATACTCTGCACACATGTTTATGACAAATTCAGGCAAACACTTCAAAATATTGTCACCTTCAAGCACATTCTCAACGAAGCTTAGCTTTGATACAGTCGATCAGGATTATATTTTTATCTGTTTAACACCACAAAATGAATTATTATTTTATATATATCAATATGTTATAAGTTAAAAACATTTATTTCATCCCCCCCACCAGCAATATGCCTATAGCATTTGGTACACAAATTGCAGCAACTATAAGGAAAATCAACGTGGCAAACCTATTTAATGTGTGTCTGTGTACTGGCGGGGCAGCGAAAAATGACAACGAGAAAGCTAGCAGGGGCAATGAATCAACACGGGTTCACACTCATCGAACTGATGATTGTCATTGCAATACTTGGCATATTGTCGTCTATTGCCATTTCTTCTTACAGAGAATATTCCATTCGGGCAAAAGTCAGTGAAGCCCTGGTATCTGTCAGCCCTTTCACAACAGCAATTGGCACATATTACTGGTCTGAAAGCATCTTTCCAACGAGTAGAGGCGATGCTGGTCAATCGAATATCGTCACCAAATATATTGATGAAATTACCATAACATCAAATAGTTATATATCCGTTGATATTAATGATGCGGCCGTCGGCGTTGCCAATATGTTTCTCATACTTAAACCCGTTTTAGCAACCGGTGCTATCAGGTGGGAATGCTCAGTCAGTGATAATGCCGCAGGCACAGTGGACAGCCTTACTCTGATGCGATACGTCCCGACAGATTGTCGTTAAGTGGCCTAAATTCGGGTGTTGTTTACTTCCCCTGCTCCAGTTTTTACACTCGGTGTGAATTTGTCGTTCCGACAAGTGTCTTTCACCTACAGAAACTCAATGTTAGATAGCTGGATAACAAATACAGAGTGACAAATATTGTCAGCATCGACCATAAATGGTCACTTATCTGTCATTATTTTTCCTCCCCCGTTATACATTACAAAAAATGCATTTTAAGATTTCCGATTTGTCAAGAACACAGCATTCTTCATTACGATAACTGATTGATATATATTATCATTTCATAAAAACCTAAAACCAGATGAAATGCATCTTGCGCTTGGCACGTTTACTGCTAGTCTTTTATACCGTGGGAACACGCGATCAAGCTAAACGAACGGGTGTATCAATTTTTTACTACAAAATAAATCAAACTTAACGGAGATTTCTCAAATGAAAAGAATCCAATCAGGTTTTACACTTATCGAACTGATGATCGTCATCGCGATCCTCGGTATTCTTGCCGCCATCGCGATACCGGCATATCAGGACTACAGCGTGCGCGCAAAGGTCTCTGAGGGTATAGCTGCGGCCGCGCCAGCCAAATTAGCGATTGCTGAATATTTTCAATCTGAAGGTGGATGGCCACTGTCTAGAACTTCAGCTGGCTTTTCAACCGTAGACACCAAATTCGTTAACATGGCTACTATCTCCTCTGCAACAGGATTACCGGCCTATAACGCAAACTTTGCGCGTCTCTATATTCAGATCGATACCTCTGCAACAGGTGTAGATGCTGTGAATGGTACAGCTGTCGGCGATGCATTCTATATTGAATTGACAGCCCGAAATGCAACGGGATCAGTTGATTGGGATTGTGCGGGTACATCTGCCCTGGGCGCAGCCGGAGCTCCAGGTACTATACTTGCCGTGGGCCTGAGACGTCTGCTGCCATCCAGCTGTCGCTAAAGGTAACACTGATCACATACATATCAGCTATGTATGAAACATGATCCCGGTTAATCGGGATCATAGAAAAGGGCCGCTCTCCTGCGGCCCTTTTTATTTTTTATTACCAGCTGTTAAAATGCGCCTGGGATCAGAACACTACGCACACTGGATGAGTCAGCTTGAGTTTGAAAATAAACGCCAGGTACACATTGCCTGCCCTTCTTGTTTTTGTCTTCATCATCTATTTTCCCGGCTTAAATGGCCCATTTCTGCTTGATGACTACTCAAACTTCGTCAATGTACAGACGACTGATGCGTCCTGGGAGACTCTGAAATCATCCGCATTAGGAGATGGAACAACAGCCCCATACCGGCCACTATCCCGCGCCACACTGATCTTAAATAATTTTTTCTCCGGCACTGAAAATGCCTATTATCATAAGCTGACCAATCTGCTTATCCACCTGCTTATCGGTGTGACTCTCTTCATCTTCTGCTCCCTTTGCTTAAATGCCGTCGATAACAGACGATCATCGATACCGATTGCATTGTTGGTGACTGCTCTCTGGCTACTGCATCCTTTACAGGTCAGTACTGTCATGTATGTAGTACAGCGCATGGCACAACTTTCTTCCCTGTTCACCTTACTGGCGTTAATCGTCTACGTCCGGGCAAGACTTGAAGAGAAAAATGGTAAAAATCTTACATTGCTGTTTCCCATTATCGGCATCTCGATTTTTTCCACGCTTGCTTTATTGAGCAAGGAAAGTGCTGCCCTGATACCACTCTACATCCTCACTATTGAATACCTGTTATTTAATTTCAACACCCATAACACCCGAAACAGGCGGCGACTTTGGGTGTTGCAATTCCTCTTTGTATTTCTCCCCCTCATCACCGGTCTTATTTATTTTGCCGGCCACTATGAGCAAATACTCAATTATGCATCGCGTAACTTTACTCTCAGTGAAAGGCTACTGACCCAGTCAGTTGCGGTCATCTTTTATCTGGGACAGATAGTGTTCCCCAGACTATCAGAAATGGGCCTGTTCCTTGATGACTTCACCATCTATCGGTCACTCGATTTGATGGTCATCTTCAGTATCCTGTCACTCTTAGCACTGGTTGTCCTTGCAATATATACACGCAATAAATCCCCGTTATTTGCCTTCGGTATCACCTGGTTCCTTGTATCACACCTTCTCGAATCAACAGTACTGCCACTGGAAATGGTCTTTGAACACCGCAACTACCTGGCACTGTTCGGGCCAGTATTATCGATTGTTGTCGGATTCAATCTTTTGGCAGATAGAACCCATTTATCTGGAACTATTACAAAAATTATTGCCTTTAGCATTCTTATCATTTTCTCATTTCAGACTTTTTACCGAACAATATCATGGAGCAGCGAAGAGAATTTTGCCGCAACACATTTAATCAATCACCCTAAGTCAGAACGCACGCACAACCTCCTTGCACAGATTGCTTTTAAGCAGGGCAAGCGAGAACTTGCTTTGTCAGAACTTGAGCAGGTCTCCCGCATTAACCCCGCAGATACTTCGTACCATGTGCTACGTGTACTGGCATGGTGCCAGGATACCGTCTCTGAAAAACAAATTGAGGATGCCATAAAGACTACAGCAACTATCCAGCATAGAAAATCAGCACGTAGTGTACTCTATGCAGTAAGAAACATTGAATATTTACATTCAAATGGCCAGTGTCCGGCAGTATCTAGAGAAAACCTGCTCCGCCTCACCACATCGATGGTAAATAACCCTGTTATTCGTAACGAAGCACTAAAATATCATATTCACGCGCGCGCATTAGCTGCTAACAATCAATTGAATGAGGCTAAAACTTTCTATTTAAAAGCATGGCGATTAAAACAGCAGAATTTACAACCTGTTTTTGAACTAATACAGCTTTTACGCGACAATATGAGAGCCGAGGAATCCTGTAAAGTTATTGAAGAACTTTTGCGTTCACCGATCAGCTACGATAATAACAATACCATTAAAATAGATTCCCTGAGCGCATCCTGCCCGAGGGCTAACTAGAGTGATGATAAAAAAAGTATCAAGTTTTACACTGTTGATACCGCTAATTTTTCTGCTCACTGTTTTTATCTACTACCCTGGTCTCACCGGAGGTTATGTACTGGACGATAATGCAAACATTTTGCAACCTGCCGGTATCGCCATGAAGAAATTATCATGGCAAGATCTACAAAACGCGGCTCTGTCCATGGAAAAACGTCCTATTGCCCGCGCCAGTTTTGGACTAAATTATCTTGTAGCTGGATTCAACCCGTTTTATTTCAAACTGACCAATATTGTCATTCACAGCATCAACGCTTTACTTGTTTTTTTCATTTCCCTGTTTTTACTGCGGCAGCATATGAAAACAGGCAAAACCTGCATATCGGCATTCCGGGTATCACTAATAGCCCTTGCCATTTCTCTTGGCTGGTCACTTCATCCTGTTAATCTGACAAATGTGCTTTATGTAGTACAACGTATGAACAGTCTGTCATCTCTGTTTGTTCTTGCAGGAATGCTAAGCTATATACGAGGCCGCATGGCCATTGATACTGCACCGATGAAAGGATGGTCTCTCATACTCTTATCGCCAATTTTATTTCTTCCGCTGGCCTGGTTCAGTAAAGAAAATGGCGGCTTGCTACCGTTATTTCTCTTTATCATCGAACTCACCATTTTTCATTTTCATACAGGAAGCCGCACTCACCGAAAAGGACTTTATTTATTTTATTTCCTTTTTCTTGTTCTTCCATCATTGTTTGTTTTACTCTATTTAATAGAGCACCCGGGTATCATACTTGGCGGTTATGGCAACAGGCCTTTTAGCCTGACTGAACGTTTAATGACTGAGTCGCGAATACTATGGCTTTATATTCGCATGATTCTTCTTCCAGCCCCATCTCTCTTCGGTTTGTTCCTTGATGACATTCCCATTTCTACATCTTTGACTGAGCCAAATACAACTCTTCCTGCAATATTAAGTCTCTCTGGACTGTTTATCATTGGCCTTCTTTCAATCAAACGTGCCCCGGTACTGGCATTTGGTCTACTTTTCTTCTTTGCCGGACACCTAATGGAATCGACAGTCATTCCATTAGAACTTGCTTTCGAGCATCGCAACTACCTGCCTTCCCTCGGCTTATTATTCCCCCTTTTTTACTACCTTGGTCAGGGTGTTTTACCAGACAAAGTCATTTACTTACGGGTGATAGTCATCTCAGTGCTTATTTTTCTATTCGCCTTACAGACCCATCTCAGGGCGTGGACATGGTCAAATAATGTGCTTCTTTATCTGACGAATGTTGACCACCACCCCAATTCAGCACGTGCTAACTATGAGGCAGGCAGGGTATATGGAGAAATGCTCGAGCGGGGACAGGGTGACCCTGAAAGCAACTACCAGAATGCCATTAAGTATCTTGAACGTGCGACTTCATTAAGAAAGAACACGACTTCTGGTCTGTTCGGTATCATTCTGGCTACCATCGACAGTGGCCATCAAATACAGGCAGCATGGATCGAAGAACTTGAGCACCGCTTGGCGACACAGCCGCTTGAGCAGGTAAATATCGTCTGGTTGAACAAACTCACTGAATGTGTCAGTAAGAATGAATGCGATAAGGATGATATACAAATACCAAGACTCGCAAATGCGGCCATTCGCTATCCTATGGCTGATAATCGTAACAAGGCTCAGTTGTACGCTATTCTGGCAAAATATGCTTATACTATAGAATTTGATCCTGTGAAATCTGTCAAAATGGCAAGGATGGCCGTATCGTTGATACCATCAAACCTGTATCATCAAATTAACCTGGTCAACTATCTTATCTCGGCAGGGCAAAGAACAGAGGCACAAAAAATATTGGCGTCCATTGAAAAAAATGATATTTATCATCAACATGAAACAGCAATTAACACATTAAAGAATATTCTCAACAATAAACAATCCGAAAACTAATCAGGATTTTGCCAGTGCAAGAGAAACATTCACTAAGCATCGTATTACCTGCATATAATGAGTCTGCCGGTCTTTCACAACTATTGCCAGAACTCAAGGCGTCATACCCAGAGGTAGAAATACTTGTCATAAATGATGGCTCTACAGATGACACACCTGCTGTATGCAAACAAAACGGTGTAAAAATCATCTCCTACCCATACTCCCAGGGAAACGGTGCTGCTATCAAGGCAGGCTGCAGAAATGCCAGTGGTGACATCGTGATTTTTATGGACGCAGATGGCCAGCATTCTGTCGATGATATTCCACACCTGCTTAATAAGATGGAACAGGGCTATGATATGGTTGTTGGAGCGAGACAGGTTAACACACACAGCTCCATTCTAAAAAGGTTCGCAAATGCTTTCTTCAACCGATTTGCATCCCTGATGACAGGCCACAACATCATGGATCTTACCTCCGGTTTCAGGGCAGTAAGAAAGGACGTCTTCAGTAAATTCCTCTACCTGATGCCTAACGGTTTCTCTTACCCAACAACCAGTACCATGGCTTTTTTTCGTTCAGGCCACCCCGTTGGCTACATTTCTGTACGTGCAGGGACAAGGGCTACAGGAACGAGCAGTAACATAAAAATACTTAAGGATGGCTTGAGGTTTCTGATAATCATTTTAAAGATTGGAGCGCTTTTTTCGCCTATGAGGCTTTTTCTGCCGATTAGCGCAGCACTATTCCTGACTGGTCTTGTCTATTACGGTTATACATATATCACTGCAAATCGCTTCACTAACATGAGCGCCCTGCTGTTCATTTCCTCATTGATGGTTTTTCTAATCGGTATTTTATCCGAACAGATATCTTCACTACATTACCGGGATTCATCCGACCAGTAAGTGAGAACAAAATTAACGGATGGCTTCAATTAATTTTTTCATTTTCACTGCCTGATCCACCCAGCCATGTATTGCAATGTCCGGCACTACGGGGTCATTTAACTGATCGAGTATTCGCTCTGCTAACATTTCAGCATCGCCATCATCAAACAGGCATTCAGTATAATCTTTTAGCATATCTGTCATGACACCCACTGATGAAGCAACCAGTGGCCTCCTGCAAGCAAGAATTTCACAGGCCTTCTGAGGATAGCAATATTTGCCAAAAGTTGAGTCTGTCAGAGGTACAATGGCCAAATCAAGGGCATTATAAAAATCGGCAACACTGCGGTGTTCCAACTCACCTAAATAGCGCACATTATGGTGTTCAGGTATTGGCACCTTATCTGACGACCTGCCTGCCAGAACCAGATGAACCTCCGGGTTTTTCGCCAGGACAAATTTATAAGCGCTGTATAATACGCCTATATCCCGATTTTCACTCAATGCACCTGCAGTACCTATTAGAATTGCACCCTCTGGTAGAGACAGTTTGGTACGGCTTTTCTGCCTGGGAAGGGGTTTAAAAACAGCGTGATCGACAGCATTTTCAATGACTTCTATTTGACAATCTGCACTGCAATATTTAATCACATATTCTGACAGAGGCTTGCTGACGCATGTTACACCTGAGGATCTTTTTAAGGCATTGCGATAAATAAAATTCATAAATGGCAATTTGGACATGCCATAGCTCTCAAAATTATCGTAAAGGTCTGAGATTAACGGTATATTTATTTTCTGTGAAACATACTGGCCAATAGCGAGATGTATGATATCCGAGGTGGCAATGATTGCTACTGGCTTACAGATTTTAACCCATTTTAATATTTCTTTGACTAAGCTGAATATTCCACCGGGATGAGAAAGATTTAAATCAGCAGAGACCCACTCCAGCCCTCCAGTAATATTCTCATGGAAATAACCTCTTGTTCGATAGGATAGTGAAAAACAGTTGACCTTTATACCTGATCGGCTTAATTCAAGTGGCATTTCATACATTCGACCATAGAGATCATCGAGGACGTCTTTCCCCATGTATTGCCGCTTACACAGATAAATAATATTCATGAACAGAACATTCAACCTGGCCAAAGAATGCGACGAGAAAATCTTAAAAAATAAACCAGCGAATATCTTATCAAATATAGTGCCATACCCAGTATAGCGAGACCCGGCAGAGGATAGTACCGGGAAAAAAGAGTATAAGTATCCTTAATATTCCGATGTGAGTTTCTTTTCAACAGAGTACTAATATATCCATGGCTGGGTATACTTTTATGTTTATTATTTTGACAAAGCTCATTGTCATCGACATCTACGGTTGCATCTAAACATGTCAATAGTTTAATCCCGGATTTTTTACAACGCAGATAGAAATCGTGATCTGCGCCGTAATGAGGAAGAGCAAATTCATCAAAATACCCCACCGCCTTAAAGGTTTCAGCATGTATGGCTGCCCCTCTTCCACCGATAATAAGCCCTGTCGATAACAGGTTGCCGGAACTGAATGATTTACACCATTTACCCGGGAAAATAACTGTAGGGAAGCCCAGTAAGAAAAAACTTGTTGCACAAATCAACTCATTTTTATCTCGCAGGCTAAATTGTACAGGTGCTACAATACTATTCGTAACATTTTCTGATGATTTCAGGATATTAGCGATGGTATCACTACGTACATAGCAATCATGGTTGAGTGGCATAATCAGCTTGCTACCCATTTCCATAGCATACTTAATACCGATATTTGTTGCGCCAGTCCACCAGAGGTCGGAAGAACCACGCAAACAGGTTACCTGAGGGAAGTCGTCGGTAATCCATTGAGTAATATCATCTGATTCACCATGGTCTACAACAACGATATTAAAATCAGTAAAATCACCCTGATTTAATGCCTGCAAACAATGCTTAATCTGTTGATTATCTTTGAAAGCAGGAATGACTACTGTTAACTCAAAAATGTCCATGTCGGTGATACTATAAACTTTAGTACTTTAGATACATGTCAATATTTGGCCCGAAAATTATTTCCCATAAGGCTTAAGATCATCTGACAGTCGCTGGAAAATCCCATCAAGCTGTAATAATTGACCAGTATCTGGATCCGAAAAAACGGGTTCGATTGCAACCAAACTATAGCCTTTATCACTCATAAGCACGCACATCTCGTTAAACAGCACTTCTCCTTCATACAATGGCACAACTGACATTTCCAGTTGCACAGTGTCTATTTGTTTAAGTGAATTTTCAGCTCCTTTTAGAACCTTGCTTTCAAAACCCTGCGTATCTATTTTCATATAGACCTTATTCATCTGGGTGCATAAACTGTTAAAGATGGAATCAAGTGTTTTTACCTGAATTATCTCCTTGTCAATATAACTTGACCCTGGCGCTGAGTTTATGTGTGCAGGTAACATTTTAAGCAATGAACTGCTAAGTGAATTCCCCGCAATGTTGATTTCGCATTTTCCTTCATGATCACCTAAAGCAATATTAAATACATCCCAGTTTTGATCTCCTTTTGCATTCCTGTATAACAAGTTATATGCAGAACTCAAAGGCTCAAAAGAGATGATTTTATTTTCATAGCCAAGGTCGTCTCTTAATTCCAGCGCAAATTGCCCGGAATTCGCACCTATATCAAGGACGGTATCAATATTATAGAAATCTAATAATTGCTTTCTCCGGGCAACTGAGTGTGACGATGGCTTGAATCTGGTTATGTCATAGCCGAATCGCCAAAGATATTTTCTGAGGTTGTGTTTTATGCTCATGCTTATTGTTATTGTTCGCCTGTATTGACTCGAGTTATTTATTAAAAAGAAAACCTTAAGGGCACCTCTATTAATTCATGACTTACATCAAATTTTGTCATCAACTAAATATCCTATAATGTCGTTTATATCTGATTGAGCCTTCCAGCCAAGTATATTCATCACCTTTTCCGGGTTAGCACGACTGATCGTTAGATCAGTCGGCCTCAATAGCGCATCATTTATTATGATATGTTTTTCATAATTTAATTCAAATGCCGCAAAAACCAATTCGATAAACTTGATCAGACTAATGCTTACACCTGTTGCGACTACAAAATCATCAGCAGTATCTTGCTGTAACATCATCCACATCACCTCCACATATTCAGGTGCCCAACCCCAGTCACGAACGATGTTGACATTCCCTAACTCAAGCTTCTCTTTAGAACCCAGGGAAATTTGTCGTGCAGTATCGACAATTTTTCTTGTAACAAAACGTTTTGGTCGTAAATTTGATTCGTGATTAAACAGAGTACCTGAGCAGGCATATAAGCCATAAGCCTCACGATAATTTGACAATTGCCAGAAAGCAGCCGACTTGGCTACAGCATAAGGACTCCTCGGCTTAAATGTCGTATCCTCATTAGCTTTACCGTTTCCTGTATCTCCAAAACACTCGCTGGACCCCGCATTATAGAAACGAATATTACCCCCAAGAAAGCGTATTGTCTCGAGTATGTTAAGCGTGCCTATTACTATACTCTCGATGGTTTCTACTGGCTGCTCAAATGATAGTCCTACCGAACTTTGTCCCGCTAAAAAATAAACTTCATTGGGCTCAGCTAAGCTAAATGCCTGAAGGACACTTCGAAAATCTGTTGGTGCCATTGATAACAAGCGTACGTCATTGAATATCCCCAGACGATGCAGATTACCAAATAATGATATATTTGCATCACGTGATGTCCCATAAACATCGTAGCCTTTGAGTAATAAGAATTTAGCCAGATAGGCGCCATCCTGACCACTAACACCACAAATAAGAGCCCTCTTCATTCAGTAAGCTCGCAACGATTGTTCGTAAACATTTAAGGTTACTCTTGCACATTTTTCCCAGCTGAAAGAATGTATTCTTTTTGCACCTTTTTGCCGGAGATCCGTTAACAGGTCATTCGATTGTATTATTTTTTCGATCACGTCACGTATTGAGTCAGCATCCTCAGGATCAAAAAAAGCTGCTGCTGTCCCTGCAATTTCTGGAATAGAACCTGCATGACTACAGGCAACAGGGCAATTATTTGACATTGCTTCCAGCAGTGGGATTCCAAATCCCTCATACAATGATGGAAACACAAATAATTCAGCATCCTGATAATATTTAGCGAGTAATTGGTCGCCTCCGGCTATTTGCTTTATCTGTTTACTGGATAACTTAAGTTCAAGAAAGCGTTCATTCTCACAAGCTTTAAACGGGCCTCCGCCAAAACAGACAACCATGAAGTTTTCTCGTAAGAATGATGAGGCTGCATACGCTTGCAGGAATTTTGTAAAGTTCTTGTATCCATGCCTTTCACCAACATAAAGTAGGTACTTCATATCGTCATAGCCAGCTTTTTTCTGAGGCATTTTCACGTCACTAATTTGCATTTCAAAACCAAGATGCACAACACTAACCTTTTCCTCAGGTATATCATATAATTTCAATAAATCATTTTTTGTATTCTCAGATATACAAATTACCCTGTCAGCTTTCTCTACCGCAGCCTTTTTCTGTTCTATGACCTGTAATTTTCCGGGGAAATTATCCGGAAATAATTCGTGAATCATGTCATAGACAGTCACAACGTGTAGCGCTTTACGTGACCAGTTTATATATCGGGAGAAATAGGTTTCATGAATAATGTCAGGAGAAAAACTGCGCGCCTGAATTGCGCCGAGGAACTGATTGCCTGCACGTAAGTAATTTCCAAGTAAGGGGAGTCGATTTATCCGCCTTCCACTAACAATGCCGGCGGGTAGTTGATCAAGGTAGGCATTCAGGTGGAACGGGGCGATGATCTTTGCGTCAACCTCGGGCATTTTTGACAGTCCTGATGCAAGACTGGATATATATCGAGAAACACCTCCATATGTCTGTGAACTGAATATCTGGGAATCAAATAATACTTTCATAAATTTTCATACAGACAGATTAAGCATTTTCGATCATATCCTTTCAGCTACCCAGCCATCTTCTTCGGCCTCTGTAAATCCTCCAGAAAGTTTCTGCTTTCCATTGAATATTATCATCAATAGACTCAGAATAGTGAAACAAGCTGTATCGAATAATTTGTGCTGGAGCATTGACGCTTTATACACGACTAACATACTCAACCCGCAGGGAACTACTGGTATCCATGTAATACTGATGATGAATAAAAACTGATTCGGCCTTGTGATGGGTGGATCAAAATTCAGTATTGAGAAAATCACTTCTGCCGGATATTTCCGGAAGTACGGCTTACAGACAAACTCCGTACAGTAGCAGTTTCTTTCCTGCCTGAGCAGGCTGGGATTGAAGCGTGGGTCAAGCTTGCAGTGCAGCTTGACTCACCAACAGGGAGAAATGGCGTTTTTTTATTTTAAACCTGTCTGTTATAGTTATTTTCAAACAACTTTTCTGGACACGAGGGTTTGCTGTTTTAAAGAACTTTGTCCTGTGGAGAAATAAAAACGATTAATTTGAAATGGTGATAGAAGAGGCGCTTTCCGTTTCTGTCTCGCCATCAATATCTGATAACAGTGAAATAAAATGATAGTGTAATAATCTACTATCAGTGATAGTCGCCATGATAGAAGTCTGTATGTTCGCACTTCCAGGCTTCATAACACCAGTCAAGGAATATACCGGTTTTAGATTTTCAATCGAAAATGATGAAGAGAGAAAATTTCAGATAAAGGTATATAGGGAGCCTGATATTCCTCATTTTAATCCAAAGGAAAAATCCAACTTGCAGCATCATGAAAGTACAACCTCTGAAAATTAATGATATGTGCTTACTTGAAGAAGAAGTATTTCAGGATAATCGGGGTTCTTTTGAGGTGTTCTGGGAATCTGAGTGGGTCACAGACTTGCTGCCTGATTTTTCAATTACAAGCGCTCATCATTCTTATAACAGGAAATCTGGCACGATACGTGGACTACACTACCAGGCTTCACCTGACCAACAGACGAAGATAGTTTCTTGTGTGGCGGGTAAGGTTTGGGATGTTGTAGTCGATATGAGAAAGAATTCAACGACTTATCTTAAATGGTCTACAGTTGAGCTGGAAGCCGGTACTGGCAGGTCGCTCATGATACCTGGAGGGTGTGCGCATGGATTTGTAACTCTGATGGATTGCACAACTATTGCATATCTTATTGACGGGGAATACGAGCCATCTTCAGCCCGGACAGTAAGATGGGATGACCCCCTGCTGAATATTCCCTGGCCAGTTTCTGACCCGATACTTTCCGAGCGCGATCGAAATTCACCGATGATCTGTCAATAATGAAAGTACTTGTAACTGGCGCGAGTGGATTCCTGGGGAATACTGTGATTAATCCACTTATTCAGCGAGGGCATGAAATAGTTGCACTTAACCGCCGGACAATAGATCAAAATAAGGTTAAAGTGTCATGGGTGAAAGGAGATATTCATTCACCTGCAGAAATTGATACTATAATAAAGACTGAGAAACCCGAAGGTTTATTGCATCTGGCATGGGACACCACTCACGGTAACTACTGGAACAGCAACAGAAACTTATGCTGGACAGCGGCAAGTTTGTATTTAGCTGAGTCATTTATTCGACATGGCGGGAAGCGGATTGTAGTAGCAGGAACAAGTGCTGAATATAAATGGGGTCACAATCGATTACTGGAAGAAAATAAATCAGAATTTTCCCCTGATAGCCTATACGGAATAAACAAGTACTCGTTGCGCGAAATTATTCAGGCAAGTACGATCCTGAACGATGTATCATGGGCATGGGGACATATATTTAATATTTTCGGTCCGGGTGAGAAGAGAGAACGCCTGATACCCAGAGTCATTGTAAAACTGCTTAACGATGAAAAAATTATTTTTGATGATGGAATGCTCTACAGAGATTTTCTATATGTTGACGACGCGGGTAGTGCTTTCGCTGCCTTATTCGATTGCAATGTCCAGGGGTCTGTAAATATTGCTTCAGGCAAGGCAATATCAGTAAGATATCTGGTACAGACAATTGCAAAAATACTAGGAAAACCAGGCCTTGTTCAGTTTGATGAGCATAAATCATTAACCACTGAGCCTGCCTACGTTGTCGGCTCTGTTGAGAGACTTAGAAAGGAAGTTCGCTGGTCTCCGGAAATAAATTTTTATCAACGACTGCAGTACACCTGTGACTGGTGGAAAAATAGCATAAAAGAAAATATTGAGGAAATATGAAAAATTATAAGTGCATGAATTGCCGCAGTACAAATATCGAACGATTTATCGATCTTGGCCGGCAACCCAATGGTAATCATTTTCCATCATCTGGCGAAGTTGAATCTGAGCCTAAATTTCCTTTTGCTATGGCTGTATGTCAGGATTGTTGGCAAGTACAGATAGAAGAATTTCCTTCAGCTGAGTTTATGTTTACAAACCATCCATACATAACAGGAGTAAACATGCCTGTCGTGACACATTTTGACACGATGGTGACAAGGACTATCGAGAAATTTAACATATCCGAAAATAGCCTTATTCTGGATATTGGAGCGAATGATGGGACATTGCTATCAAACTTCCGCAGAAAAGGTATGCGTGTTCTGGGAATAGATCCTGGGCAAAGAACAGGAAGACTTGCCAAGGAGAATGGCATTACAGTATGTGAAACATTCTGGGACAAAAATACGGCTAATAGCTTAAAGCAGCTTGGTATCCAGCCAGATCTAATAACAGCTACTGCTGTTTTCTATCATGTAGAAGACATACACAGCTTCGTTGAAGGGCTATCGAACTTAATGGACGAAAATACGGTATTCCTGACGCAGTGCGTGTATCTCAAGGATGTCATCGAGAAAGTACAGTTCGATCACTTTTATCATGAGCACACGATGATACATGCGATTGCTCCTTTGAAAAGGCTTTTTGGAGAATATGGCCTGAAAATACTTGATGTGGATTTCTACTCTGTTCACGGTGGCTCGTTTGTTCTATATGTTGGTAAGGATGGATCTCCATATAAATCATCGCCCAATGTCCAGAAAGCAATTCATGCTGAGAAAGAGGCAGGGTTGCAAGATATGTCCACGTACATGAAATTCACTAAATGTGTGGAAAAAAATAGAGATGACCTTAACGCGTTATTAGATAAGATAACTGCTGAGGGAAAGTCAATATATGCCCTTGGTGCACCATTAAAAGGAAGTACGTTGCTGAACTATTGCGGAATCGGAACGGACTCAATAAAGCTTGCAACTGAGGTAAACCGGTTCAAAATCGGCAAATTAACACCAGGCACTCACATTCCGATAGTTTATGAGGAATCAATCGGAGAACAGCCGGATTATTACCTGGTACTATCCTGGAACTTTCTCGATTACTTCATCGATAAATATAAAGACTATTTGAGAGCAGGAGGTCAGTTTATTATCCCTCACCCGGAAGTCAGAGTTATTGGCCATAAAACAGAACTGTAACAATTAAGACTGAAACTACGCAGGTTTGGCAGGATGGTAAGTCGCTTATTGATTGTTGAGGAAGCCTTGAAAAATCGAAATGGCCATTGGTATGAATATACTAAGGCTATTATTGAAGAAGCAAGGTCTCGCGGGATTGATGTAACACTACTTGTACACAAAGATATAGAGACAGATATTTGTGATGAGTTAGGAGCGACACCCTGGTTTCCTGTGACCAGTTGGGATCAAGTGTACAGCCGTTCAAATCCAGCAATACGATATTTTGGGTTTTTAAGACACAACTTCCTGGTTGCACGATGGATGACACGGCATTTCAGGAAAAACCCACCTTATGACATTGTGTTAGTACCCACGGTCGTTCTCTATCATTGGTTGGCCTGGCGATGGCTGGTTATTCCAGGATCAGGTTTCTGGTTTAAGAAAGTTACTCTAACCATAAGAACTAATGTCGGGAAATACAACCCGGAAAAAAATAGTTACAGCTTTAATTTATCAACGAAAATATTTGGAAAAATATTAAAAACATTTAAACAGTTAGTAAAAAATAACAAAGTGGTATTTGCAACTGATAGCGATAAACTTGCAGAACAATATCAGCTATTATCCGGCATTCCATTCAGAACCTACCCTCATCCGCGGACTATAAAAAATCTGCCTGAGAGAGATAGTAAGGCAATCAAGGATAAGTGCATCGTGTTATCGGCTTTAGGCCCGCCACGATACGAAAAAGGTAGTGATTTAATCATTGGCGCGGTGAGCAACCTCATAAAATACACTCCACAACTACCTGTAAAGTTCGTACTGCACTGGAATAAAACCGACGTTCTCCATGACGGAAATGAGGTATGTATTCCAGATGAAATCAATGAAGCGGGAAATATCGAAATTATTCGTAATAATATGAGTAGTCAGGAATATCAGAAAAGAATCGATGAGACAGACTTGATGCTTCTGCCATATCGGCGTCATGAATATCATGACAGGCTATCCGGTGTCGCAATTGAAGCCTTTCAGTCAGGTGCCTCATGTATTTGTATCTCAAATACATGGATAGAAGATTGTATGAATGAGGTTGGTTCCGGTATATCCATCAAAGAGGAGTCAGTGGATTCCCTTACCCGGGGAATTCTGGAATACATTGAAAACTACGAAAAATTTAAATTATTGGCAAATAACAATATACAAACGGCCCGGAATTTTCATTCATCGGCAGCCTTTGTAGATACCTTGTTCGATATCCAACCGCACCAGTGTCCGGACTAAGAGACTGGAATCAAGTCATGGGAATTCTGATTGGATGATTTCAATACAGAAATACGTCTTTGAAAGCTGTTTCCTGTATGAAAAGATTCAAGGTAAGGGTACCTTAATCAGCACTTGTCTGACTCAATCCCGCATACACAGGAAGCCGAACAACAGATGATTCAGCACATTTACTCCTCACGGCCTTTTACAAGAAGGTACGAATAGAATGCCCGGGTTTTCATCCTGAATATAGCCCTTGTTTTCCTGTTGAATAAATCAAATATATAGGCCGCGACAAAATGAGACAGGAGTGTGCCAATAGCTGCACCTGTAACACCTATCCATGGAATCAGGAATAAATTCAAAACAATGTTTACAACTACACCTGCCAGTGACCTGTATAAAAAAAGTTTTTGAAGGTTTTCATTAACAAGCCACATGCTGCTGGCGATTCCCAATGATACAAATATTCCTGACCAGATAAGCACTACGAGAACAGAGCCTGCATCCGCATATTCTGAACCAAATAATAATGTAACTACCCAGTCAGAGAAAAAACTTACCAGTATTGCAACAGCAATACCAAGCATGACCACCAAATTAAAAAGTTTTTGGAAAGATGCTATATATTTACTCTCACTCTTATCTTTTAACTTTATCACTGACGGGAATACCGATGTGGCGATAGCCATGGGTACGAAATACCACACCTCGCTGATGCGCACAGCAGCACTGTATATACCAACGGCACTGTTACCAAGCATTTGCCCCAGCATAATTTGATCAATACGCATATAGACAATAATTGCCATTCCAGTAAATAACAATGGCCAACTGTCCCGTAACAGGGTTTTGCTGCGTTGATAGTTAAATTTCCAGGAGCCGCTCCCCTCGGCCCGCCAGATATACACAGCAAATAATCCTATGAAAACCGATAGACTACTCGCCACAGTCACCCACACAAACCCCATAATGGGTGCCTGATACAGGATCAGAAGAACCTGTGCGGCTGACATAAGAAGAAATGCACCATTCTCCACCCAGACGGTATATTTCGACATTACCTGGGATTCAAACCAGTACTTAACAACTTCAGATGCTTTAAATACCAGAGTAAGTCCCAAAACCATGACGATCAGGCGAAGCAAATCGTTCTCTGGCTGAAGCAGAATGATAGTAACCACAACAAGTATATATGCCAGAATGCCAGACAGGAACTGAAGTAAAAAAGCTGTTCCTAAAATTGTATTTGCATTTTCTGGCTGATTTACCAGTTCACGTACCACCAGGCCGCTAAAACCCAGACTGGCAACAACGCCAAAAAGTGCAACAAATGCCATTGCATAGTTAAGCAGGCCAAACATTTCCGGGCCAAGATATCGAGCCACCCATATGCCGACTATCACGCCTACCCCCATGCGTAATAGTTTGTCTCCAAATAGCCAGGAGGTATTTAATATAATATCCTGCAGGCTTTTACTGTTTCTGATACTCTGCTGCAAATTGACTGGCAACAAATTGAAAATAGTCTTTTTCAAGGTAAAATTATCGTAGTTATTACTGGCTTATTTCAGTATTAATGTTCAACTTCTTCTGCCTTCTCTTTTCCTTCCCATATCAAAAGCACTGCTCTGTTCTCCATGATCTTTGAATCTTTTTTAAATTCTTCAGGTGTGAATACCAGCGTTCTTATCTTTCGTTGTATATACTTTTCAGTTTTTCTGACAAGGTCTCTCAGATTAACCCAGTCAATATCACCAACTAGAACCAGATCAATCAATCCACTATCTTTTCCTTCTGCATAATCATCAACCACGAAAGCTAGCTCAAGATTTCCAAGACGCATCGCTATACTCTCCAGTATCCTGTCCATACCCATGGCCTTTTTCACCATCGAGTGCAGTTCAGGAAACAAGCTATGGCTCGTATTGGCAGAATAGTTTATTTGTCGTCCCCCTTTTTCTCTACTTAACAAACCGACACTACTAAGGTTGTCGAGCTCTTCCTTGATCTGGCTCGGGGATACGTCGAACTCCTTGGCCAGTTCACGAAGATAGGCATTCTGATCCGGGTTTAGGAACAAACGCATGAGAATGCGGGCACGCACCTTTGAGGTAATCAGACCATTGAAGACATCTAGCATACGGGTTACGGGTTACGGGTTACGGGTTACGGGTTACGGGTTACGGGTTACGGGTTACGGGTTACGGGTTACGGGTTACGGGTTACGGGTGCTGCCATAGCTACCGCAGCCACATATCGTTCTGTTTTATAGAACAATAGACATTGAATAGAATTTTGTCAAGTTTACGACTACAATAAGAGAAACAGCTGCTCTTGCTTGCTGCTATGTGCGTAAAGGAAAACCTTTGTTACCGAAAACGGCTATAAATATTTATCTGTTGGCCACTGAAAATATCAGTGGACATAAGCACAGTATTATCTCGCGGAGCTCGCAGGGGGAGAGTTCATGGGAAAAGCATTTTAAACATTTCTAAATCTTCATGCTTTTGCTATCCCGCATTGCTGATTTAATTGTAGAAAACTGGCTTGATACCAGACCTTTGTTTAAATATTTTGTGGCTTATATCCACTCGTCAGCTTTCCTGTAGGTTCTGTAAAATACTTAAATAATCCTTAAAAAACAGTTGGCTAACTGGTAAATCTCATCTATTATCTGATAAAGTCTCACAAAGACGTGAAAACTATCGAAAAATAAAGTTATACTGATAACATATGTCCACTCCCGCAACTGCAATGACACTTACTGGTCTGCCACTCCGACTGGTGGGAAATGGTGTATTCTTCGAGGATGAAGTTCTAAAGCTACTAAAGAGTGTTGAGGGTAAAAAGAAATCTTTTTTTACCGCTGCAATTGAAAAAAAACCCTCTAAAAATACAGACATCTGCTTCAATGCCGCTGAAGAATATGGCCTGCCGCTGATTGATGTCCGGGCGCTCGACCCTGAAGCTCTCGAAGCAGGGCTATTGAGCGAAAAAATTATACGCAAACACCAAGTTCTCCCCATCCAGAAACGTGGCAACAAACTCTATGTTGCTATCTCCGATCCCACGAATCTTGCCGTACTGGATGAAATCCGCTTCAGTACAGGTACTGCTGTTGAGGCTATCGTCGCTGAACCGACTAGACTGGAAAAACTAATTGATGTATCGCTTGATAAGGCTGATACATCGCTGGCCGACCTGGCAGGCCAGGATCTGGATGACATCGATATTGGTGTTAATGAGGATGAATCAAGCGCGGGAGCAGCTGATGAAGCACAAGCTGATGCCCCGGTAGTACGCTTTGTGAATAAGGTAATTCTTGATGCTGTAAATACTGGCGCATCAGATATCCATATCGAACCTTATGAAAAAACATTCAGAATACGCTATCGGGTTGATGGTGTATTGCATGTCATTAATACCCCTCCACCTGCCATGGCCAGGCGCCTGGCGGCCCGTATCAAAATTCTATCCAGGCTCGATATCGCTGAACGCCGAGTCCCACAGGATGGCCGCATGCAAATGCGTTTGTCGAAAAATCGCACTATCGATTTTCGTGTCAGTACCTGTCCAACCATGTACGGGGAAAAGGTGGTTATTCGCGTCCTTGACCCTTCTGCCACAACCGTAGGGGTAGAAAATCTCGGCTTTGAGCCGGAACAAAAAGAATTATACATGGATGCCATTGAACGTCCGGATGGCATGGTGCTGGTAACAGGACCAACGGGCAGTGGTAAAACAGTGACACTCTACACTGCCCTGAGAATACTCAATTCAGATGAAAAAAATATCTCTACGGTTGAAGACCCGGTAGAAATCAATCTGACAGGCGTAAACCAGGTGCAGATTAATGAGAAGGCAGGTATGCTGTTCGCCACTGCACTGCGCTCATTCCTGCGTCAGGATCCTGACATCATAATGGTCGGGGAAATACGGGATCTTGAGACGGCTGAAATTGCAATTAAAGCAGCCCAGACAGGGCATTTAGTACTTTCCACTTTACATACCAATGATGCCCCATCAACCCTTACAAGATTAGTAAATATGGGGGTCCCTGCATTCAACATCGCATCTTCGGTTCACCTTATTATTGCCCAGCGGCTAGCCCGCCGCCTATGCACCGTATGCAAGAAAAAAAAGGAATACCCGGAAAGCGTTCTAACAACTGCAGGCTTTAAGCCGGATGAACTCGAGAGTTTAGAAATATATGAACCCAAAGGCTGTGATAACTGTACAAATGGCTACAAAGGGCGTGTAGGTATTTTCCAGTTACTGCCTCTCTCTGACACTATGGCCGAGTTAATAATGAAAGGTGGAAACGAAGCCGACATAACCAGGTTGACTGAGGAAGAGGGCCATGCAAACCTCCGACAGGCTGGACTGGTCAAAATGCGACAGGGTCTGACAAGCCTGGAAGAAATTGAAAGGGTGACAAACAACTAGTGTTCCTTCAGCCTGATAATGACGGGTTCAGCGTCCCTGTGGTGTTTCGCAGCAAGGCGCAGTGCGAAGGCAATGGTTATTCCCCTGGCAAGCGCTGGAACGAAGCAGCGAGACGCCACAGGGACGCCCTTTGGGTTAGCTTGTCAACGCCCATGGACTACGTTGCGCCTCTTGACAAGGGAATAACCATTGCCTGCGAGGCGCGCCTTGCCATGAGCCTTGACAAGCTAACTGAACCCGTCATTATCAGGTTGAAGGAGCACTAGTGGCTAAAAAACCAGCAGCAAACAAAAAAAAGGCCCAGATATACGTCTGGACTGGCGTTAATCGTTCCGGCAAGA
>BTQX01000003.1:0-35111 GCA_036986095.1 Gammaproteobacteria bacterium
GAAACTTCTTTAATTCAGTAATAATCACCTGAAATGACTGGATCATTCCATCCATATCATTATCAAATTCTTCATCTGCACAATAGATAAGTTCTTCCATTTCGAACACTGCATCATCGATTAGGTGGAGATATTCGTTCAGATTCTTTGGTTTATACATAGTAATGTGCCGTTAGTGCTCTCAGGTTTTAGGCAGGGTGACGCCGGTCTGTCCCTGATATTTTCCCCCGCGATCCTTGTAGGAGGTTTCACACTCTTCATCACCCTCAAAGAATATCACCTGCGCCACGCCCTCGTTGGCATAGATCTTGGCAGGTAATGGCGTGGTGTTGGAAAATTCCAGTGTTACATGCCCTTCCCATTCCGGCTCAAACGGTGTGACATTAACGATGATGCCGCAGCGCGCATAGGTCGATTTACCCAGGCAGATCGTGAGCACATTGCGTGGAATCCGCAGGTATTCAACCGTTCTTGCCAATGCGAAAGAGTTTGGTGGAATGATGCAGACATCACCTTTGAAATCAACGAAGCTGTTTTCGTCGAAATTCTTCGGATCCACCAGCGCAGAGTTGATATTGGTAAAAATCTTGAATTCATCAGAGCAGCGAATATCGTAACCGTAACTGGATGTACCATAGGAAACCAGCTTGTCGCCGGCAGCATTGGCACGCACCTGATCCGATTCAAACGGCTCAATCATGCCTGCTTCCTGCGCCATTTTACGAATCCATTTATCGGACTTTACGCCCATTTCCAGATACTCCTGATTATTTATACTTAAATTTACACATTATCACTGAAAAGACCGGTATGTGAAACACACACCGGTCTAAATTGATTACATCATTCTCTTTAATTTAAAAGGAACGCGTCATTGCACCCCTCAGGCATTTCCTGCGGTCACAAGCACCGAAGCGTGGCAGTCTCATAGTTTGGAATTAGTCACGTGGAGATTGCCGCGCTTCGCTCGCAATGACGAATATATTGGAGTTTCCTTAGCTATTCTCAATCACAATATTCGGGAATGCCGCGGTAAAGTCCTTTTTCTTCTTCGACAACCTGGCAGCAGTACGACGTGCGATTTCGCGATAGTTCATTGCAATACGCCCTTCAGGATCAGCTACGACTGATGGCTTGCCTTCATCACCATGCTTACGAATAGCGATATCCAGAGGAATCGATCCCAGGTAATCAACATCATACTGTTCTGCCATACTCAGACCACCACCTTCTCCGAAGATGTGTTCTTCATGTCCGCATTTTGAACAGATATGTGTGCTCATGTTCTCAACGACACCGAGAACCGGAATTTCAACTTTTTCGAACATCTTCAGTGCCTTTCGCGCATCCAGCAGGGCAATATCCTGAGGCGTAGTAACAATAATAGAGCCACTCACAGGTACTTTCTGTGCCAGCGTCAGCTGTGTGTCACCGGTTCCCGGCGGCAGATCGATGATCAGATAATCAAGGTCATTCCAGCGGGTATCTTTAAGCAATTGCTCCAGCGCCTGGGTCACCATCGGGCCACGCCAGATCATTGGCGTTTCTTCATCAATCAGAAAACCAATAGACATCGCCTGCAGATGGTAGGACGTCATTGGCTCCAGTGAATTACCGTCTTTAGATTCTGGCTGAGCAGAAACGCCCAGCATTCGAGGCTGAGAAGGACCATAGATGTCAGCATCAAGAATACCCACTGATGCACCTTCAGCTGATAGCGCCAATGCCAGATTGACCGCAACAGTAGATTTACCGACACCACCTTTACCTGAGGCAACAGCGATAATATTCTTAACATTTTCCAGCATGCTGACGCCTTTCTGCACGCCATGTTTAGCAATTTTGAATGAGACGTTGACAGTAGCATCGCTGATACCATCAACCGCCATGATCTTTTCTTTCAGACTGGCGGCAAACTCATCGGCAAAACCCTTGTTAGGATAACCGGCAACGATATTCACCTCGACCTTACCGTCTTTGATGTCGATCTTCTTGACCGTTTTGCCACTGACCGGATCCTGTTCAGTATAGGGATCAACAACCAGTTTCAGTGCATCTTCAATCTGTTTTTTTGAAACTTCACTCATGCCCTGACCTCAAATGTTTCTTAATTAGTAAATATGTCCGCGAAAGGGCGCCAATCATACGCTCAGAAAACCAAAAAGTCATTTCATACAGTGTTAAAATCGGCATTTAGACATCAATTGTGAGGCGAATACACGATTATTTATGTCAGGTATTCGTTTGCTACTAGAATAACGCTACTAAATGACAGATATTATCAATGAATGGGGACTTTGGGGCCTGTTTGTAAGCGCCTTCATCTCTTCCACCCTGCTGCCTGGTGGCTCGGAAGCCATCCTGATTGCTCTGTCCCTGAATAATGCCCACGAGCCGCTAGGGCTGCTGCTGGTCGCCACTGCGGGCAATACACTGGGCGGCATCTCCTCATGGTTAATCGGCCGGCTTATTGCGTATTACTGGCCCACACAGAAACTGTTAAAAAAACCGGAATACCTGAGAGCAGCCAACTGGCTGGAAAAGCACGGTAGTCCGATACTTTTACTGTCATGGTTACCTGTTGTTGGTGACCCGTTATGTCTTGCAGCGGGCTGGTTGAAGATTCATTTCTGGCCGGCGTTGTTTTTTATAGCGGTTGGTAAGGCGGCACGTTATGGGGCTATATTGTTGATCCTTAATTAAAATCAACATCGGTATCTGTTAACCACAGAGGGCACGGAGGTACACAGAGGTTTATTATATTTCACCGTATCTTAGTTAATGTCAGGTTTTGTAGCTGAGACAAAACAGGTACAAAGTAATTTACCTCAAATGTTAGTTCGAAAATATTCGGGCCTGTAAACGATTTTATGATTTCCCTAATAAACCTCTGTGTACCTCCGTGTCCTCTGTGGTGAATGCATTTAGGATTTCGTCTTTCGACTTGGAACTTGAAACCTGGAACCTGGAACCTGGAACCTGGAACCTCAAAAACTGGCATCAAACGCCCAAAATTGTTACCTTTCCGCCTCTTTTCTTCATCTACATACTAGAAAATAAATTATGCCTTCATCACAACGTCAAATTCTGGTCACCAGCGCCCTGCCTTATGCCAATGGGCCTCTCCATCTTGGTCATCTTGTTGAATATCTACAAACTGACATATGGGTGCGGTTCCAGAAGATGCGCGGGCATGAATGCATCTATGTATGTGCCAGCGATGCCCACGGTACACCGATTATGTTGCGTGCCCAGGCCGATGGACTATCACCGGAGGAACTCATTTCTCAGGTGCATAAAGAGCATGATCATGACTTTGCTGACTTCCTGATCGAATTTGATAATTTCTACACCACGCATTCCGATGAAAATCGTGAATTATCCACCGCCATTTACAGCAAACTGAAGGAAGGCGGATACATTGACCGACGTACGATTCGCCAGGCCTATGATCCGGAAAAAGAGATGTTCCTGCCGGATCGTTTTATCAGAGGTGAATGTCCGCGTTGCGGGGCAAAAGATCAGTATGGAGACAATTGTGAGGTCTGTGGTGCAACCTATTCGCCAACCGAGCTGCACAATGCTGTCTCAGCAGTTTCCGGTGCCACCCCCATTGAGAAAGAATCCGAACATCTGTTCTTCAGGCTGAGTGATTTTAGCAACCTGTTGAAAGACTGGATCCATGCCGGCCATCTACAGGATTCCGTTGCCAACAAGCTTGATGAATGGCTGGAACAGGGGCTGCAGGATTGGGATATTTCGCGTGATGCGCCCTATTTCGGTTTTGAGATCCCGGATGCGCCCGGTAAGTATTTTTATGTCTGGCTGGATGCCCCGATCGGCTATATGGCCAGCTTCAAAAACCTGTGTGACAGAACGGAACTGGATTTCGATCATTTCTGGCAGGCCGATTCGACTACTGAGCTATACCATTTTATCGGCAAGGACATCACCAATTTCCACTGCCTGTTCTGGCCGGCCATTCTGGATGGAGCCGGCTACCGCAAGCCGACCAATGTCTTTGTCCACGGCTTCCTGACCGTCAATGGCAACAAGATGTCGAAATCGCGCGGCACATTTATTATGGCTCGCACCTTTCTGAATCATCTCCGTCCTGAATATCTGCGCTACTACTATGCGGCCAAATTGGGTGCCGGTGTGGAGGATGTCGATTTGAACCTGGAAGATTTTCAGGCACGGGTAAATTCTGACCTGGTCGGCAAGGTGGTCAATATCGCCAGCCGCTGTGCCGGTTTTATCAGTAAGAATTTTGCCGGCGAACTGTCTGCTGAAATCCATAAGCCCGAATTACTGCAGCAGTTTGCTGAAGCCAGTAACAATATTGCCTCATTATACGAAGCGCGTGAATTTGGCCGCGCCATTCGCGAGATCATGGCATTGGCAGACCTGGCCAATCAGTACATCGATGAAAACAAACCCTGGGTGCTGGCTAAAGAAAAAGACCGCGAGCAGGATGTGCAGGATGTCTGTAGCATGGGGCTGAATTTATTCCGCATCCTGATCATCTACCTGAAACCCGTGCTGCCCGCTATGGCTACATCAGCTGAGACCTTCCTGAATGTCTCAGCCTTAACATGGAAGGACAGTCAGCAAGCGCTGACATCACACAGTATCAACCGTTTCAAACCTTTGATGACGCGCATTGAGACCGCAGCCATTGAGGCCATTGTTGAAGAATCCACCGCCGCACTTGAAACAGACAATATATCAGAAGGGGAAACCATGACTGAAGCCGAAACGAGTACGAATACGAAGGGCCCTCTATCAGCTGACCCAATCAGTGATGAAATCAGTTTTGATGACTTCGTTAAACTGGATCTTCGCATTGCGAAAATTGTTAAAGCCCAACATGTAGAAGGTGCTGACAAACTGCTGCAGCTTACGCTGGATCTCGGCGGTGAAACCCGCAACGTTTTTGCCGGTATCAAGTCCGCCTACAGGCCGGAAGATCTTGAAGGCCGGCTAACGGTGATGGTGGCTAATCTTGCTCCACGTAAGATGCGATTTGGTCTCTCGGAAGGCATGGTACTGGCTGCCGGACCCGGTGGCCGCGAACTATTTATTCTGGGACCCGATGAAGGAGCAGAACCGGGAATGCGGGTAAAATAAACAGCCCCGCAACATAAAAATCTACTTTGAACCGCAAAGACGCAGAGTACGCAAAGAACTACAAGACAAAAACCTTGGCGTCCTCTGCGCCTTTGCGGTTCAATATTAACGATAAAAGGCCATGAAAGAATACGCGCTTATTTTGTTCGCTGCGATGCGCGAGCGGGATGCCGCGGATGTACCGCTGCCTTTATCGTATTGAGTATGCCAGCCATGCATGTAACGGCCTTAGCGTTGATAATTGAAGAATATTGCATTGGATGTGCAAAATGCATTCAGGCCTGTCCGGTTGACGCCATTGTCGGTGCAGCTAAACAGATGCACACCGTTATCGAAGAAGAATGCACAGGATGTGAGCTTTGCCTGCCGCCCTGCCCGGTGGATTGTATTGATATGCGTCCTGTAAAATCTGGCATTGGCAACCCAGAAATATGGAAAAAAGAGCAGGCAACCAGCAGGGCTAATCGCGCCAGACTACGCACCGAAGCAAGAATAGAAAGACTTGAGCGGGTAAAAACAGAGAAAAAAGCGCAACACGCCGCCAGGGCAAAGATGACTGCCGCAAGCTCTGACAGAAAAAAAGAAATCCAGGCCGCCGTAGCTCGAGTAAAAGCAAAAAAGTCTGAAAATCCTGAAACACCATGAACCGAGACAAACGCATACAGATCTTCGAGCTGCTGAAAAATGAAAATCCCAGGCCGCAAACCGAACTCAGACACAGCTCCCCTTTTGAGCTGTTGATCTCGGTTATCCTCTCTGCCCAGGCCACCGATATCAGTGTCAACAAGGCCACTGCAAAGCTCTATCCTGTCGCAAACACAGCCCGGGCAATACATGATCTGGGCATTGATGCTCTGAAAGAATACATACGGTCAATAGGCTTATATAACACCAAGGCAGAAAATATTATCAAAACTTGTGCTATTCTTATCAATGAGTACGGGGGACAGGTACCGGCAACAAGAGCAGAGCTCGAGACATTGCCCGGTGTAGGTCGAAAAACGGCCAATGTAGTACTGAATACAGCCTTTGGCAAACCTACCATTGCGGTTGATACACACATATATCGCATTGCCAACCGCACCGGGATTGCAAAGGGTAAGACTGTACGTGAAGTCGAGGACAGACTGCTACGACTGGTGCCTGACCAATATAAACAGGATGCCCATCACTGGCTGATCCTGCATGGACGATATACCTGCATCGCACGTAAACCACGCTGCGGCAGTTGTATTATTCATGATCTATGTGAATACAGAGCAAAAACAGAAACATGAGCACAGCCATAGCAACCGGCCTCAGTTACGGCACGCATCCCATCATTGAGCATGCTGCCAGAGCCGTTAGAATCGCTTTAGAAAAGGCCGATATCACACAGGCCGAGAGCGTACTGTTGTTTATGACACCGGAATATTCCGATGAGGCTGAAGCTGCCGTTCGCCTGGCCGCACGTACAGCCCGCTGTCTACAGGTTTCCGGCTGCATCGGGTATGGCATATTGACGGATCATGACTGGATACTGGACAGCCCGGGCATCGCCGCCATGGTTTTTGGCAAAGACACAGTGATCTCTCCACGCAGCTCTGACACAGCGAAAGCCTTTCTGTCCTTTGGCACACCACAGGGTTTCGACCCGAACTGGCTGCATGATGAGACACCGCATATTGGTGCCATTGCATCAGACCCCCTGGGACAGGGTAATTACAAACACTGGCAGGGTGCCCGGATAAAAGCGGATAATTGTGTAGAACTGGCCATCAACAATGTCGATGCAGGCTTTGCTGTTGCACAAAGCTTTAAAACACTGACTAAACCACACATCATTGCTGCTGCCGAGGGTCTGGACGTGGTCAGCATTGAAGACTCACCGGCGCTGGATGTACTGCTAAACGCCTTGCCAGCATCGATGAAAAAAAGCGAGCTGCCGCTGCACCTGTTGCTGGGCGGCGTCACCTTTGGCCAAACTGACAATGCCATAAACGAAGGCCGCTTCCACCTCGACCACATTATCTCCACCAACCCGGAAAGCCATTCAATCACCCTGACCTCGGAGCTCCAGCCTGGCGAACACCTGTTCCTGGCCATCCGCGATACCTATGCTGCCGAACTTGGTATGAAACAGGCTATCGATGCCGCAACAAAAAAACTCCATGGCAAAGCGGATTTCGGCTTCATGTTCCCCTGCCTGGGACGTGGCCCCTCATTCTACGGCGGCAGCGACAGAGATATAGAAATACTCAGGGAAACGAACCCCGGCATGCCGTTTATCGGCTTCTATGGTAACGGTGAAATTGGGCCACTAAAGAACGGAAACTATACCTATCAGTATTCGGCAAGTCTGGGGCTCTTCAAAATCAATCGAAAAAAGTAGATATACATTGAGTCTCTACGGAAAAGACCGCGGCGGAATGCGGCAGGTATTTTTTAATACCTGGCAGAAGTACAAACAATCCCAGGCTCTACAGGGCGTTGAGTCATTATTGATTGACGTTATCCTGCTGCACCCCGAATATCACTCCATACTTGAAAATCAGGATAAATACCTGGATTTTGATTTCCCGCCCGAGCAGGGTCAGGGAAATCCGTTCCTGCACATGAGTCTACACGTAACAATAGAAGAACAACTGTCGATCGATAATCCACCAGGCATCCGCCAACACTTCCAGACCCTGCAGCAAAGCCGCGACAAACATGATGCGCTACATGTGTTGCTCGAATGCCTGGCTGAAGCGATATGGAAAGCGCAAAGACATGAAACCAGCGAACTGGAAAAAGATTATCTCGCCTGTATTACCGAACAAGCTCAAAAATGAAAGAGTCTAAAGTCTATTCTCTCTCGCTGGGTCCGCAGAGGACGCAGGGAGATCAAAATCTTTTTTCTATAAAAAATACACTTTTTTTGTCACTTTTTTTGCTGTTATTTTTTCCCGCTACACCTGGCCTTGCAGCGGGAACAAAAGCATCAAATATTCTCCATAGAGGCAACAGCACTGAGCCCGTTACGCTCGACCCACATCAATCAGAAGATGTCTCCAGCGGCAATATACTACGTGATCTGTTTGAGGGCCTGGTGACAGAAGACGCGGCAGGCAATCTTATCCCCGGTGCGGCGGAGAAATGGACCATCTCCGAGGACGGTCTAACATACACGTTCAAGCTGCGTACCTGCCTGGCCTGGTCCAATGGCGAGGCGTTGTCAGCCGCTGACTTCATCTTTTCTCTGCGGCACGCACTGGATCCGGACACGGCAGCACCGATGGCAAGCCTCCTTCTGCCCATAAAGAATGCACGTGAGGTCATGAATAGCAACATGCCAGTAGAAAAACTGGGCATTGAAATGCCGGATGCCCACACCCTGATCATCAAACTCGAGCAGCCGACCCCCTGGTTTCTGCAAATACTAAGCCACCCGATCGCCTTTCCTGTCTATGCAACTTCCCTGATAAAGGACAAAGACAAGGCCTTCAGTGCCGGCAACACAATTTCAAATGGGGCATGGACCCTGCAGCAATGGGTTCCATACGAAAAGCTGGTGCTTAACCGGAACACTCATTACTACAATCAGAAAACACTATTTTTTAAACAGGTGGTCTATTACCCGATTGAAACGAGTAACACCGAATTCAGCCGCTACCGCGCCGGTGAATTAGACTGGACCGATACAATTCCACCAAACAAGCTTGGCTGGATCAAAAAAAACCTGCCTGGCGAAGCCTTCATCAGCCTTTACCTCGGTACCTACTATTACGGCTTCAACCTGACTCACAAGCCATTCAAAGGAAATACCGACCTGCGTCAAGCCCTGTCACTGTCCATAGACAGAGCAATTATTGCAGAGAAGATCCTGGGAAATGGTGAGCATCCAGCAGACCGATGGCTACCAGCCGGGATTCTGTCCGGGCCCGAACAATCTGCTAGCCGCATGGGTCAAAACCTGAAACTGGCCAAACAACTCTACAACAAGGCCGGCTACAGTCGCGACACCCCCCTTCACACCACTCTACACTATAACTCCAGCGATCAGAACAAACGCATCGCCATCGCCATCGCCGCCATGTGGAAGAAAAACCTCGGCATAAAAGTAGAGCTGATCAATGAAGAATGGAAGGTATTCCTCAATAGAAGAAAAAGCAAAACAGAAACACAGCTCTACCGCGCTTCGTGGATAGCCGACTATAACGACGCCAGCAGCTTCCTGACCCTGTTCACCAGCAACAACGCCAGGAATGATACCGGCTACGCCAGCCCTGTTTACGATGGGTTAATAAAGCAGATCGAGTCAACAATGGATAACACTGCGAGAGAAAAATTGATCCGGCGGGCAGAGCAACAGTTACTCGATGACCAGGTCATCATACCGATCTACCATTACGTCTCACGGCATCTGGTAAAGCCTGATATAAAGGGATACAAGGCGAATCCGCTCGATCATCATTACAGCCGGGATTTGTATCGGGACTGAAGTTCCAAGTCTAAAGTTCCAAGTTCCAAGTCAAACACTAAAAGCTTTTCACCACAGAGGACACAGAGAGCACAGAGGAAAGAAAAAAGATTTTAGGTTACAACAAAAAACCTCTGTGTCCTCCGTGTCCTCTGTGGTTAACTGGTTTTGACTTTAGCTTGGAACTTGGAACTTGGAACTTCTTTCAACCCCAATCCGGCTGAAACAGTTCAACATACTCTTTCACCGAACGTCGTCCTTTCTCGCAATCCTCATACAGATGAAAATTTGCCAGACGTAATTCTGGGAAGCGCCAGCACAAATGTCCGTCGCCGGTATCAAAATGTACCACCCAGAGATTGCTGGCCGTGACACCCAGACGTTGTAGTTTATCTATCCAGTCCTGTACAACTTTACGATAGGCCGATTCAACAGTGCTGGCTGAATCATCATTTGCAGTGATACTTGTTTGCAGTTGTGATCTTAATGGCTCCAGCTTTTTATGCGCTGTTGTGGTTATTTTTACTATCAGGGGCATCAGTGCCCTCGCTTCAGAAAGAGTAAACACCCTCCCCTCATCCAGTGGAAAAATTTGTGCCACAAAGCGGCTATCCAGTTCGTACATTAGCCTGACTTTAACATCTCTTTTATTGGTATCTTAAAAGCGAACACCAGTGAAAAATAAACAACTGCTCCCGTCAAAATAAGAATAGTCAATCTACTGATACGTTCAAGTAAACCGGCATTTATCCATAGCTGAAGATCTCCTGCTCCATAATACAGGGCAACCCCCATGCCTATGCTTGCGATAAGCACCTTAATCAGAAAAAGCGGCCAGCCGGGCTGCAGATGTAAGACACCCTGCTTGCGTAATGTATAGTACAGCAGCCCGGAATTGACGTAGGCTGAAACTGTCAATGCCAGTGCCAGCCCCGTGTGGGCCAACGGCTTTATCAGTAGCAGACTAAAAACAATGTTCACGACGACCGAAATCACCGCGATCCTGGCCGGTGTTCGGGTATCCTGGCGAGCAAAAAAACCCGGAGAAAGCACCTTAATCAAAATCAGGCCAGGCAACCCCAGAGAAAAAGCAATCAGGCTTTTGCTCGCCATGCCGACATCCCAGGCAGTAAAAGCCTGATACTGGAATAAAGTCGCAAGCAGTGCCTCAGATAACAAGACCAGTGCAACGGAAGCCGGCAGGCCAATTAGCACGGCCCAGCGCAAAGCCCAGTCCAGTAATGCCGAAAATTCTTCTTTGCTTCTGGAGTGATGGGTATCAGACAAAGCTGGCAGGATAACCGTGGCCAGGGCAATACCGAAAATCCCTAATGGGAATTCCATCAAGCGGTCTGAATAGTACAGCCAGGTAACGCTGCCAGTCACCAGAAAAGATGCCAGGATGGTATTTATAAGCAGATTAATCTGTGCCGCAGAACTGCCGATGATGGCCGGAACCATCAATTTGCCGACCTTGCTTACCCCCTCATCCTGCCAGTTGATGCGAGGTAATACGAGTAAGTTCATCTGACACAATTTCGGGAACTGAAAGAATAACTGCACAAAACCGGCAAGCAACACACCCCACGCCAGGGCAACCGCTGAACCATCCATAAGAGGTGCTAACAACAGCGCGGCTGCAATCATACTCAGGTTCAATAATACAGGCGTAAATGCAGGTATTATAAAATGGTGACTGGCATTCATGATGCCGCCTGACATGGCGACCAGCGAAATAAAAAGTAGATAGGGAAAAGTTATCCGCAACATGCTCACCGTGGTTGCAAACTTCTCGGGTTCGTCCAGAAAACCCGGCGCAAGTACGGTCACAATCGCCGAGGACGCCAACACCCCGAGCAGAACAACTAACAAAAGGATCAGGCCCAGCGAGGCAGACATATGACTGATGAACACACGAATCGCCGCCTCATCACTTCGATTGCGGTATTCACTTAATACCGGTACAAAAGCCTGTGAAAACGCCCCCTCAGCAAAAATCCTACGAAAGAAATTGGGTATACGGAAGGCCACATAAAAGGCATCGGCTGCCAGGCTTGCACCGAATGAGGTTGCCAGCACGACATCACGTATCAGCCCTGAAATACGGGATATCAGGGTCATCGAACCCGTATTCAACGTGGATTTAACCAGTCCGCCAGTCATTTCGATTGCGTGTCTGTTTGCATGATGGCGTAACGCTACCTGATGTCAGTATGCAAGGAAAGAAAAGAATCGATCGAGAACATAAATTACTATTGATCAGTAACCAGGGCGTAGCTAAAGAAGGGAATAATAGCGTCATCGAGATGCGTACATCAGCGGCTAAAATCAGCTTTAAACTTGACAAATCACCCAGAAACAAGGATATTGCGCGGTTTTCTCAGACTCAGCCCTGTTCCTAGAGGATTAGACATTGGCAAATTCACCTCAGGCGCGTAAACGTGCCCGTCAAAACACAGTACGCCGCACTCAGAACCACAGTATGCGTAGCATGATGCGTACCTATGTCAAGACCGTTTACGCAGCAATCGAAAGCAATGATAAGGAGAAAGCCGTATCCGCTTACCATTCAGCAGTTTCTATTATTGATCGCAATGCCAAACGTGGCTTGCAGCATAAGAACAAGGCAGCGCGTTTGAAGAGTCATATGAATGCGCGTATTAAGGCAATGGCTTGAGGGTTTGATCGAAATATCAAGAATTTTTGAGAGCCGGCCTATTGGTGGGCTTTTTTTTTACTCGAGCACGTCTGTGGAATTGCCCTTATCTCAGACAGCACATCCCCGAAATCCCCAGTTCATCCTGCTCTTCCTGTATAATTGCCAATACAGGTAATTCACCTGGTTTTATTTAGATTCGCTATCTAAATAAAAAAGGGTATGGCAGACCGATGCGCTTCAGGTTCTCAAGAAACCGTGGTGGTGCAGCAACGTTGCTAGTATAGAACGCTGTGCTATGGGGATTGGGTTTGAGATTTCCCGGCATGGTTCGAGTGGGCGCTTGTTTATCGTTGAACTGGTGATCATCTGGATAATGCCATCAGTTCACTGGATGTTTACGGAAGATGATGAAAGCACCGATGGTAAATTTATAGAATATTCAAAAGAACCTGACAAAAGGGAAAAATTTGATCCTTCTCTTTATAAAGAAATAGCTGATCTATTAAAAAACAACAATAAAAGAAAAGTCAGCCGTATTGAAAACTCTACAATTTTAAATGGCTGTCATTATTTTTCCAGTTTGGTTCCTGATCAAGCCGAAAGTCGAAAACATTGGCTCTCTTCATTACTAACCGCATCCCAAAAGTGCAACTTAATATTTTTAGACCCTGACATTTGTTTAGAAATAAAATCAAAACACTTATGGGCGTAAAAACTCATCAAAGTTTTTCATATTGGCATGAAGTCTCTACTCTTAGGTCAGCGGTAAATCACTATTAATGTTTCAGCACTTAGAGAAAAACGAGAAACATTCATAAAGCGCATGTTAAAAATGCTCGGCGACAATACTAAAGGCTCAGTAGTTGAAACATTTTCAACATCTAATGTTGTATTTTTATTTGTACTTCAACCTGAATCGCAGGAGCCAGTTGCCAGAACGTTTGTCTAGAACGTAATAGAACAATTGGGAATCAAGGCTAAATGACGATCTGTCCACCATGATGCGTACCTATACCAGATCAAGGAGCTGACATGTGCTTAGACCACCCATTTTGGTACCAAAAAAGAACTTTTTAGCCAAAATATTGGCTGTTTTACGTCAAAATAGTATTTAATATCAACAGCCTGTCGTGGTCAGACCCCCAGGCTCCATGACCTGGAATCCTTTTTCAGGTTTTATGGCCTAATGTATGCATAACCCTGCATTTGCAATTCCATAATGCGAGCAACACCGGACGTGACAGTTTGGACACCTTCAAGAATAACGGGTTGTTTCCCTGATTTCTTCGTTACTTTCTTAATTGTATTCCCACATGCACTAAAGGCTATGTCTTGCATTGCCAGACTTTTCACTCTATCAGCCTGCTTGCTCTTCGTTGTCAATAACCCAAGACCAGGACCATAGGCCACAATCTCAATATCAATGTTATCTATACCATAGAGCTTTTGTAAGTTTACAGCATTATTCAATGCTATTTTTTGAGTCCTGGGATCATCAGTGCTTACTTGAATTACTACCTTATGTTTAGCATTTTCTGCGGCATATACATTTCCAAAAAGAAATAGTGACATTAATACAATTAGACTTATATCTTTTACGATTTTACTCATTATTACATTCTCCAAAAATCACCTCGGTATGATAAAGTAATCAGGTTTCGTAAGAGGTGAATTTACGAAACGTTACGCTCTGCGTTATCCCCACAAATTTAACTAAAAACCAGCTTAAAAACAAAGAGATAGACGCATACCGCATATTTTGATCGAATAACAAAATGAAATATATGGTGCGTACATAAAATATATTAAATTATTACATAAAATCTTGTTAAAATCAGTACCTCAGAGGCAGAAAATTTGATACAAAGGAATAATTAAGGGGAAAATGGAAAGGTTAAAGGGGAAAGGTCAAAATCTGGGTTATACAATGATCTATTTTGCTCTTCTGTAGGTGCGACAAATTCAAACAATATCAAACTGTGCGAATGAATTCGCACCTACAATATTGTTCCCAAGTAAAAGTAGTTCAGTATCGGGGGTTCCTTTCCCCTGACCTTCAAGTGTAGTGTCGCATATGCTTACGCCGACGCCCCGGCTGCTGCGTAACCAGTCCTGTTACCATATGCATGCCAGCTATCTCTTCTTCATCATAGACCGGGTTTAGTGGGCGAAGAATATGGCTATCACCCTCAATAAATAACTGCCTGAAGATAAGGCCGTCATCGTTTTTTGCAACAACAAAGCTCGCATGAGTGACGACCCCTGCCGGGTCCACAACAATAACGCAACCATGTTTAAACTCTGGTTCCATACTGTCACCGTGTACTTGAAGCGCAAAGGGTTCCGCTTCGCTGCAGCTGCCTTCATCAAACATGGATCACTCCCCGGATAATATTTAAGCTGCAATTTTACCAGAAATTAGCATACAAACGAGCAATACCCTAAGAATCAAGCGGAAACATGCTAGAATTCGCCTCCTGAAACACACGCAGCTCCCGACGACGAACATGCCCGAAAAACTCAAAAAGATTGCCCTTGAATACCATGAATTACCCAGGCCGGGGAAACTGGCAATTAAAATAACCAAGGCCACTGCCACACCGGAAGACCTTTCCCTGGCCTATACGCCGGGAGTCGCTATCCCGGTGCTGGAAATCAGGAATAACCCGGAAAATGCCTATCGTTACACCAGTAAGGGTAATCTGGTAGCCGTTATCACCGATGGTACCGCTGTGCTTGGGCTTGGTAATACTGGCGCGCTGGCCAGCAAACCCGTCATGGAGGGTAAGGCTGTGTTGTTTAAGCGTTTTGCCGACATCGATGTATTTGATATAGAGGTAGATGCAGATAGCCCGGATGACTTTATCGATACCGTTACACGCATTGCAGGTGGTTTCGGTGGCATCAATCTTGAAGATATTGCTGCGCCACATTGTTTCTACATCGAACAGGAATTGTCCCGACGCCTGGATATACCTGTCTTTCATGATGACCAGCACGGGACGGCGATTATTATTGCAGCCGGCATACTCAACGCACTGGAACTTCAGAAAAAGACCCTGCCCGATGCAAATATAGTTTGTCTGGGCGCGGGTGCAGCCGGCGTTGCTTCAATGAACCTGTTAATTAAGATGGGTGCAAAGCGTGAAAATATCCACATGGTTGACCGCCAGGGTATCATTCACGATCGGCGCGAAAATCTGACTGTGACCAAACAGGCATTTGCCATTAAGACGGAGAAGCGATCACTTGCAGATGCCTGTGAGGGTGCCGATATCTTTATCGGTGTGTCCGGTCCGGGTCTATTAAGCTGTGACATGTTACTGTGCATGGCGCCCCGCCCTATCGTCTTCGCGTTGTGCAACCCGGTGCCCGAGATACTACCGGAACTGGCCCATCAGACACGCAGTGATCTGGTGATAGCCACTGGCCGTAGCGACTATCCTAATCAGGTCAATAACGTCCTCGGCTTTCCTTTCATCTTCCGCGGCACACTGGATGTTCGTGCAGCCTGCATCAACACAGAAATGCACATCGCTGCCGCCCATGCACTGGCAGAACTTGGTAAACAACCTGTTCCGCCTGAAATCGCTAAAATATACGGCTATGATTCGCTTGAATTCGGCCCTGATCACATCATCCCCAAGCCCTTCGACCCGCGTCTGATTGATGTAGTGCCGAAGGCTGTTGCGCAGGCGGCTATTGATTCGGGGGTTGCGCGACTGGATCTGGTAAATAAGAAATAGTTCCAAGTTCCAAGATCCAAGTTCCAAGTAAGATCAAAATCAGGCAATTTTCCTGCTTAGCACAGCTTCTTCGAGTGCGACAAGATTTTATGGTTTAAACTTGGAACTTGGAACTTGGATCTTGGAACTTCATCTCCCCTTTCCTCTCCAACTACTATAATATTAAATACAAGAACACAAAAGGAGACCTGCCATGAACAAAATCGCAATCATCGGCGCCGGACGCGTTGGGGAATCTACTGCCCAGTTTCTGGCGACTAGTGATATTTGCCGGGAAGTCGTCCTGACTGATATACGTGATGGTGCTGCGGCGGGTGCGGCACTGGATATTCAGGAATCGGCCTCTCTGTTTGGTTTTGATACTCGTCTGCGGGGTTCCAACGATAATAAAATAATCGAAGGTGCTGATATCATCATCGTCACAGCCGGCATCCCCCGTAAACCTGGTATGTCGCGTGCAGATGTCATGGAAACTAATGTAAGAGTGCTTGATGAAATTCTTGATGATGTACTGGAATACGCACCGGATTCCATGTTGCTTCTTGTCAGTAACCCTGTTGATAGCCTCACCTACCATGCAATCAAGCGTACCGGCTGGGATAGAAACCGTGTGATGGGACAGGCAGGTGTGCTGGACTCTTCACGCATGGCTGCCTTCGTCGCACTGGAAACTGGTTTATCAGCAAAATATATCAATGCCATGGTGATGGGCGGGCACGGTGATGCCATGGTTCCAATGATACGATTTACGACAATATCGGGCATCGCTATTGAGCATTTCCTGTCATCTGACAAGATTGATGAAATCATTCAACGCACCCGTACAGGCGGTGCTGAAATTCTTGCCCTGAAAGGCAACAGCAGTGCTTATGGCGCGCCGGCAGCGGCCATTGCCGAGATGGTAGAAGCTATCGCATACAATAGAAAATCAGTCCTGCCCACGGTGGCCTATTTACAGGGCGAGTATGGTGAAGAAGATATTACCATCGGCGTGCCAGCAGTCCTTGGTGAGCGTGGAATGGAAAAGATAATTGAACTGGATCTGAATGAAACAGAACAAAACTTTTTCAACACCTCTGTCGATTCGATACGAAAAGAATTATCGACATTAAGTGATATAGTTAATGAAGCTTGAAGATGGTCATAGTTTATGAGGGTACCACTGCCCTCGTGTAGGAGCGTCGCTCGGCGCGATTGTTATAGACGAAACCAAATCGCGCCGAGCGACGCTCCTACAATGCCGTATTGAACAGACATGTACCTTCTAAATATTCTAATATTATTGATAATAATCCAGTATTACTAAATTTATTAGAGACTCCCATGAGTATTCAAATCAGTACATCCCGCATCACCCTGCCAGCCTTAAGAAAAATGAAGCAGGACAAGCAGCCCATAGTTGCCCTGACTGCCTACGACTACAGCTTTGCATGTCTACTGGATCAATCTGGGGTCGACATAATCCTGGTCGGTGATTCCCTCGGCATGGTCATACAGGGACATAAGACAACCATCCCTGTCAGCATGGAGGATATGCTTTATCACACATCTATAGTCAGCAAAGGAGTCGAGAGAGCGCTGCTAATTATGGACATGCCCTTTATGAGTTATCTAAGTATTGAACGTGCACTGGATAATGCCACTGATGCATTGCAGCAGGCTGGAGCGCATATGGTTAAACTGGAAGGAGGGCTGGATCAGATACCCATAGTAGAAGCTCTATCCAGCCATGAAATCCCGGTCTGCGCACATATTGGATTAAAGCCACAATCTATCTATAAAACTGGCAGCTACAGGGTTCAGGGACGTAGCGCACAGGCAGCCAAAAAAATGATTGAAGAGGCAGCAGTGTTAGAAAAGGCCGGTGCAGATATTCTCTTACTTGAGTGTGTACCGAAAATGCTGGCAGCAGAAATCACCGCCAGCACTGAAATACCGGTAATTGGAATTGGTGCCGGAAATGCCTGTGATGGACAGATTCTCGTTCTACACGATCTGCTAGGAATAACACCTGGCAAAGCACCCAGGTTTGCAAAAAACTTCATGCAGGATAGTCCAGATATTCAATCAGCTATCAAGACATATGCAGAGGATGTAAGAAGCAGGAAGTTTCCTGCTGAAGAACACAGTTTTAGCTAAAATAAACCAACTATAGGAGCGTCGCTCGGCGCGATTGATCATTGATTAAGGACAAAGGACTAAAGACTAAAGACTAAAGACAATAAATTTAAAACTTCGTTATACTTTTCTTTAGTCCTTCGTCTCGTGCCTTTCGTCTCAACATCGCGCCGAGACGGTGCTAGAATCAGAAAATCAACGTCATCATCATCATCATAACGACCAGAAACAGTATGGTCATAATCCCACCAGCCTTCATGAAGTCTGGCACTTTATAACCACCAGGACCCATAATTAGCGCATTCACCTGATGGGTCGGGATCAGGAAGGAGTTTGATGTTGCCAGGGCGACGGTAAGCGCAAATACAGCGGGACTTGCACCGACACCAATGGCAATATTTACCGCCAGTGGCACCAGCAGAACTGTCGCACCAACGTTAGACATAACCAGGGTAAAGAATGTTGCCAATACAGCAACAGAGGCCTGAATCACCCAGATTGGCTGTTCACCCACTACAGTTAGTGTCTGATCAGCAATCCATTTCGCAGTGCCACTGGTTTCTACTGCAAGGCCCAGTGGTATTAAACTTGCCAGCAGGAAAACGGTTTTCCATGAGATAGCTTCATAGGCCTCGTCAATACTCAGCACACCGGACAATACCATGCCGATAGCACCGGTTAGCAGAGCAATCGACAAACGGAGATCGGTAAATAGAACAAGTAATAATGCAATGCCAAAGAACAGGGCCGCCCAACCTACCTTATTCGGACGTAGATCTTCATGTGGAAATTCTGTTGTTACAACAACGAAGTTGCGATCTGATTCTAGACGAACCAGAGCTGTCCACTGTGTATGCACGACAAGTGTGTCGCCTGCCTGCAATGGCATGTCCCTTATTCCTTCACCTTCACGCAGGGTTTCACCATTTCTATGCAGTGCAACCATGGCAATACCATAAACCTTACGTAACCAGATATCACGGGCGCTCTTTCCAATCAGATTTGAACCCGGTGGGATTATAACTTCGGCGATACCAGCCTGAGTGGTCGCCAATGACTCAGTAAATATTTCAAACTCATCATGAATCATCAGGTCGTAGGTATCTGTAAAATCTTTGAGATTGACAGGTGATGCCAACACACACAGCGCCATTCTTTCTTCCAGGGCGACATCCCGGGCAAGAGAACCCGGACCAACGCGCGTTTCACCGTCCGGGCGTTGTGTAGCAATAATTCTAATAGGGTGATCTGTCTCGATCTCATCGATCATTTTACCCGATATGGAAGACTCTTTCGGCACACAAACCTCTGTCATTTCATAGTCAATGCCATAGACATCCTGAAAATAACCCATAGTAGTCGCTGCAACAGAACCACTGTCCTTGCTTACTCGTGGTAATATGAATTTCCCTGCCAGAACAAAGTAGATTATTCCGGTAGCAACCAGTGCAAACCCCACAGGTGTAACAGAAAATAATGACCACAATTCCATTTGCTTGTCATCCGGCAAGGCATGATTTGAGGTGAGTATAAGGTCGTTGAGCAGGATTAATGGCGATGAACCTACCATGGTGACAGTGCCACCAAGTATTGCACAGAAACCCATGGGCATTAGCAGCCTGGACATCGGTAGACCTGATCGAGCAGAGATTCGACTAACTACCGGAAGAAATAATGCTGCTGCACCAACATTTTGCATAAAAGACGAAATGATAGCGACAGTGCTGGAAATGATAGGGATAATGCGTTTTTCAGTTTTACCGCCGACTTTCAAAATATAGGCAGCAACGGTATTCATCAGGCCCGTTTTATCCAGCCCGGCACCGATTATCATTACTGCAATAATCGACATTACCGCATTACTTGAAAAACCTCTGAATAAGTGTTCATTGTCTACCAGGCCCTGTTCCAGTCCCATCCAGGGGGCGAAAAGTGACGTTAGACCCAACAGCACCATAATAGAGATAGCAGCAACATCAACACCTACAATTTCAAATACAAACAGATAAATAGTCAGCAGAAGAAATGCTGAAACCCAGGCAATTTCGACTGAAGGAACGACGGTTGTCAGCCAGAGTGCAAACAGAAGAAAAATTAAACCCGCTACCAGGTTTTTCATGTTACTTTTTATAATGTTGCCCACAGCCATTCTCGCCCTACGTGATATATTAAAAAAACCTTATATTTTAATATATATAAGGTTTTTTTGCGAGTTGCCTTCTGATAAACGACGTTACAGCGGGCTAGATCCAAAATAATATGAGACGATAAATATTATCTGACAAGCCTTGCTACTCTGAATTAAAAGACTGGAGACATTTTTCCAGCACCACTTGATGAAACACTGCAAAGCTTTAATTAATTTGCATGACAAGCTTTGAGATCTCCCTCAAGTGCCGGGCGATATTTTTCCTTTGCACCAGTGATAACCGGGTCGCCATGTGCAGGTAACACATGATCAAACTCTAAATCTAGAACCGAGCGAACTTCAGCTTCCTCTGGTTCGGCGAACCCTAACCACCCAGGCCCAATATTGAACTCCTTAAAAAATCCCATTTTCTTCATCATCCATCGTGCTGGAAAATTCACATACTGATCCGGCTCAGGGGTGTTTTGCAGGGAATCGCCTGTAACCAGGATTCCCCCTTCTCTTGCTAGAATAATAATCGCTTCTGTGGGTTTAGCTGTTCCAAATATTTTTAGAGAAGCTGAATCAATGGGTAGAACACTGTCATTTTCTAACCATACATCGGCCTGCATATATCCATCTTCTGTTTTTGTTTCATTATCAAACTTACGAACATAAGTCTGTCCCCGAATTGCATAGATCTTTGCGCCATATTTTTCACGGTAAAAGGCATCATCACGGCCATGAAATCCTGCTATTCGAATTACGTTTGTTACATTACCAATGTTATCCAGTTCATCTAGTCCCGCGTCTGTTAAGCGCATCGAATTGATAAGTGTTAATTCATTATTGGATGGATCTCGAAGAATTGTCATGGAACGTGACACTTTCATCGGCAGCATTATTGGCATTTTCACTGCGCCTTTTACAAACCAGATATCTTTAAATAAATTTTCGAAATGACCATGTGCCATAGCACACGGGTACTTTAATTTTGTTGAGCTTTTATTATTAACCATATAATGATCTCCAATTTTTTATTGTTATTACTTACTTTGTAAGGAATATGCAAAATAGAAGTACTTTATATCCTGAATATCTATGAAGTTCGTTAGATTTCAAAAGACGGACCAGACTTTGCCCACGCAGGGATAGCCTCCAGCCTCAAATACCAGGATTTAATTACAGGATATTCTTCTAATGGAATACGTGAAGACTTTGATAAAACGAGTGCTGACATGGCACCCACTGAAAAATCAGCCAGAGTTAGGGTATCACCAGTAATAAATTCATTGCCATTCAGCTGTTTCTCCAGGATAGGCGCAAAAAGATTGAAATCAGTAAGTCCAGCTTCGATTTTACTTTCGTCTGGCCCTCCAGGTATCTTAAACAAAGGCTTAATTAATGTTTCCCAAACAATAGACCCAACGGCTTTATTGTAGTGATTAGATTCCCAAAATTGCCAACGTGTAATATCCATTCTTTTTACTAAATCATCGGGAAACAGGTCATTATTTGGGGCGGTTAATGCCAGGTATTGAGCGATTGCGTTGGACTCCCACAATTTAAATTCACCATCTTCAAGTGCCGGGACTTTTCCATTTGGGTTGATTCCCAGGAAATCATCGGTTTTAAGATCCCCAGCCATCACATCTTTACTAATGACATCAACATCTAAATCAAGATAATTCACTACCGCCTGGGCCTTTCTAACATTGGGCGATACAGGCATTACGTAAAGTTTCATTTTCTTCTCCTTTTAATGATTATTAATTGCACATTGCAAGTGGCATTGAGACTAATACAAGCACTTTCATTTTGCAAGTAATATTATAATAGGCTAAAATTAGAGTATGAAGAAGCCTGCAATCAACCGAAGGTCATATTGCCCTGTCACTTTTGCCCTGGACATTATTGGAGACAGGTGGGCCCTTCTGATAATTAGGGATATTCTCTTTTTAGGGAAATCTAATTTTGGAGACTTTGCTAAATCGCCAGAGGGGATAGCAACAAATATTTTAACTGACCGATTAAAACGTCTTGAAGGGCAAAATATTATTGCAAAAAATCCAGATGAAAATAATCTATCCAAATATGTATACAGCCTTACGGACAAAGGCCTGGATCTTTTACCGATCATGGTTGAGATGATTTTGTTTTCTGAGAAACATGATCTGGAAACTGCCGCATCAAAAAGTACGTTGAAAAAAATTAGAACTAATAAAAATAAGTTCATCAAGGAACTTCGACAAAAGCATAAAACAGCGTTTAAGAATAACCTTCAGGGCGGTTAGTATAGGGAACATTAATAACACAAATAACTTCTTGAATTCATTGATGGTTCTGATTTAATACCAGCCTAACCTTCTCAATGTTCTTCCGGTTAACTCCCAGATCCGATTTGCCTACCCTGGAAGCAGAGCGGACATGAATTATTCCGCTCTCAGGAACTAGCCTGAACTCCATATCATCGACAAAACGGAATAGTCGACTAGTGTAGACCGCTCGAAGGTATGTTTCATCATAATACTTGACCACTCCACCAGATTTTCCAATTGCCGCCCGAAGGTCATTCCATGCCTGCTCAGCAGAACCCGTGTAGACAATTGGAGCAATCTTTTTAGTGCTTTCAACATCCTCGCTGGAAACACAATTTGGGGTATCAGGACAGGGGCGTAATAATCCATTTACCAGCTTCGTTTCTGGTGCCTTCGAAGTCAGTGACAGATAGATCATCCGCCCGATGACAAGCAGGACTAAAACAAACAATATTCCAGCAAATATTTTCAATTCAAACCCATCCTTAGGCGCCTTTGCAGGAACCTCTGAGTATCGTCATTCTCAAGAAAGCCAGAGATATGGCATAATTAATCAAAGGCTCCCTGGAATCAAGCCTTTCCATAGTTTGTTCAGCGATATACACACAGATACAGAGACAATCGCCATATAATCAGATGACAATTACCCTGCAACCACTTCCTGCTCTGTCGGATAACTACATTTGGCTAATAATCAACACGATTAATTCCACTGCAGTAATTATTGACCCTGGCGCTGCTACCGTCTGTGTGAACTACCTTAAACAGCAGAATATAAGGCCGACAGCAATACTAGTTACCCATCACCACTGGGATCATGTAGATGGAATTGAACGGCTGGTACAAAAATATGACATTCCTGTTTATGGCCCTGCCACAGAAGATATACCCTGTCTCACATCACCATTAACTGGCAATGACCGTTTCGACATACCCGAGTTAACACTGGACTTTCAGGTAATAGATTTATGCGGACATACTGCTGGACATATTGGTTATCTAACAAACAACATGCTGTTCTGTGGCGACACCCTTTTCAGCGCAGGCTGCGGTCGATTGTATGACGGCACCGCTGAACAATTGCACGCGGCAATACAAAGAATTGCCCGCCTTCCCACTGACACCTCTATATATTGCGGACACGAATACACGCTGGATAATCTCCGCTTTGCACTGGCTGTAGAGCCAGAGAATGCAGCTGTAAAATCAAGAGTTGAAGAAGTAAAGGCTCTACGCGAAAAAAACCAGCCCTCCCTGCCCGTCAGCCTGGAAAATGAAATGCGCTACAACCCTTTCCTGCGTACAGATAAAGAAAACGTCATGAAAACAGTCGCACAGCATTCAGGACAGAAAATAGACAACAGCGAAGATTGCTTCAGGTATTTGCGATTATTGAAGGATAGATTCTAAATCAAAAAAAGAAATTCAAAAGCTTTCACCACAGAGGACACGAAGGTCACAGAGGACTAAAGGTTTTTAAATTAGCAACGAATAACGTTTTATCCATTGAGGCTAAAATCTACAAAAGACAACGGAATAACTCAACTTCAAAAACCTCTGTGACCTCCGTGTCCTCTGTGGTGAAAGCTTTTTTCAAGCCGCCTGGACAGGAATCCGGTTGCCAATACGAATAATTGCATTCATTTCGTCGAGGTAAACCAGCACAGGTTTGAAAACTTTCATCTCGGCTTCGTTAAAAGCTGCATAGGAGCAAATAATCAGCTTATCGCCTGGGTTTGCCTTGTGCGCCGCAGCGCCGTTGACGGATACGATGCCGCTTCCAGATTCGGCCTGAATGGCATAGGTAGTAAAACGCTCGCCATTAGTGATATTGTAGATCTGAATCTGTTCGTATTCGTGTATGCCAGAAGCTTTCAATAAAACACAGTCTATCGCGCAGGAGCCTTCGTACTCCAGTTCAGAGTGCGTGACACGCGCACCGTGTAATTTAGCTTTCAGTAATGTGGTCAACATGGGCTATCATTTGGGCCGGGGTTAACAATAAGACAATTATGAAGCATCACCGTTCCAGGTTCAAACAATCCGTGACAAAAAAAACGAAATATTGACTAAATACCTGTATTAAGATAAATCAATATCACTTTGTTTTTACTAAATAAATGAATATACACGAATACCAGGCAAAGGCATTACTCGCTGAATACAATATTCCTGTTCCTGCAGGATCAGCCTGCATGAACCCTGATGATTGTATTGCTGCAGCTAAAAAGCTGGGGGGTAATCTGTGGGTAGTCAAGGCCCAGATTCATGCTGGTGGCCGTGGCAAGGCCGGCGGAGTCAAAATCGCCAGTTCCATTGAAGAAGTCGGCCAGCATGCCCACAGCATTTATGGAATGAACCTGGTCAGCAAGCAGACAGGACCCCAGGGACACATCGTTAAACGGTTGCTAGTTGAGGAAGGCGTTGATATAGCCCGTGAATTGTATGTAGGCATGCTGGTCGATCGAAGTCGCCAGCAGATTGCACTGCTGGCAAGCACCGAAGGCGGGACAGAGATTGAGGAAGTGGCTGCGGCAACACCTGAAAAAATCCTTACTGCCTATGCCGATTATGAATCTGGCTTTAATCAGAATGATCTTGCATCCATTACAGAAAAATTAGGACTGGCGGGTCCGACAAAAACTCAGGCGATTGAGCTATTCAATACTCTGCTGCAGTTATTCATAGAAAAAGACGCCTCTCTGGTAGAAATCAATCCACTGGTCATTACCCCGGCAGGTGACATTATCGCGCTGGATACAAAAATGAATTTTGATGACAACGCCCTCTATCGACACCCTGAAATCAATGATCTGAACGACCCGGATGAGCAGGATCCTGACGAAATTGAAGCAGCCAAACACGACCTCAGCTATATCCCGCTGGATGGAAATATCGGCTGCATGGTCAACGGCGCAGGACTGGCCATGGCAACCATGGATATTATCAAGCTCTATGGTAGTGAACCCGCCAACTTTTTAGATGTCGGAGGTGGAGCCACTGTTGAAAAGGTCACCAATGCGTTTCAGCTGATGTTGAAAAACCCTCATATTAAAGCCATCCTGGTGAATATATTCGGTGGAATCATGCGCTGTGACATCATCGCTGAAGGCCTGATCACGGCCGCACGCGATATTCACCTGGATATACCAATGATAGTACGCCTGGAAGGAACCAATGCGGATCAGGGGAAAAAACTGCTGGCAGAATCAGGCTTAAGTATTATTACAGCCAGCGATATGGCCGATGCGGCTAAAAAAGCCGTTGAAGCAGCGGGAGGGAATGTCTGATGTCGATATTAATTGATAAAAATACCCGCGTATTGACCCAGGGCATCACAGGTAAAACAGGGCAGTTCCATACTCACCATAGCGCGGCTTACGCAAATGGCAAACAGGCTTATGTTGCTGGTGTCACACCAGGCAAAGGTGGTCAGGAATTTGAAGGTATTCCCGTATTCAATACCGTGATTGAAGCAAAGAAAGAAACCGGGGCAAATGTCTCGGTCATTTACGTACCACCTCCCTTTGCCGCTGCGGCCATTGATGAAGCAGTAGATGCTGGCATTGAACTGGTTATTTGTATCACAGAAGGCATCCCTGTTCTGGACATGGTGCGAACCCGTCATAAGATGAAGAACTTCTCGACCCTGCTGATTGGCCCGAACTGCCCGGGGATCATCACACCGGATGAGATAAAAATCGGCATCATGCCGGGGCATATTCACAAAAAAGGCTCGATCGGTGTTGTTTCACGTTCCGGCACCCTGACCTATGAAGCCGTCGATCAGTTGACACAACTCGGCCTGGGACAATCTTCCTGTGTTGGCATTGGCGGCGATCCGGTCAATGGCATGAAGCATCTGGATGTTATGAAACAGTTTAACGACGACCCGGAAACTGAAGCAGTGGTGATGGTCGGTGAAATTGGCGGCAGTGATGAAGAAGAATGTGCCGTCTGGGTAAAAGAAAACATGACCAAGCCTGTGGTCGGCTTTATTGCCGGAATCACAGCCCCAGCAGGCAAGCGCATGGGCCATGCCGGCGCCATCATCTCCGGCGGCAAAGGAACCGCCGCTGAAAAGATCAAGATAATGGAAGAATGTGGAATTACTGTAACAAAGAACCCGGCTGAAATGGGTAATACGCTGAAGAAACTGCTGTCTTAACGAAGCTGTAGGAGCGCCGCACCCGGCGCGATGTTATTTTTGAAGATACGAGATTAAGGACGAAAGACGAAAGAAAAGCCCTGCCAAAAATCCTTCATCCTTCGTCCTTAATCTTTCATCTGCTTTTTCAATGCCCCGTAACGAAACGAACAGTCAACCACCACTTAAGCGCAAACAACAATCCTGATCCAGAAACCACAAGCAGGACAATCCACAGAATTTTAAGATTACTCTTTTTTTCCATATCAACGTCTTGTTGAGTCATTAACAACAACTATCACAACAATGGTCAACCTCAAACTCAAGTGTCGAATGCGTAATAGAGAATTTTTTTTCGATCCGACCTTTCAATAAATGCTTAATATTTTCTGTCTCATTGAAATCATTTATTACAACATGGGCTTCCAGTGCATTCCGATGCTCATCAAGCTGCCAGAGATGAACATGATGGACATTTAATACATCGTCTACAGCCTCCATCGTATGGATGACTTCATCCAAATTGATACCTTCTGGCGCGCCTTCCATCAGGATATGAATGGTTTCTGGTAATAGAGTCGCTGCCTGATACAGCACATAACCGGCAATCAAGAAAGTAAACAAGGTATCTGTCCAGTACCATTGATAGAGCAATATTAAAGTTCCTGCAATGATTACCCCGACAGAAGCCAGGGCATCGGAGACATTATGAATAAATGCTGCCTTTATATTCACACTACCCTTTGACATGGTATAGGTAAGAATGGCTGTAGCGATATCTATAATCAGGGCAACCGTGGCAACAATGATCACCGTCCAGCCGGCAATAATTTGCGGTTCGAATATACGCCAGATGGCCTCATAGATCAGATACAAACCCACAATCACCAGAGTCACAAGATTAATAAGTGCTGCAATCACTTCTGCCCGCTTGTAGCCAAATGTTTTTAATTGATCAGCAGGCTGGCGTCCTATTTTTCTGGCGGCAAAAGCAATCAGCAAAGAACTTGCATCACTGAAGTTATGCAGGGCATCAGCTATCAGCGAAAGACTGCCGGAGGCTATACCACCAATCACCTGAGCCACAGTGAGCAGCATATTGATGGCAATTGCAATTCCTAAACGGCGATCACCTATGCTATCTATATCATGATCATGATGGGCGTGACTGTGACTCATGTTTTTGATTCACCCACATCAACTGTTACTTTTCTTCTGAACATAAATACAATGCCGCCCATTACGCCTAGCAGCGTGATCAGGATAAATGACATCCAGGAAAAGGCCAGAGCATCTGCACTGTTCACCCCATATAAACCAAATAGTGCGACAAATATCAACTCACGAACGCCTATGGCATTGATTGATACAGGAATCATCATCACCACTATCGCTACTGGAATAATGATAAACATCGCACTTAATGGGATATCGATACTCAATGACAAAGCTAAAAGATAGTAGTGAAAAATTACGTTTAACTGCAGGAGAACCGACAATATTAAAGCAATAGAAAGCACCCCAGGTTTACCGTTATAGACTGCAAACACATCAAATACCTTCAGCAGGATGCGTTTCAGTGTACCTGCACTTTCCTGGTTTCCTGTGTGTAAATACCGACTGATTACAGCCGCTTTAAAAAACAGTATGTAGATAGCGACAATTCCGACAAATACCGCAAACAGTACCCATAATTTGAAATCAGGAATAAAAGATACATTGTGTGATGTCAATAACAATGCCAATAGTGCAAACATAAACAAAGTAAAAATACCCAGTAGTCGATCGATGAAAATAATTGAAACCGATTGCGTCTTGCCGCCGCCCATTTTCCAGGTGTCGTAGGCACGCATTGCATCGCCGCCTATTGTTGACGGCAGAAAATTATTAAAAAAGACTGCCACAATCATCGATTTCACCAGCGTGGAAAAACTTGCCGTCACACCCTGCACCGCAAGCAATAATTTCCATCTTGAAGCGATAATACAAAGACCTACAAAGTATAGAAAAAAAGCACTGATAATTAGCCATTTATTTGCACGGGAGAACGCCAGCCAGACATCATCGAGATTGACCTTGCTGAGTATGCTTCCTATTAGAACTAGCGCAATTAGCACTTTTAGCAAAATAAGCAGCTTGAATTTTGTTTTGTCCATTTTGTGTTGCTGTTGTTAAGCCCTGGATCAAAATTTCAAAGTTAAGGAACCTCTGATTAATTCTGGACGAAGTAGATTGCGATCTAAAATATTCAGGTTTGAGGCGGAAATCGCGCGTAATAGCTAGATATTAACACGACAGGACAATCTGCCGAATATACAGATAGTTTTCAGGCTTAATCAAAGTTACTGCCCCATAAAAATCCACCGATCTGGTATATTAGAGGTAACTGGGATCTGACCCGGGTTTTTTGAAGATGAAGATGATAATGAGAATTCAAACCACAAAGCGAATAATCGTTTCTATGGTGACGATAATTGTCGTCGCCGCTGGTATGACGAGCAATACTGTCCGGGCCGCTGAGCTGAAGGAACTGATAGGCGAAGTCGGAATGGCCATGCTCTTAAACCCGGATGAGGCACCCGATTTCGTGCTGAAAAACCTCAATGGTGAGACAGTTAAGTTAAGCGACTATCGCAATAAAATTGTACTGTTGAATTTTATGGCGACCTGGTGCCACTGGTGCCAGAAAGAAATGCCGCATTTGCAAAAGTTGCATGAAAAATTCCGCGACCGAAATTTTGCCATTGTGGTGGTGTTTCAGGACCGGGAAGGTGCGAGTGCCGTCGTGCCCTTTATGAAAGAATACGGTTACACATTTGCCATCAGTTCCGGCTTGCTGGATCCCACCGGAGAGGTGGGTGACCTGTATAGTGTAACCGGGACCCCGACGACATTGCTCATTGACCGGACAGGCAAGGTAATCGCCTGGGGGATGGGGTACCGGGACTGGTTCAGCCAACCATCCATTGATTTGATCGAAAAACTCCTGGAACCGAAGACCAGCAATAAATAACGGAACTCACCGCTAATCTATCTTAAGCAGCTTTGATTCCAGTTCGATCAGCCATTCTGGAGTGGCAGAGAAGTACGTATTCAGGTCACTGATTGAGCCAATCAAAAGTAGTATGCCGATAATCAGCAGCAAAACGCCACTGACGGTCTCAATGATATGTCCGTGGCGGTTGATCTTCTTTAAAAGGCCGGTGGCACGGCCCAATAACACCGCTGTCAGCAGGAATGGAATCGCCAGTCCCAGGGAGTAGGCAGACAGCAGAGCGGCAGACTTCATGACCGCTGCAACGGGGTCGGTGCCATAGGTAGACCCGGCAGCGAGGGTAAGAATGGCACCCAGCAGGGGGCCTATGCAGGGCGTCCATCCCGCCGCAAAGCTCACACCCACCACACCCGAGCGAATATAACCCGGTGTATTGCTGTGCTTGGTCTGGACGCGGCGCTCAGGGAGAATGATTGCATCCAGTTTATCGTCGATGGCGACAAGCACCCGATGCAAGCGCGGCAGTGCTGCCAGCCAGACCTCTCCCTTTTTGATAATGCGGGACATGTGTATCCCCAGAATAATGAGGACTACACCACCAATCTTTGTCAGTATGTCGGCAAAATCAGTACGTAGGTAGGTGCCAAACACCAGACCCATTGAGGCCCCGATCAGTATGAATACAAAAGAGAAGCCGAGAACAAATACCAACGCATGCGCGAACATCCGAGAGCGTGATATATTGTCATCATCAGCGACTGAGACACCCGTGAGATAACTGAGGTACACCGGCATCAGCGGTAAAACGCACGGGGATAAGAATGATAACAGGCCAGCCAATACCGCCAGCATGTAGGTAATGTCTCCAGCGCCCATAGTTCAAGCTCTCAATTGTGAGTTGTATTCATGTAATTGCGATATCCGGTTTTGCGTGAACAGCCCGGACAGAAGCGGGAGTTACGGGTGGAATAAAGTTCGGCCATCTACTCGATCGCCATTTCTGCATAGCAGTCCCCAATCTTACCGGAGTCTGTTCGTGGCAGGAAAGACAAGTATTAACCTATCGTAAATATCAACGGGTAGATATTAGCAGAATTGCGTATTTGAGAGAATTGTTCTGACCTGCCTTTTATTCACTATTCTGCGCATATCATGCATGCTCATTGCGACACTCATTCGCTATATCCTGTCATTCACACGGATATGGTTCCTCTATTAATTCATGAATATAATATTGAATCACAATCTGAGATATCCAGAATCAATAGAGGGATTCCTAGTGTAAAAGTTGTGTGTAGGTGACAGGTCAAGCCGTTCTTTCTGTTATTCACTCCATATCACGCTCAGAACCAGCTCAGTCATAAATCAATATCTGTACTTCACACGCAAGCTGATTCTGCTAACATGCTGACAGTGACGGGATGGCGCAAAATTTTGATCAACAAACGAGCACTAGTGATTTTGTCTATCGTCCTGTTGTTGGCTATTCTCGTCTATAAAAACCCCGTGTCACCGCCCCCTATGGAGAGCGAACCGGCATCGATTGCATCGGAGCTATCGTCGATCCTGCTGGATGGTCCGGTGGCATACGATCAGGTTAAACCGGTTCTGGAGCGACGCTGTGTGGTCTGCCACGGGTGTTTCGATGCGCCCTGTCAGCTGAAACTCTCCTCAAACGAAGGTCTTCGACGAGGTGGCAGTGAAGAACTGGTCTACGATTCCAAGCGTATTAGACCTGTTCAACCAACGCGCCTGTTCGTGGATGCCAGTAGCACAGCACAATGGCGTTCCCGCGGGTTTAATTCGGTACTCAATGAGGGCCAACAGACACCTGAACAAAACTTGAAAAACTCGGTACTATACCGACTACTGCGATTGAAACAGCAGCATCCACAGCCCGGCTCTGACCGGTTGCCGGACAGCTTCACCCTGGAGCTTGACCGCGAACAGACCTGTCCAACGCTGGAATCCGTTGATAAATTCTCCCGCAAGCATCCGTTATGGGGCATGCCCTATGCCATGCCAAATCTTCCCCCACAGGAATACCGTACCCTCGTTTCCTGGCTGGCCCAGGGTTCACCGGCACCGGCACCACCAGGTCCCTCCACCACAGTGCTGCCGCAGATTAATCAATGGGAAAACTTTCTAAATCAGTCATCCAGCAAACAGCAATTGGTCAGCCGTTACCTCTATGAACACCTGTTTCATGCGCATATCCATTTTGCCGGGTCACCGGCACGAGAGGTCTACCGGCTAGTGCGCTCTATCACACCATCCGGACAGACCATCGAAGAGATCCCGACAGTACGCCCCTATGATGACCCCGGTGCCGCGCCATTTTATTATCGACTATTGAGATATCATCCAAGTATTGTCTTAAAGAATCATATCGTCTACGAATTCTCCGACCGGCGTATGCAACGTTACCGTGAACTTTTTCTGGATTCCGATTACACCGTACGTGCACTACCATCCTACCGGCCGGAGATTGCCACAAACCCTTTCAAGGTATTTGCTGCTATCCCGGTAACGTCGCGTTACCGCTTTCTGCTGGATGATGCGCGTTTCTTTATCGAAGGTTTTGTCAAAGGTCCGGTCTGCCGTGGGCAGGTCGCACTGAATGTTATTGAAGACCAGTTCTGGGTAATGTTCTTTGACCCAGACCAGGCAGTGTTTACCAATAATGCACAGTTCATCTCAGAAATTGCCGATGACCTGCAGATCCCGGCTGACCGCCCCGGCAACCTGGATTTGCTCGATATCTGGACAGATTACTGGCAACGTCAGCGGCGCTACATGGAGGCCAAACAGGCCCGGTTCGAGAAATTCAGTTCGCATAAAATTGATCACGCCATGAACTACATCTGGGACGGAAACGGTGAAAATCCCAATGCGGCCCTGACCATTTTCCGGCATTTCGACAGCGGCTCAGTAGCGTACGGACTGGTGGGTGGCAACCCCGAAACTGCCTGGGTGCTCGATTACCCACTGTTTGAACGTATCCATTATCTGCTGGTGGCCGGATATAACGTATACGGCAATGTCGTTCATCAACTGAATACAAGAATCTACATGGATTTCCTGCGTATGGAAGGGGAGGACCAATTCCTGGCCTTCCTTCCTGTAGCCCAGCGAAAGGTGATACGTGACGCCTGGTATATTGGTCAGCGGCGTCAGATTGAGAAATTGTTTCCTGCGCCGAAGGACTGGTTGAACATTAAGTCTGTTAGCGGCTACCAGACTGATGATCCGCAGCAGGAGCTCTACCAACGGATAAAGGACAGGCTTGCCGGCGTGGCACAGCGCGCAGAAGCAATGAACTACTGTGGCAGTATCGTGTGTAAAAAGCCATCAACCGATATGACCATGTTACGTGTCGATCGTGCCATGAATGAGATTGCACGGATGCAGGGCACAAAATTACGTGCTTTTCCTGATGTCGCTTTTGTGCGTGTCAGGATGGAAAACCCGGAGCAGGATCTGGCCTATAGCCTTATCCGCAACAAGGCTTACAAGAATGTCACCTCCTTTCTTGCAGACGAACGTGAACGAGACCGCTCGGACATCGACCGCGATACCATGACCGTGGTGAAGTGGCTGGAAGGTTCCTATCCAAATTTCTTTTTTTCAGTGGCGCTATCAGATATAGAAAATTTCACAAAACACAGCGCGGCCATTCGTAATCACGACGATTATGAAAAGTTTGTTGATCAGTATGGTGTTAGACGCACCAATCCAGAGTTCTGGGAACTTGCCGACTGGTTCCAGGATGAATACAAAAAAAATAAACCTGTCATGTCGGGATTGTTTGACCTGAATCGTTATCTAAATCGCTAGGGAACCTCTGATGTGTCTGGTCGAAGTAGATTGCGATCTAAAATATTCAGGCTTGAGGCGAAAACCGCACTTAATAGCTGGCTATTGCGAAGTTTGTAACGAAAAAACTGGGTGTTTTAGGGGTAAGATACGAGTTCATGAATTGATCAGAGGTTCCATATACATTATTAGAGAAAACTTGTTACTATCAATAGTTGGAACAACGATACCTTATTCATTTGTGTTATATGTACTGAACTATCACAAATAGAAACAACATCGCCAGTATTGTTGCGTCCATGAAAATGATTTGTTAATTTCAAGTGAAGCGACTGAAATTTTTCTCCTGACATGCCTGCAGCAAAGAACAGGCAAAGGATATTCTAAATGAGCATGCTAGAACAATACGGACTGCTGATTGGCTTAATAATAGGCACTCTGGGTTTCGTACTGAGCCTGTATGCGCTAGCCCGCTCGCTAGGCAAGGCGCGCCAGGAGCCCGGTAAAGACGTACCTGCCACGTCTGGCCAATTGTCACGCGACCCGGTCTGGGTGCGCTATCACGCGCGCTACTATGGCTACGCGTTATTATTTTTGTCCTTCGATATGGAAATGGCCTACATGTATCCCTGGGCCGTAGTTTACAAGGAGGTGGGACTGGTCGCCCTGCTCGACATGGGAGTCTTTCTGGCCATTCTGTTTCTCGGATTGCTATACGGTTGGAGTCAGGGTGCGCTGCGGAGACAATAATTGATAACCGGCGCTCGTCAGGGAAGACCCTCCGTATTACGTAGGCTGGTTGCCACCGCAATGGCCCGAGATCTCGGTGTTTTCATCATTCCAGGCCCCGATATAGCCCGCACCCATGGACTGGATATCGAAGAGGCTGGACTGCACAGGGTCACCAGCCCACGTCACGCCAGTGTACTGCTGGTGGTCGGTGTTATCCCACCGGTGCTATGCGAGGCTGCAGCGGTTATCTACGCCCAGATGGTACGTCCACGAGTAATATTCGCGCTGGGCACAGGGGCGCTTTCTCCCCTGCCTGATGCTGATGTTGTAGGCGATCTTTCACAGCAAGGGCTAATCGACGGAGTAAAGCTACTGCGCACCGCTATAGCCGAGGGGGCCTTCAGTGAAGAAGTCTCGGATTTTGACGCGCCTGTGCTACAGATTCGTATCGAATACACCTGTCCCATGCACCCTGAAATCGTTCGAGACGAACCGGGGTCCTGTCCAAAATGCGGTATGACTTTGGTCTTACGCGAGGCACAGGCCACGGCAGGACATGCGCACACTGATCAGCAGGAGGACACATCAACCCATGACCACTGCGATCATCACCACATGGATCATGATGCTCCTGTCGAGTATACCTGCCCCATGCATCCGGAAGTTGTGCAGGATGAACCGGGATCCTGCCCAAAGTGCGGTATGGATTTGGTGCCCCGCGATGCGCAGTCTGAATCTACCCATGATCATCGCCACATGACTCACGATGCACCGGTCGAATACACCTGCCCTATGCATCCGGAAGTCGTGCAGGATGAACCGGGGTCATGCCCTAAGTGCGGTATGGATTTGGTGCAACGTGACGCGCAAACTGAACCAGC
>BTQX01000004.1:0-32384 GCA_036986095.1 Gammaproteobacteria bacterium
AAATCCCTGTTTTTTGCTGTTCGGCACAAGGCGCTTCCAACCATTCCTCTATGTCCGGCTATGTAAATCCTGGGCATAAAATGAACCTCGGTGTTGAATTATCTATATTTTTGTTTGACTCTGTAAATATACATCTGTAATTGAATCAGGAGTCAATCAGCTCTGTATCAGCATGCGTGTAGTATGGAGTACAGCAACACAGTACTTTCAAATCGTTTTCGCCAATGTTTCTTATTTGATGGGCTGTGCCGGGCAGGATACATACAGTATCTCCGACACTAACCGGGAATCTTTTTTCTCCCAGTGTCATTTCACCTTCGCCCTGCGTCACATGGTACAGTTCTTCGCAAATGAAATGCTTATGGAGCCGTGTCATACACCCTACTGAAATGGTAGCCTCAGCAAGACTTTGATTCTGATTACCATGCAGTTTCGGATGCATCAATTCGCGTATTGTAGAACCATCAGCAGTCGTATATGGAGTAGATTTAGTAATACTTGTCTTTTCTATGAAGTCCGTCATGTTGTCATCATGCTTTCTTCTCAAATTTCAGCGACAATGAATTGACGCAATACCTGAGGCCGGTAGGTTGGGGTCCATCCGGAAAAACATGTCCTAGATGTGAACCACAACGGTTGCACAGTATTTCTGTACGAGTCATACCGTGTGCGCTATCCTGCTCTTCTTTCACCGCGTCGTGGTTTAACGATTGAAAAAAACTGGGCCAGCCAGATCCTGAGTCATATTTTGCAGATGAACTGAATAGAGGTTCACCACAACAACGGCACAGATATGCCCCCTCTTCTTTTGAATCGTAATATTCACCAGAAAATGGCTTTTCTGTACCCTTCTGCCGGCAAACTTCAAACTCCTCTACAGTCAGTTCCTGTCGCCATTCTTCTTCAGTTTTTTTAATTTTTTCTGTCATAAGACGATACTGTAATAGGCGATTAAGTGAAGAACGACGAAAGCAGCTATCCCCGCAAGAACATCATCAATCATGATACCGAAGCCACCACTAATCCGTTTGTCAACAATACTAATTGGCCATGGTTTGAGGATATCAAAAATACGAAATAGTACGAAACCTATAAGAATCCAGGGCCAGCCCTGCGGTGCAGCAATCATGGTTACCAGATAACCGACAATCTCATCCCAGACGATTCCAGAATGGTCATGTACACCCAGTTTCTTTGTTGTTTCGCCGCATAGCCAGATCCCGATAAGAAACATTAGCAGGATAATTAACAGATATAACCAAAGCGGAGATTCTTTTAGTATTAAGAAGATCGGGATAGCAGCCAGTGTCCCAAACGTCCCGGGCGCAATGGGACTGCACCCGCTGCCAAACCCAAATGCGAGCCAGTGAACAGGGTCGCGCATGACTCCTTTACAGGGTGAATGCGGGGAATGTGTATTTTCAGTCATGAGAAAACATGTGTTGCCAGTGCTTTGGCTGTATGGAGCTTTTTGAGCGTTTTTTCAAGCATTGAAATGATTATAACCACGTGCTGCAACTTTCATGAAATTCCCATCGCTGTCTCTCAACAGTATTCCTTCACCTTTCGTGATCTCACCAATCTGGGTCAATGGTGGGAATGAGTGACGCCAGAATTGTTTGAGCTTCAAAACCCTGCTAGCAGGAATAGTAAACAGCAATTCGTAATCATCACCACCATAGAGAGCTGCCTCTATGACGGTCTTGCCCGGTAAATCTGATGCTGCAGGCAGCCAAATTTTTAGACTTTCTGAATCAATGGCAGCACTGCAGCCACTTGCCTTCAGTATGTGACCCAGATCTGAAGCCAGGCCATCAGAGATATCAATCATCGACGAGGCATAGTCTCTTAATAATTGGCCTTCCAGCAGACGTGGCTGGGGATAATCCAGTTTATTACGGCACTTCGACTGTTCTATGTCAGGCAGGATTATCTCATTGTTAATTGCTGCAAGACCTAATGCAGCCATGCCAGGCTGACCAGTTACAAAAATAGCATCACCCGGTTTGGCAGTTGAACGTCTAATCGCCATTTTTTCTGGAACGGTTCCAATAACAGACAATGTTATTGATAATGGGCCTTGTGTCGTATCACCACCTACCAGACTCACACCGAATTGTTTCGCCAGTGTAAGCAATCCATCTGAAAAGGCTTTCAACCAGGTAGAATCAGGCTCTGGCAGGCTAAGGGCAAGGGTAAACCATCGCGCCTGTCCTGCCATTGCTGCAATATCACTCAAATTGACGGCGAGGGCCTTGTGGCCAATGGCTCCAGGGACTGTGCCTTCAGGGAAATGGACACCGTTTATCAGCGTATCTGTCGTGAAGAGTAATTCCTCACCCTCAGCAGGCTTTATGATAGCCGCATCATCCCCTATGCCGAGAATAACACCGACTTGAGTGGTTCTGCTTTTAGCGTCGGAAAAATACTGCTGAATGAGGGAGAATTCGTCCAACGCAGTGACTATTGATTTGCTGCAGCCTCAATGGAACGTACTTCTGCGCCCATTTTATCCAGGATACCATTGACGAAACGGTAGCCATTATCAGAACCAAAGGTTCTGGACAGTTCAATTGCTTCGTTGAGTACTACACGATAGGGAATTTCGGCATGGTGGATGAGTTCGTAGGCAGCCAGGCGTAAAACAGCCTTTTCGATAGGGTCAACCAAAGCGATGTCACGGTCTATGTACGGCGAGAGGCTGCTATCGATATCTTCCACAAGTCTCGGGATCTCGTGTACCAGTTCCTTAAAGTATTCGTTATCAACCTTTTTTAAACGATCATCGGCGAGAAAGTGTTCTTCAATTTCCAGACGCGACTGCTGCGTCATTTCCCATTGATACAGAGCTTGAATCGCAGCACGCCGGGCGAGATGACGACTGCTGCCAGTCATCAGGATTCTAATTTATTAAACAGGCTGATCATTTCGATGGCCGTAACTGCTGCGTCAGCGCCTTTGTTGCCTGCCTTTGTTCCTGCCCGCTCAACTGCCTGTTCGATGGTGTCCGTGGTCAACACGCCAAAAATAATCGGCATATCAGCTGCTAGACTAACCTGTACCAGACCCTTGCTGCAAGCACCGGCAACATAATCAAAATGCGGCGTTGAACCGCGAATCACCGCACCCAGTGCGATAATCGAGTCATATCTGCCAGTCTGTGCGATCCGCTGAGCACTGATGGGCATTTCGTAGGCACCCGGGACCCGTATTATTTCGATATTTTCGCGTCTAGTGCCATGGCGAACCAGTGCATCGACTGCACCCTCTACCAGGCGCTCAACGATGAATGAATTGAAGCGTGCAGCAAGGATACAGAACTTTGCATCTCCTACATTAAAATCTCCGTCTATGGATTTGATATGACTCATGTTTTTATCCGAATAGTTATTGAGTAATGAATTCTACCACTTCCAGGTCGAATCCTGCCAATGAGTGCATAATTAGTGGCGAGCCGCTAATCACCCGCATTCTTTTCACACCAAGATCCGACAGTATTTGTGAGCCGATACCAAAGGTTCTGAGGGTTTCTGGATCTGCAGAGACATTTTTGTCTTCGTGGTCATGCTGATTTTTTTCAACATTTTCCAGCAGCGAGCCTTTCAGACTGTCAAGCAAACCATTTTTGCTGTCAGCATTGTTCAGTATAACCAGTACTGCATTTTCTTCATCTGCCATGCATTCCATCACATTGTTTATGGTCCAGCCTGGCTCCTCCTGCAGGTCACCCAGCAAATCATAGATTCCATTGTGAACCTGTACACGGATCATCGGCACAGTATCAGAGTCAATATTCCCTCGTACCAGTGCCAGGTGTTCACGATTGCTTAATGTGTCACGATAAACATTCGCTTTAAAACGTCCGTAGCGGCTGTCAAAGTGCGTCTCGCCTTCCCGACGCAACAACGAATCATACTGCCTGCGATAACGAATCAGGTCTTCGATGGTCCCGATACGCAGCTTGTGCTGCTTGGCGAATTCAAGCAAATCAGGCATGCGCGCCATGGTACCGTCTTCTCTCAGGATTTCACAGATCACACTGGCTGGCCGCAAACCAGCGAGTGCAGCAAGGTCGACACCGGCCTCGGTGTGCCCGGCGCGGGAAAGCACCCCACCTTTTTGTGCCATCAGGGGGAATACATGCCCCGGGGTAATGATGTGATCCGCATGAACCTCTTCATTTACGGCGACTTGCACAGTTTTTGCGCGATCCGCAGCTGAAATGCCCGTTGTTACTCCTTCAGCTGCTTCGATGGAGACCGTGAAGTTTGTCGCATAGGGTGTACGATTATTGTTGACCATCAAAGGCAGATCGAGTTTCCTGCAATGATCTTCTGTCAGCGTCAAACAAATCAGACCGCGTCCATATCGTGCCATAAAGTTAATATCATCAGGGGTGACACATTCAGCTGCCATCAGCAAATCCCCCTCATTCTCACGATTTTCATCATCCATCAGAATGACCATTTTACCCTGACGCAAATCGTCCAGAATGTCTTCTATTTTATCTAGGCTCATTTTAAGGGCATCCTTAAGTTTCCGGATGGTTAGCGAACGGTGGTTCCGTCATCCATCATGTCGTGTATCTTTTCCAACAAGGAATCGTCACTATTTGTATGCCCTGTCCCATGCCCTGTCCCACAAATTCCGCATTGAAGCATTCTTTCAACGTAACGCGCAATGATATCAACCTCTATATTAACGTGGCTACCCAGTTTGTAGTGACCAATAATCGTTTCCTGTTGAGTATGTGGGACGATATTGACCTCAAATTCATTATTTTGAACAGCATTGACGGTTAGACTTACACCATCAATCGTCACAGAGCCCTTCTGTGCAACATAGCAGGCCAGCTCATTGGGCAACTGCACTCTCAGCCGAATTGATTCACCCACTGGCCGGATATCAAGCACTTTCCCCAGACCATCAACATGACCACTGACTATATGGCCGCCAAATCGTGTATCTGGACGCATTGCCAGCTCCAGATTTACTGGACTGTCGCATTTCAACTGTCCCAGTGTAGTGCGAGAAAGGCTTTCTGCTGAAACATCCGCCTCAAAACCTTCTGCTGCAAATGAAACAGCCGTCAGGCAAACACCGTTAACCGCTATGGAGTCACCTATTTCCGAATCGCTGAGATCAAGCCTGCCGGTGTAGATGCTGATTCTGGCATCGCTCCCTTTGCTCTTCAGGCTGATGGTTTTGCCCGTGGCTTCTATAATTCCTGTGAACATGTCTATTCCGCTTCGCTCTGATAATCCGGTTGTACTCTGAATCGCCAGTCCTTCCCTATCGGCCTGACATCTTTCACGGTCATATGGACTCTTTGTGCCATGCTATCAAGTCCCGGTATATCAAAAAGCCCCCTGGCTGCCGACCCCATAATTACAGGCGCCAGGTATAGTACAATTTCATCAACCAGTTCACTGGCCAGTAGACTGCCGCATACTACGGATCCCGCCTCGACCAGTATTTCATTGCACAAATAGTCTTCCGCCAGGCATTTCAACAGGCTTTTAGAATTTACACGGCCAGACTCACTCGCAGGAAAAGAACGGATGTCTATTCCAAGTTGCTTTAGTTGTTGAAAGCGGTCATCTTTTTCACCCAGCGCCGTAGCAAGCAACAATGGATGTCCATCAATAAAAATTTTTGCACTATCAGGGATACTAAGGTTGCTATCCATCACTATGCGCAGTGGCTGTCTTGCTGATTCATTCAGCCTGACTGTGAATGACGGGTCATCCGCAAGCACCGTACCGGATCCGGTCAAAATTGCACTGCTAGCTGCGCGTAGATGCTGCACATCAGCGCGCGCCGCCGGCCCGGTAATCCACTGGCTTTCACCATTATGCATTGCAGTTCGCCCATCCAGAGATGCGCCAAACTTCACCGTCACCCAGGGTCGAGCACGCTTCATTCGACTAGCAAAGCCGCGGTTCAGTTCCATTGCCTGCTGTTTTAACAGACCACTGCGAACTTTAATCCCTGCCTGTTCCAGTTTTTTTATACCCTGCCCGGCCACCAGTGGGTTAGGATCCTTCATAGCGACAATGACTTCATCTACGCCACTTTCTATCAAAGCATCTGCACAGGGTGGTGTGCGGCCATGGTGTGAACAGGGCTCTAATGTGACATATGCAACTGCACCCTGTGCCTGTTTCCCAGCCTGTTGCAATGCCAATACTTCAGCATGCTCGCATCCTGCTTTTTTATGCCAGCCCTGAGAAATTATTTTTTTGTCTTTTACAATGACACAGCCGACACGTGGATTTGGCTGGGTAGTCGCCATTCCTTTGCGTGCCAGAGACAGGGCATCAGTCATCATCTGGTGATCGTATGCGCTAAAAATAGTACTGCTCACAGTATAATGCCCGGAGCTTAAAGTTCTTTGGTTTTAACGATACTGATAGCTGAGTTCTTTTTCTTGCGATTCTGTTTCAGCAGATCCAGTTCGCGATGGAAGGCATCCAGATCCTGGAATCTCCTGTATACTGAAGCAAAACGTACATAAGCAACATCATCAATCAGGGCGAGCTCTTCAATTACCCACTCACCTACCTGCTTGGATTCCACTTCACGTTCGCTGCAGGATAGCAACTTATGGATAATACGTGCGACTGCAGCATCAATATCTTCTATGTCCACCGGTCTTTTTTCCAGTGCACGCATGATGCCTGTTCGCAATTTCAACTCAGAGAAATCTACCAGAGAGCCATCATTTTTCTTTATTGAGGGATAGGGCAACTCTGTCTTTTCGTAGGTGGTAAAACGCTCATGACAGTTGAGACATTCACGCCTTCTACGCACTTCTCCGCCATCGTTCGCCAGACGCGAATCAATAACTTTGGTATCTTCTGTGCTGCAGTACGGACAGTGCATGACGTGTGAATTTCCTGTGGTTACTCGTGCCTACCCATAAACAGGCCGTTCAAGGCAAAGTTCAGTCACCTTAATTCTGGTCTGTGAGATAGTTGTATCATCGTTGATGTCGTCGAGGATATCACACATCCAGCCCGCTAGATTGCGAGAATCTTCTTCTGTAAAGCCACGAGTCGTGGTTGCTGCTGTTCCAATTCGAATTCCGCTGGTCACAAAAGGCGATTGGGGATCATTGGGTACTGCATTTTTATTGACTGTTATATTGGCCTTGCCAAGGGCAGCCTCTGCATCTTTGCCGGTAATTTCCTGTTTTATCAGGTCAATCAACATCAGATGATTGTCGGTACCACCTGAAACTATGCGGTATCCTCTTTCGATGATAGTTTCTGCCATGGCCCTGGCATTTATCACGACCTGATGCTGATAATCCTTGAATCCAAGATCCAGTGCTTCCTTAAAAGCAACAGCCTTGGCGGCAATAACATGCATCAGCGGACCACCCTGTGTGCCCGGAAAAACAAGAGAATTGATCTTTTTCTCGATAGTTTCATTGCTTCTGGCAAGGATGATTCCCCCCCTGGGGCCACGCAGAGTTTTGTGAGTCGTCGAAGTCGTCACATCAGCAATGGCTACTGGATTGGGATATTCACCAGCAGCAATCAGACCCGCCACATGGGCCATATCAACCATCAAATAGGCACCGACACTGTCAGCAATATCACGAAAACACTGCCAGTCTACAATTCGGGAATAAGCACTAAAACCAGCAATGATCATCTTCGGATGATGTTCATTCGCCAGTCGTTCAACTTCTTCATAATCAATTTCGTCAGTTTCTGCGCTCAGGCCATACTGTACTGCATTAAACAATTTGCCCGAAAAATTCACTTTAGCACCATGGGTAAGATGGCCGCCGTGTGCCAGACTCATACCCAGTATCGTTTCACCTGGCTGCAGTAATGCCAGATATACTGCAGCATTGGCCTGTGAACCGGAATGCGGCTGTACATTGGCATAATCAGCACCGAATAATTCCTTTACACGGTCAATGGCCAGTTGCTCGGCGATATCGACATACTCGCAGCCACCATAGTAGCGTCGCCCCGGGTAGCCTTCTGCATATTTGTTAGTAAGTACCGAGCCCTGAGCCTCCATCACCCGCGGACTGGCATAATTTTCAGAGGCGATCAGTTCAATATGATCTTCCTGACGCGTCTTCTCATCTTCAATTGCTCTAGCCAGTTCATCATCGTAGCCGGCAATCTTCATGTCTTTAATGAACATGTTTACTCCTAACTTCAATAATACAAAGTACTCTATTGAACCGCTAAAACGCCACGTACGCAAAGAATTACGATACTAAAAACCTGGCGACCTTTGCGTCTTTGCGGTTCAGGGTATTCCTTCGACAAATACCCAGATCCTTTTTGTGATCAAGGGGTTGTTGTTTTCCGCTCACCGCCTTCCTGTTTTACCTGTAGCAGATTCTCACGCGATATGCCAAGCATCAGCACTGAAGGACTAGCAATATAGATAGATGAATAGGTACCAATGACAACACCCAGGATTAATGCCACAGAGAAGTTATGAATAATGTCTCCTCCAAAGAAATACAGCGAAATCAGCACCAGCAGTGTTGTAAAAGATGTCAGTATTGTACGTGGCAGGGTCTGGTTTATGGATCTGTTCATGATTTCCTGTGGACTTTCCTTGCGCAGCTTTCTGAAGTTCTCTCTGATACGGTCAAATACAACAATGGTGTCATTCAATGAATAGCCAATGACCGCCAGAAGTGCTGCAAGCACGGTCAATGTGAATTCCATCTGGAAGACTGAAAAGATGCCAATAGTAATAGTGACGTCGTGCACCAGGGCGATAACAGAACCCACTGCAAAGCGCCATTCAAAACGAAAAGCGACATAGGCAAGAATCCCAAACAAAGCATACAGCAGTGCCAGACCACCCTGATTAGCCAGCTCGTCACCTACCTGTGGACCAACAAACTCTACCCGCCTTATCTGTACCTGACAGACCTGTTGCTGCCCGTTAATCGAACAGGTCTGTTCCTTGCTTACAGGGTCAGTGTCGGTAACAAACTCGTCCTGTTTTTTATGCAGGGAAAGCATAATCTTCTCACTAATCTGGGCACCCTTTTCCTCACCCTTTAGCGGCACCCGAATCATGATATCTTTAGCAGTACCAAAATACTGAACGATGGCATCATCATATCCGTCTGCGGACAAGGTGCTACGTACCTCTTCAATTTCGACTGTCTGCTGGTATGCAACCTCTACCAGTGTGCCGCCGGTAAAATCAATTCCAAACGACAGTCCACGTATTGTAAGAGAGGCAATACTAATGATCACCAGCAATAATGAAAAAACCATAGCCCGCTTGCGCTTGCCGAGAAAATCTATATTATATTTCATTTTGATCGCCATCTTTTATTGCTCCTATATCGCCAGCTTTTTGACCAGACGGCCACCATAAATCTTGTTGACAATTCCACGACTGAGCATGATTGCGGTAAACATAGAAGTGACAATTCCTATAGACAGGGTAATAGCAAAGCCCTTGATCGGACCGGTGCCAAAGTTAAACAGGACAATCGCCGCGATAAGGGTCGTGACATTTGCATCAACAATGGTTGATAAGGCCTTGTCATAACCGGCATGAATAGCCGCTTGCGGGGTGACACCATTACGAAGTTCTTCCCGTATCCGTTCAAAAATCAAAACGTTTGCATCAACAGCCATGCCTATGGTCAGCAGAATTCCGGCCACACCGGGTAATGTTAGTGTCGCCTGGAACAACGACAAAACTGCAACCATCAATACAATGTTAAGCACCAGCGCGATATCCGCGACTAAACCGAAAACACGATAATAAAAAAGCATGAAAATAAGAACTGCGGCTAAACCGTACATGACAGAGAGGAAACCGGTACGGATATTTTCTTTTCCCAGGCTAGGACCGATAGTCCGCTCTTCGACAATCTCTATCGGTGCAGCCAATGCGCCAGCACGTAATAACAATGAAAGATCACGTGCTTCCTTACTACTGTCCAGGCCTTCGATCTGAAAGCGTTTACCCAGCTGGTCACGAATGACAGGTGCTGTTATGACTTCCTCTATGCGACTTTTTACTTTTACAGGGCGTCCGCGTTCATCAACAACCACATTACCCTGCTCATCTTTCTTAATTGAACTCTTCTGTTCAACGTAGACCACCGCCATACGGTTTCCGATGTTATCACCTGTTATGCGCTGATTTATCGAAGCACCGCGAGCATCCAGGGTAATGTTGACGACTGCACCGCCGTTTCGTGAGTCGATGCCGGCCGATGCATCAATGATGTTGCTACCAGAATAGATGATCCCTTTTTTAAGCAGGATCGCCGCATTGTGGCGATCACGATAAAGGCGTGAGCCAACCGGCACACGCCCTTCGAGAGCGGCCTGTATGTTGCCGCTATTTTTCTCATCCACCATCATTATTTCAAGTGTTGCCGTACGACCGATAATTTCTTTTGCTCGGGCAGTATCCTGAATGCCCGGTAACTGGACGACGATACGATTATCACCCTGTTGCTGCACGATGGGTTCTGCGACACCCAGTTCATTAATTCGATTTCTCAGCGCAGTCATGTTCTGTTTGACTGAGGTATCCTTGATTTCGCTTTTAGCCGCTTCAGTCAGATGCAGAATCAGTGCTGGCTTGCCGTCCCGTTCAACTTCTTTGGCTGACAGACTGGTAAAATCATCTTCTACCGTGATAAGGCCCTGAGCAAGTCGCTCCTGATCAGGGAAAACTACCTGTATGCCGCCAGTTTTTGAGCTGGCCACACTCAGATAACGTATCTTATTCTCCCGCATACCTGAACGCAGGTCAGAAACCAGGCGCTTTTCTGTATTGCTGATCGCGCCGTCTATGTCGACTTCCATCAGAAAATGGACCCCACCACGAAGGTCAAGTCCAAGATACATGGGTTTGGCATTAAAGGCCTCCATCCAGGCAGGGGTCGCCGGAACAAGATTCAGGGCAACGGTATATTTATCACCCAATTCCTTTTCAACGACCTCTTTTGCTTTCAACTGATCATCGGTGTCCCTGAATCGTAGCTGTATACCACTTTCCTGTCTTTCCAGGCCAAAAAAGGAAATTTTCCTGTCAGTTAACGCGCTTTTAATCTGCTGTTCTGTGCTTTCATCAATCACAGCAGTACGTGTAGCTGAAATCTGCAGGGCAGGATCTTCACCAAACAGATTTGGTAATGCATACAGAAAGCCCGGGATGATGACAGCCAGAATTATCAGATATTTCCACAGTGGGTACTTATTCATAGGTTTTCCAGGTCAGGCTGACTTGACTGTTCCTTTTGGCATCAGCGCCTGAATGGCTGCCCGCTGTACCTTGATTTCCACCCCTGCAGCAACTTCTACTGTGACAAATGATTCACCAACCCCGGTGACTTTACCAAGGGTGCCGCCAGTGGTAACCACTTCATCGCCTTTGGCAATGGCCTCGGTCATTTTTTTGTGCTCTTTTGCCCGTTTCTGTTGTGGGCGAATAAGCAGAAAATAAAACACTACAAAAATACCACCGAGAAATATAATTTGCATGAAACCGCCCTGCTGAGGCGCGCCGGCAGCCTGTGCATAGGCATCAGATATAAATAAACTCATGGTTAACTCCATTCACATTTTCGAGGAAACCTCTGTTTGTTTCCCTGAAATAATCAAAACAAGGGGATAAGGCAACAGCCCCAGTATAAAAACAGCGGGATTATGCCACATCAGGTGGCTGGGTGCCCCGTTTTCTATAGAAATTCTCGATAAATTGCGTGAGTGCTCTGTCCGCAATAGACTCGCGCAAACCACGCATCAGCTGCTGATAATAATGCAGGTTATGTATAGTCGCCAGAAGCGCTCCGAGAATTTCATTACAGGCTTGCAAATGACGCAAATAACTTCTTGAATAGTAGCGACAGGTATAACAGGAGCACTCTTCATCGACTGGACGGGTGTCTTCAGCATATTTTGCATTGCGAATCTTCACATTGCCGTTTGCGGTAAACAACCAGCCATTGCGGGCATTACGGGTCGGCAAAACGCAGTCAAACATATCAATGCCGCGTGAAACAGCCTCAACAATATCTTCGGGTCGGCCGACACCCATCAAATAACGTGGTTTTTCGGTGGGCATGTAAGGATTCAGGCCATCCAGCACCTTGAGCATCTTCTCCGTTGGTTCGCCTACGGATAAACCCCCTATGGCGTAGCCATCAAAGCCAATGTTCCTTAAACCTTCTACGGACTCCTGCCGCAAGTCCGGGAACATGCCGCCCTGCACGATGCCGAAAAGTGCGGACTGGTGCTTGTCGTGTGCAGTTTTACAACGTTCTGCCCAGCGCAATGACAGTCGCATGGATGTGGCGGCTTCATCCTCGGTTGACGGGTATGGCGTACATTCATCAAAAATCATTACGATGTCTGAACCCAGTACATGCTGAACATCAATTGATCTTTCCGGATCAAGAAATACCTCGGCACCGTCGACAGGGGAACGGAAACACACACCCTCTTCAGAGATCTTACGCATTTTCCCCAACGACCAGACCTGAAAACCACCTGAATCGGTGAGAATTGGTCTTTCCCAGTGAGTGAATCGGTGTAGTCCATCATGTGCGCGGATGATATCCAGTCCCGGGCGCAGCATGAGGTGGAAGGTATTGCCGAGAATAATCTGTGCTCCCCCGGCCATCAGCTCCTCTGCGGTCATGCTTTTGACAGTGCCGTAGGTCCCAACTGGTATAAAAGCCGGTGTATCAACTGATCCGCGAGGAAACACCAGCTTGCCTGTGCGTGCCTTGCCATCAGTCTGGTGAATATCAAATTTCACGCCTGTAGTCCTCGGGGAGAATGATCATTGCGTCTCCATAACTAAAAAATCGGTATTTTTGTTCAATGGCATGACGATATATGTGCTGGATTTCCTCCACGCCTGTAAAGGCTGAAACCAACATCAGCAAAGTAGATTCAGACAGGTGAAAATTGGTAATCAGCCCATCCACCACCTTAAATTGATAACCAGGCGTAATAAACAGGCGTGTATCACCGGTCACAGGTTTCAGATCACCCTCTTCTGATGCCGCTTCCAGTGCCCGCAGACTTGTCGTTCCCGCCGCAAATACCCGGCCCCCTGCTGCTTTTGTCTGCAAAATTTTTTCTACTGTTTCTGGTGACAGTTCAAATGCCTCAGCGTGCATTGCATGCTGGCTCAGATCATCAACACGCACCGGCTGAAAAGTCCCTGCTCCGACATGCAAAGTGATTTCAGCAGTATTAATACCTTTCTGCTGCAGACTTCGCAAGGTGACCTCATCAAAATGCAGACTAGCCGTTGGAGCAGCGACTGCACCGAGTGTCTGGGCAAAAATCGTCTGATAACGCTCCTCATCCTGTGTATCAGCCTTACGCTGTATGTAAGGTGGAAGCGGCATCTTGCCATACTCCGCAAACAATTGATGTAGACCCCCTTCTTCACGGCTGAACAGATAGAAATCACCTTTTCTTCCTTCGTAACTAACCGCCTGATCATCAGCAATAAGAATTTTCTGGCCCACAAACGGTGTCTTGCTGCAACGCAACATGGCGATAAACCGCGTATCATCCAGAATCCTCTCCAGCAGAATTTCTACCCGGCCGCCAGTATCTTTTTTACCATACAATCTGGCTGGAATTACTCGCGTGTTATTGAAAACAAGCAAATCACCCGCGTTTAAAAAGCTGGCAATTTCACTGAATTGCCGGTCTTTCGTTACCGAAGAATTGCGATGGCAAACCAGTAGACGACTCGCGCTGCGAACAGCTAACGGTGTCTGGGCGATTAACTCTTCCGGCAGATTAAAACTGAAGTCGGATTTTTGCATTTCAGGGTAGCAGGATATTGTGGAGCGCGAATTCTACCTCAGCATTCAGATAAGGCAAAACTTGCCCATCGCGAAGAATCCGATATACTTCGCTTCCGCTGCCGGAGTGGTGGAATTGGTAGACACGCGAGATTCAAAATTTCGTGGGCTTTGCTCGTGTCGGTTCGAGTCCGACCTCCGGTACCATTCGCTTATTGTATATTCTGCAAACATTCAGGGTACCTCAATTTACAAAAATGGTCTTATTCAGCTTACTATCGTTTTTCCTGAAAAAACGTCTTTAGCAAATCGGCGCACTGTTCCTGTAACACCCCGGTCTTAACATCGACTCGATGGTTTAAATGTGATGAATCAAGCAAGTTGAATACGCTTCCAGCAGAACCTGATCGTGGATCAGGCGTTGCCACAACGAGTCGTTTAATCCTTGCATGCACCAAAGCCCCCGCGCACATTGGGCAGGGTTCCAGCGTTACATAAAGCGTGGTGTCAGGTAGGCGATAATTATTAAGCTGTTTTGCAGCAGTACGCAAGGCCAGTATTTCTGCGTGGGCGGTAGGATCATCTGCTGATACTGGTTGATTCCAGCCTTGTCCGATGCATCTATTCTGCGCATCAACCAGCACAGCACCGACTGGGACTTCATCATGGTCAGCCGCCTTTAATGCCAGCACGTAGGCCTTGTTCATCCAGTGAAGGTCGATAGCGTCAATCCCTTCTGGAGGCATTTCTATCATTCCCACTCGATTGTAAACGAGACGAAAAGTCCAGTAACGGCACGGGTTTCGAGGCTTTCTTGAGTGTTAATACCATGAAAAATACCATGTTCAAAATTACTGTTGATAATAATACGTTAATTCATATATGACCAAGCACATAAAACTGGAACGCCTTGTTGTCAGTGTTCATTCGCGATGTTAGCACTTATCGCATCGAGTCAATAACGCCTATCAAACCGATCACCTTATGTCAGAGAATCCGCACAAGATTGCGTACGTATCCTCGCTTGTAGAGACTGCCGGACACTATGGCAAGGCCTGGCAGAGATAGCATCGCCAGCATTCCTTGAGCTACGTAAGTTCGATGGCCTAAGCAGCAAGTTCAATCCGGATATTCTTGCCCAATGCCTTGGCGGCACGTTCAAGAGTCAGCAGCGTAACAGAAGGATTATCGGGGTCGAGCAGCCGCTCCAACGCGGAGCGGCTGGTCTTCATCCGCCTGGCCAGTTGGGTCTTGCTCAGCTTCTGTTCCTTCATAAGTTCCTCGAGCTGGTAAGTGATCACGCGCTTGACGGCAATGGCTTCCGCTTCCGCAAGCACGCCTTCCTCGTCGAGGAAATCGTCGAAACTGCTACCGATGTGTTTGCTCATATCACTTTTCCAGATCGGATTTCCCAAAGCCCCTGCTCCATTTTCCGCACCACGGGCATTCCCAAAGGCCAGCCAAATTGGACCGTCTTGATATCGCCGCCGATCGTTTTCTTGTCCTGTTTACTCAAACCCTTCAGCCACTCACGGACCGGTTCGTTACCCGATTCCGTTCGGTAAAAAACCACTTCGAGAGACATATCGGCATCCACTGATAAAAGTGTACCATATTTGGTACGTTTTGCAACCCAACTGTAATATTCAATCCTTCAGGCTCATCCCGGAACAGGAAAATACTAGTGCTCCTTCATTCCCACTCAATGGTGGCAGGAGGTTTGCCTGAAATGTCATAACTGACACGGGCAATACCGTCGATTTCGTTAATAATTCTACGGGACACCAGATCAAGAAAATCGTAAGGCAAATGTGCCCAACGTGCTGTCATGAAATCGATGGTTTCCACAGCTCTGAGTGCAACGACATACTGATATCGACGGTTATCACCGACTACGCCTACAGATCTGACTGGTAGAAAGACCGTGAATGCCTGTGATACCTTGTCATACAGGTCATGGTTATAAAGTTCTTCGATAAATATATGGTCTGCCCTGCGCAGAAGTTCTGCAAATTCCTTTTTTACTTCTCCGAGTATACGCACACCCAGTCCGGGACCGGGGAATGGATGCCGAAAGACCATCTCGGTGGGTAAACCCAGCTCGACACCAAGTTTACGTACTTCGTCCTTGAACAGTTCTTTTAGAGGTTCGAGCAATTCAAGGTTCATATCATCCGGCAGGCCGCCGACATTATGATGTGACTTGATTACTTTGGCCTTTCCCGTTTTTGAACCCGCAGACTCAATAACATCGGGGTAGATTGTCCCCTGGGCAAGCCACTTAACCTTACTTAGCTTACTGGCTTCTTCATCAAACACCTCGATAAAGGTGTGGCCGATGATTTTTCGCTTTTTTTCCGGATCGGCTTCACCTGCCAGGCCACTCAGAAACCGCTCCTCGGCATCAACACGAATCACCCGCACACCCATATGCTCGGCAAAAGTGGCTATCACCTGATCACCTTCATTAAGGCGTAGTAACCCGTTATCGACAAAAACGCAGGTCAGCCTGTCGCCTATAGCCTTGTGTAGCAGGGCGGCAACTACTGAGGAATCAACACCACCAGAAAGACCAAGCAGAACTTCATCATCACCAACTTGTTGACGTATGTTTTCGATGCTGTCCTGTACAATATTTGCTGGGTTCCATAATGCCTCGCAGCCACAGATAACGTGTACAAAACGGGCAAGTATACGATCACCCTGTAAAGTATGAGTCACTTCAGGATGGAATTGCACACCATAGTAATGACGTGATTCATCTGCCATCCCGGCCAGCGGAGCACTATCCGTTGTAGCAATGACAGAAAATCCTGGGGGCAGACTGGAAACCCGATCACCGTGACTCATCCAGACATCCAGCAAACCATAACCTTCTTCCGAAGTATGATCTTCAATGTCTTTGAGTAGCTGAGAGTGACCACGTGCCCGTATCTGGGCATAGCCATATTCATGATGAGATGAGCTTTCCACTTCACCACCCAGTTGAGCCGCCATGGTCTGCATGCCATAACAAATACCCAGTACTGGCATGCAGGAATCAAATACTAGCTGACTTGCCTTAGGTGTATCGCCTTCGGTAACACTCTCCGGCCCGCCAGACAAAATATATCCCTTAGCGGCAAATTCTTTTATATGAATCTCATCAACATCGTAGGGAAAAATTTCGCAATAAACACCTGCTTCCCTGACTCGCCTGGCAATTAACTGCGTATATTGAGAACCAAAATCGAGAATAAGAATCCTGTCGGAATGGATATTGTTACTCATGATTCAGGTATTTCTGGAAGGTGGCGTTATGATGATGGAAGTATCAGGAACGGTAGTTGGGTGCTTCTTTGGTAATGGTTACGTCATGCACATGGCTTTCAGCCACACCTGCACCCGTCACGCGAACAAATTCAGGTTTTTCACGCATTTCTTCTATTGTTTTACAGCCGGTATAACCCATGCTGGAACGCAAACCGCCCAACATTTGATGCACAATACTGGTCATAGCCCCCTTAAAAGGAACTCGACCCTCAATGCCTTCTGGCACAAACTTGTCAACGTTTGCTGTGTTTTCCTGGAAATAACGATCGCCGGAACCATGCTGCATAGCACCCAGCGAGCCCATGCCACGATATGATTTGTAGGATCGACCCTGATACAGTTCAATTTCACCCGGGGCTTCTTCCGTACCAGCGAACATACTGCCTACCATGATGCAATGAGCGCCTGCTGCAATGGCTTTGGCCATATCGCCGGAATAGCGAATTCCACCGTCTGCGATCAGCGGCACACCCGACTCTTTAAGTGCATTTGCCACGTTACTCACCGCGCTAATCTGCGGCACACCGACGCCAGCTACGATGCGGGTTGTACAGATTGATCCGGGACCAATGCCAACCTTTACACAATCTGCACCGGCAGCCACCAGATCCAGAGCAGCTGCCGCTGTCGCGATATTTCCGCCTATTACATCAATATGCGAGTAGTTATCTTTCACCCAGGCGACTTTTTCCAGCACCCCTTTCGAATGACCGTGAGCTGTATCTACAACAAGTATATCTACCCCGGCCTCTGCCAGTGCGGCAACGCGTTCTTCGGTATCAGCGCCCGTACCGACAGCAGCACCGGCACGCAAACGCCCCTGATCATCCTTGCAGGCCAGCGGTTTATCTGTCGCTTTTTGTATATCTTTAACAGTAACCATGCCTCGCAGGTGAAAGCTGTCATTTACCACCAGAATTTTCTCAATGCGGTGCTTATGCAGCAGGGATATAATTTTCTCTTTACTGGCACCCTCTTTAACCGTAACCAGCCTGTCCTTCGGCGTCATCATACTGGATACCGGGTCATCCATATGCGTTTCGAAACGAAGGTCTCTGGCTGTGACAATGCCAACAAGGTCCGCTCCATCCACCACAGGCACACCGGAGATCCCGATTTCTTTGGTCAACTTCATCACATCTCGAATGCTTGTAGCGGGACTTACTGTGTAAGGATCAGTAATGACGCCGCTTTCATATTTCTTAACTTTTAATACCTCTTTTGCCTGCAATTCAGCATTCATATTCTTGTGGATAATCCCAATTCCACCTTCCTGAGCGATGGCAATTGCCAGACGCGATTCGGTTACCGTATCCATAGCGGCGGAAACAAGAGGTATGTTGAGTTCTATATTAAGTGAAAGCCGTGTTTTCAGATTGGCATCACGAGGCAGGATATCGCTACGTGCTGGCAGCAACAGGACATCATCAAAGGTAAGAGCTTGTTCTAGTTTTTGCATTGCAAGATTATATAGATTGACTGTATACGGGTAAACCTGCCAGGCAGGGTTATTGAAGAAATTCTGAAAATTAATCGGGAATAAAGGAATATTCACTGGATTTTACTTGACTGGAGACACATTATTGTTGATTATTAGTGTACATAAATATAAATTTTGTTTTGAACCAATTGAGAGGATCCCTGATTATGAAGAAAATTTTACTTGTAGCCTTTGTCACATCTGTTTTCGCTGTTAGTGCATGCGCATCGTCTGGAACCAGTGCTAAAGCACCTGCTGATGATGGCTGGACCAAACAGGTCGCTTCAGCTGAGGCTGGAATAAAAGCACTTAAGAAAAATGATGCACTGTGGCGTGACACGGGTAAATTCCTTAAAAAGGCAGACGAGGCTTACAAGGCTGGAGACAAGAAAAAAGCCAATAAGCTAATGAAAAAGGTCAACAGCCAGATAAAATTAGCGGGCATTCAGTATGAAGAGCAAAAAAATCATAAACCTCACTTCCCTAAGTAGTAGTGAAGTGTAAGTAATTTTAAAAAGTATTCAACCAAGCCGGGCAATGCCCGGCTTTTTTGTTCTCCCTTTTCACCTTCACTTCCTGTTGATTATGTATACTGGCAAGACCATTTATACAGTTTCACTACTGACAAAAGAAGTTAAGAAGCTGCTGGAAGCCAGCTATGCCAACATTCAGGTAGAAGGCGAAATATCCGGGCTCACACGACCTGCATCCGGTCACCAGTACTTCAATTTAAAAGATGAGAATGCACAGTTGCGGTGTGTATTTTTCAAAAATAGATCACGTCTTTCACCTGTCAATCTGGCAAATGGCATGCATGTGGTACTCTCTGCCAGAGTGAGCTTTTATGAGCAACGCGGTGATTTTCAGCTTATCGTACAGGCCGCAGTTGATGCGGGAGAAGGCCTGCTCAGAAAAAAATTCGAACAATTAAAGGCACGCCTTGGCGCAGAAGGATTATTCGAACTTACAACAAAAAGTACTTTGCCGTCCTTACCAACCCGAGTAGGTATCATTACCTCAGCGACTGGTGCAGCGATCCACGACATTATCTCGACCTTTAAACGACGTTACCCGGCAATACAATTATTGATTTACCCAACCTTAGTACAGGGTGAGCTCGCAGCCGAATCTCTGGTGACAGCAATCAACACTGCCAATACTCGCAGAGAGTGTGATGTACTTATTCTTGCTCGCGGAGGGGGGTCTCTGGAGGACCTGTGGGCATTTAATGAAGAAATTGTTGCCAGGGCCATCCATCACAGCACTATACCGCTGGTTTCTGCCGTCGGCCATGAATCAGATTTTACTATTAGTGATCTTGTTGCCGATATTCGCGCTGCGACACCAACTGCCGCTGCGGAAATGCTATCGCCTGACCTGGTACAATTAACAAAAGCCCATACCAGCCTGCAAACAAGGCTAACTAATGCATTAAACCACCGACACGAGACCGCAAGCCAGCAATTTGACCACCTGCAATTTCGACTAAATATATTTAAGCAGCAGGCTGATCGTGCCGGATACCACTACAGTATTTTATCTAAGAAATTTTCCAGGCTTTCTGCTCCACTAATAAAAGAACGACAGCATCAACTCGTCGCACTGGCTACTCGTATTCATCGACCAGACAGGTCACTGGGGCAATATTCCCAGCACCGTCTTAATCTTGAACAGCGACTGGATAGAACAATAAAAAGCCTTATATCATCTTCCACGCTGTCTTTTATTAGCCAGCACAAACGTCTATCACATCACCTTCCGGAAAATATTGTGCAACATAAATCCATCTACCATGGTGCTGTCAGTAAGCGCTTATGGGCTAAAATACCAGAGTTGTTACAGCATAGGCGTAGTCAATTGGAGAGCAAAGTATTTGCATTACAGGCACTAAGCCCATTGCAAACCCTTGCGCGAGGCTTTGCTGCATTACAATTTTCAGGAGAACAGAAAATTGTGAGTTCAGTAAATCAGGTGAAAGTTGGTGACGAACTGCAGGCAAATCTACAGGATGGCTATATACGCTGTAAAATTAACAGGGTTCAAAGGAATATCAATGACTAATCAAAACAAGTGCAGATTTTTTGCCTACTCAGTTACAACGCTGCTATTCTACTCAGTATCCGGCCTTGTACCTGTAAGTGCATTCACCGAATCTTCTGTACCCGGCGGAGTAACAATTGTTGACCTGGGATCGGCCTCAGAATCACGACCTCAGGCTCGCTTCGGCTCTCAAAAGATCATGGTGATTCAACGAGATGGAAAATGGAAGGGCCTGGTCGGCCTGTCCCTCAAAACACTGCCGGGAGATTACATCGTCAGTTATAAGACAGGGAAAAAGAGCAGCTCTGACAATGAGATAGCCATTAAAGTACAGCCTAAGACGTACCCGGAACAACGAATCAAACTGAAACAGAAAAAATACGTTTCGCCAAACAAGGAGCAACTCGCAAGAATAAAAAAAGAAAAGAAACATATGGGCAAGTTGTTCAAAATCTGGCGGGAGACAGATGTCTCTGTCGATCTAAGCTGGCCGGTCAACGGTCGTCTAAGCAGCCCTTTTGGTCTAAAACGATTCTTTAATGATCAACCTCGCAACCCCCATAGTGGCATTGATATCGCAGCGCCGGAAGGCACAGACATTGTATTGCCTTCAGACGGCAACATCATTGATACAGGAAATTATTACTTCAATGGAAATACAGTTTTTGTTGATCATGGCCAGGGCATGATCAGCATGTTCAATCACATGAGCAAAATTACGGTAAAGGCAGGCAACAAGCTAAAGCGTGGCGATAAAATTGGCGAAGTTGGCCAAACAGGAAGGGTCACGGGGCCACATCTACACTGGAGTCTCAATTTAAACCAGACCAGAGTGGATCCTATGCTATTCCTGCCGAATAAGCCAAAATAATTCGTAGGAGCGCCGTCCCGGCGCGATTGATTTTAGACAGAACCAGAAATAGACAATATCAAAAGAAATCGCGCCGGGGACGGCGCTCCTACAGGGTATCTTTAAATAGCCGTGCGATTGTCAAATTAATGTGTTACGTAAAACCTGATACGTAAATCAAAAAACGTGTTTTTAAATCGTGGTGCTCATTTCTGCCTCAGCAGAAACCTTGGCAACCAGGAGGTCCTGTGAAATATCCCTCCAGTTGCTATCACTTTGGTCAATCAACTCAGACAGCTTCTTGCTGAGCTTTTGATATTTTAGTTCACTTTCTTCACGCACCATATTTGCGGCTACTTCGAGGAAATTAATTACAGCTTCCAGCTTTTTCAGTTTTTCACGCTTGTCCCTAATATCGTAGTCTTCATTTTTGTCTTCGAAATACTGCTGTGAATTCGTTGACATCATCGTGACAGCTTTCTTAAAACTATTGAAATCGAGCCGAAACATCCCGTAGGCACGTTGATATAGCTTGAAGTAGTCCATCAAGAAGTCTTTTATTTTAGCCAGACGACGGTGCTTCTTAAGTGCCACAACAAAGAGTGTGAATACATCTTCGTAATCTTCCTTGATCAATACATCTCTTTCTTTCACTTCTCGCATAGTCGGATTCATGGCTTGCTGGCACATTGTATTGATTTCTTCCAACAGCTCATCAATTTCTCTTTCCTTTAGTTTGGCTTCGCGCTGAACCATAGAAAGATTATTTCTTGCTTCTGCATGGTCAAATGTCTGAATAACCTCATCCTTGATGGTTGATTCTACTTCTGACTGCGGGTCATTCCCAAGTGTACCTGCCAGTCTCTTCTTCAGCCTGACACTTGCTTCCTTGGCAATCCGATATTCATTTGCTCGTCTGGACTCTACTTCCTTAATTTCCAGAAACTCCGCCATACCGACATTGAACGTTTTTACCTTGAGTAAAAACTGGTGGGTAAAGTTCATAAAAGGGGTAAAAAAATCAGCGCTTTCCTGAGGTGTCACTTTGAGGCGATCAAAATAACTGCGTAAGTAGGAAACTTTTCGGGCTATAATTTCTGTACTACTTTGAATTCGTGTACTTATTTTTGACAAATCACTAAAAGCAGTGTGCATTTCTTCATTGAAACGCAGGATCTCAATAAGCTTACGTAGCATTGTTTCTTCGCCACTGGTACGAAGGAATAATGCCTGCAGGCTCTGTTTTGCATCACGCATCTGAGACTGTGACAGAAGATTGTTCTGTTCTGTGTACAGAAGTGCTGTCATGACGATCAGCATTTCCTTCTGTTTTTCCCCGATTGATGTATTTCCTATCTGATCCATTGTTATTTCGATAAAATTATCTTCAATTAATGTTTCTTTACCCGACATCATGCTAGCACATTAGTGTTTTCTTATTTATAAAGAGCGCCATACTAGTAAAGAATTTAGTTGACTGGGGTTTAATTGTCAATCCGTTAAAATATTTCCATTAAAAATATTAATGACTTCCATTGTCTATTTAATGTTTTTTCCCAGGCTTTTTACTTCTTCCTGACGACCGCCTTTCATATGGATTGACCCCCGCCCTCATTTCAAGCCGAATTGGGGTCCCCTGCAATTTGGCTGCTTTTCTGAAGGTGTTTATCAGATACCGTCGGTATGAACCCGGTAATTTATTTAGTTGATTGCCATGTATCACAATAACAGGTGGGTTATGTCCTCCCTGGTGGGCAAATTTTGGTTTCATACGCCGACCGGAGATCATTGGGGGCGGTGTTTTTTCAATAGCCTTTTCCATAATACGGGTAAGAAAAGAGGTAGGAAGATCCTTCATTGCTGCATCATAGGCACGTTCCACCGCTGGGAAAATGTTTCCTACGGCAGTACCGTGCAATGCTGAGATATAGATAAGTTCAGCAAACTGAAGAAAAATCAGTTTGCGGTCGATGTCATCTTTTATTCTGAGTCGCTTATCAGGGCTTAATCCATCCCACTTATTGACAATTACAACCATTGCCTTACCCTGCTCAATGGCGTAGCTTGCAAGGGTAGCATCCTGATCTGAGATTTCCCGTTGTGCATCAAGCATCATCAGTACAACATTCGCCTGATCTATCGCCTGCAATGTCTTTATTACAGAAAACTTCTCTATTTTTTCATCAACCTTACCTCGCCTTCTCACACCGGCGGTGTCTATCAATGTGTAGTCTTTACCCTCTCTCTCAAAAGGAATCTTTATGCTGTCTCGTGTGGTGCCGGGCCGGTCAAAAACAACAACGCGCTGTTCACCTAGCAAAGCATTAATAAGTGTGGATTTCCCTGTATTCGGTCGGCCGATTACTGCGATAACAGGCCCTGAATCCTCATCTTTATCTGACGATTCTGGAAAATCATACAACACTTTTGACATCAGGACTGAAACGCCCTGCCCATGTGCAGAAGATATCGGCAGGGGTTCACCCAGGCCCAGAGCATAAAAGTCTGACATCAGCTGGTCAGTATCCAGGCCTTCTGTTTTGTTCACAGCAAGGCTTACGCGTTTGCCGAGCTTTCTCAGACGAACCAGGATGCGATCGTCGAGTGACGATAAACCCGCACGACCATCAACCATGAATATTACGGCATCTGCCTCATCTACGGCATCCCACGACTGTTTTGACATTATGGATTGCAAGGGGTTAGTGCCATCATCCAGGCCTCCTGTATCAATTATGATAAAGGACTTGTCATGATACCGTGCATTGCCATAAATACGATCACGTGTGATCCCCGGCTGATCGTCGACCAGGGCATCCCGACTACGGGTCATGCGATTAAATAATGTAGATTTCCCTACGTTTGGTTGCCCTACAAGGGCAATAACAGGTTTCATAGCTAATTATTGCGGGGATTTTCGTAGTATTCCGGCTATTCTTATTCTGCCAGCTTCCAGGCATAAACATCACCATCTACAGTCTGAATCCAGGCAGAAAGTCCCCGTGTAACCGGTTGTGCAAGTAATTCACTGCCGACCTTTGCCCGACCCACGATTTCTCCTGTGCTGGCCTCAAGTACGTGTAGATAACCACTTTTATCTCCAATCAGGATATAGCTGCCCATTACAGCAGGTGGCGTCAGTCCTCTGTTAGTTAATTTATCCTGCTCCCAGACAGTCTTGCCCGTTTTCTGATCAACTGCGAAAATAACATCTTCTTCACCTATTATATAAAGGTTCTTGTCATCTACATCCATATCTTTGTTAGTAGATATTTCATTTTCCCAGATCATCCTCGCAGAAGGCGCATTAATTGCAATAACCCTCGATTGATAGGCTGCCGTATAGACCGTATCGTTAATTATAATAGGCCTTGCATCAACATCAGCCAGCCTTTCAATCTCAGTTTTACCAACAGCATCCCCAACCCGTACTTCCCAGAGTCTTTGTCCATTATCAAGCCGTATCAACATCATCTTGCCGTTATCAAAACCTGCAAAAACAACATCACTAACGACCAGAGGACGACCTCTACCACGCAACAGTAGACGTGGCGTAGATTCCTGCAAAGTCCAGACTGGCGAACCGTCAGTAGCAGATAAGCCGACCAGTCGATCGCCTGACGTTGGCACAACAATAATATTCTGTCCACCTTCCGGGCTGGCAAGTACGCCACCCTTTACTTCACCTACCCACGCTGGATTCCCATTACTGGCATACAATGCGACAACTTCACCATTCTCGGTACCAGCAAGCAGCAGTCCGTCACCGTATCCGACACCTGCAGACAGTGCCAGTTTTAGCTTTCTGCTCCAGAGCTGCCTTCCCGTATCCGCATCAAATGCAGTAATTACGCCTTCTGAGGATGAGGTATACAGGGTTGTATCGACAAGTATTGGCTGAATTTGCTTATTATTTTTTTTGATTTTTCCACTAGAAGCCCTCCATGCCCGTTGTAATTTCACCTTTTCAATAAAAGATTCCAGCTTTGCAGGTTCTGCCTCACTATCTTTTTTCCCCATGCCGGGGATCACTCCTTTGATAGTTGAACATCCAGCAAGAAAAATCAAAACAGAGATGAGTATGAGAATTTTTGCTCTCATGAACTAGCGTCCGTCGCAATAGCATCCAGTTTCATCTTCAAAACCGGTTCATAGGTTGAGCCTGCAGACAAGCCGTCTATTGCAGCACGGTAAGCATCCCGAGCCTTGTCTGTTTGCTTAAGGCGAAGATAAATATCTCCCCGCATCTCATAATAATGTGATTCAAAGCCTTCCATATGCTCTACACTGAGCAATGTCAGAGATTCATCCAGTTTTCCATCAATCATTAAGATGCTGGCAAGCCTTAACCTTGCTGTATGCACGGTTTCAAACTGCCTGGCGTTATCTATCGCCCAGTTTAATTTTTCTTTCGCTCCCTCAATATCTTTGTTGTCATAAGCAATACGTGCCAGTATCAATGCAGCTTTACCAGAATAAGCTGTGTCATCATAGTCATCGATAATTTGCTGACCCGCATTAATTGCCCGGGCAGTGATTCTGTTACCCTCAACATCATTTTTCAGCATTTCATAATAAAGCAGTGATGCGGCTTCAGCTCTGCCTGTTTTATACCCACCCCACCAGTTAAAGCCGATAATAATGGATAGTCCCAGCACTACCCCCGATATAATAGCCGCACGATTTTCCAGCCACCATTTTTTTGCTTTTTCCTGCTCATCATCTTCTACAAGGTTAAGATCCACTATTTTACTCCGTCTGTTCTAAAAGACTGCTTATTTCAGTAAGCAGGTTTTCAATAGATACGGTAAATTGTTTACCATTATCCAGTTGTTTTACCGTCACTGAATTTGTCTGTAATTCATTTTCACCAATTATTAGTGCAAGTTGGGCACCACTGCGATCGGCCTTTTTTAACTGACTCTTAAAACCTGTGCTGCCAATGTTGCTAATCACCGAAATACCCGCATCGCGCATTTCCATTGCCAGTGATAAGCCAATTTCCAGGGAAGATTCAGAAGTTTGAACGATGTAAACATCATGCCTTTCCCGGTTCTTACAAAGTTGCTCGATTGTCAGCAATTCCACCAGCCGCTCCACGCCAATGGAAAAGCCTGCGGCAGGTGTCAATTTGCCACCCAGCTTCTCAACCAGTCCATCGTAACGTCCGCCACCGCAGATGGCACTCTGGGCACCCAATTTATCGGAGGTCCACTCGAAAACGGTGCGGGTGTAATAATCGAGGCCACGTACCAGTTTTGGGTTCCGAATAAAGCTAATTCCAAGTTTTTCCAGTAATAACTGGACGCGTTCAAAATGTTCTCTGGACGCATCATCCAGGTATTCAAGTATGTCCGGGGCAGATTTGTTTAATTCAATAACAGCCTTTTCTTTGCTATCCAGGATACGCAACGGGTTCGTTTCCAGGCGACGCAGGGAATCAGCATCCAGGCTGTCCCGGCTAGCCTGGTAGTAGTTGACCAGTGCATCGCGGTATTCCACTCTGGATTCTGAGCTGCCAAGCGTATTTATTTCAAGCTTCACCCCAGTCAGTCCGAGTTTTCTCCATAACAGGCTGGTTATTGAAATAACTTCCACATCCAGATCGGCTTCGGCCATACCGAAAGCCTCCACACCAATCTGATGAAACTGTCGATAGCGGCCTTTTTGCGGACGCTCATGACGAAACATAGGCCCGGAGTACCAGACACGCTGAATTGCGTTGTGCAACAGACCATGCTGTAACATAGCACGCACTACCCCTGCTGTTGCTTCGGGTCTGAGAGACAGTTGATCACCATTTCTATCCTGAAATGTGTACATCTCCTTTTCAACAATATCAGTTGCCTTACCAATTGATCGCGCAAACAATTCCGTTTTCTCAACTACTGGAAGCCTGATCTCGCTGTAGCCAAATTGATTGAAAACCTCACTAGCCGTTTGTTCAAGGTGTTGCCAGCATGTTAAGTCATCGGGAAGCTGGTCATTCATACCCCGAATAGCCTGAATGGAATCTGACATCTATTTACTGGTTCACAGCTTCGCCAACAGTAAAACGTGCAAACACTCCTCTTGTATGGGCTGAAACATCAACTGTTTTACCATTGAATTTAACATTCACTCCCTGAGCAAAACCAAAAAATAATGATATTGGTAATTCTCCAGCGAGCGCGATCTTTTCACCTGCTTTCACTGTACGGTAAAGTAGTTTTCTGCCATTAGCATCGCGCACATCAGTCCAGCTATCCTTACTATAATTTATTAAAAGGATACCGCCACTAGTGTTATTTTGATCGTTGCTGGTATTAGTTGTTTCGATAGTTTGTGCAATATTTGCAGATTTTACAGGAACAGCTATTTCTGATTTTTCAGGAGCAGATATTTCTGTCTCAGTCTTTATCTCTGAAGCCACCTGTGGCTCATTCGCTGGAGAAACAGGTACTACATTTAAACCAGGATCAACAGTCGATTTATCCAGATTTAGGGTGCTTGTGCCAACAGGAACTTCTTCAAGGCCTGGTTTTTCATCTACAACTGGTGAACCTGAACTGTTGTCAGCCTGCGGGAGCCCATCATAGGGTTCCAGCACCCAAACTGCACTCAAAACAATGACAGCTGCAATGCTTGCTACAGCAACAAACCACACCGTCCTGCTTTTCTTATTTGTTTCGCTCTTAGCGGGCATGCTTACCGGTGTCGGTATTACATCCTTAGCACGAATCAATCTAGCAAATGCCATCAAAATATCATTTTCAGGCACACCAACCAGCCGGGCATAGTTTCTCAGATACCCCCTGATGTAGGTTTCTTCAGGCATTTTGGAATAGTCATCCTCATCCAGTGCAAGTACCTGTGATGGTGTCAGCCTTATTTCGAAGGCAACATCCTCCGGACGAAGGTTTTTTTCTTCCCGCGCAATTTGTAAGAGCTTACCTGGCCCTAATACTGGGTTCTTATCATTTGGGAACATTTTTTCACTCACTGCTGTGTTTCATTGGTTAGTGATTAAGCTTTTTTACCTGGCTGGATCGTGGGTACTTACTGCGCAATTTTATGGCATAACTTGCCGCTGCATCCTTGTCTCCCAAAGTCAATTCAGTCTGATATGCGATATATAGAATTTCCGGACCTCCCCTTGCACCAATCTGAAAATAGCGTTGATACCAGCCACGCGTTTCCAGTGGTTTACCATTTCTATAGCTGATTTTGGCCATTTGCAGCAGAGCATCAGGAGAATTCGGGTTTATTCTTAATGACTGGCGCATTGCATTTTCAGCTTCTTTGTATTTCTCCTGCTTATAGAAACAGGCCCCTACATTCATCAGCAGTCTGGCCCTTGTTGTATACAATACATTGTTTAGCAGGGATCGATAAAGCTCCTCTGCTTTCTTGTATTTCCCATCTCGACATAAGCGGTTTGCATAAGCATGCTGGGCGCTCGGTAAGGGATCGGGTTCAGCCATCGCCTTCTTGAAATAACGTTCTGATTCCTCCGGTTTCTTCAACCGTATCTGAATCAACGCCATGATGTAATTTGCTGATTTGTTATTCTTGTCAAGATCCAGAGACTTGTTAATTTCCTCAATGGCAACCTCAAGCTGGCCACGCTGCAAATAATTACCCGCAAGATCAGCATGGATTTTTGCTCTCTCTTCAGGGGGTTTGATATCCGGCTTAGGAAAAGCGGTTTCTTTGACGCAACCACTGAGTAAAGTCAGAAAGACAAGAATTAAGGATATTTTCAACGTAAGTTACCCGTCAGTTGTACCGGATGTAATCGTTCTGAACGCCGTGTTCTATCCCTGAATTCACCAGACAGTTGACCACAGGCAGCATCAATTTCCTCGCCTCGAGTTTTTCGCGTGACTGTCATAATCCCCTTCTGCATCAAAATATCGCGAAAACGGTTTATACGCGACAGTGACGAACTTTTATAGCCACTGTTTGCAAACGGGTTAAACGGGATTAGATTAATCTTACAGGGAACATTCGCAACAAGTTTTGCCAGCTTCCTGGCATGCAGGTCAGTATCATTTACATCGGCCAGCATAACGTATTCAAAAGTGACCTTCTGATGCGGCAGCCCTTTTGTATAATCACGGCATGCCTGCATCAATTTTAAAACAGGGTATTTCCTGTTAATGGGAACCAGCTCGTTTCGTAATTCATCATCCGGGGCATGCAGGGAGACAGCAAGGCTTACTGGGCAATCCTCACTCAAACTTTGCATTTCTGGTAATAAGCCTGAGGTGCTTAAGGTGACCCGTCGTTTTGACAGGCCGTAAGCGAAATCTTCCTGCATCAAGGTCATTGCCTGAATAACATTATTGTAATTCAGTAGTGGCTCACCCATACCCATCATGACGACATTGGTTACAGGTCGTTCATTGTCTGCATTTACCAGTAGCTGATTAGCCAGGCGCAGCTGTCCAATTATCTCTGCTGCCGTAAGATTGCGGTTGAACCCCTGCCTTGCTGTGGCGCAAAAACTGCAGTTTAGTGCGCAGCCCACCTGTGAGGAAACACACAAAGTTCCACGACCGGATTCCGGTATAAAGACAGTTTCAATGCTGTTGCCGTCTTCCAGCCTCAACAACCACTTGCGAGTGCCATCTTCCGATATCTGGTCGTTGATCATTTCAGGCACTACGAATGCCACCTGGCTCGAAAGACTGTTGCGAAGTGACTTGCTCAGGTTTGTCATCGCAGAAAAATCGTAGACGCCCTGCTGATGCACCCATTTCAGCACCTGGGTCGCACGAAAAGGTTTCTCACCCAAAGAGACAAAATACGTCTCCAGCGCCAGACGATCATGTCCCATCAGATTCAAAAGGGGTACTTGTACGGGTGAAACATCATTCACAGGTGATTCCATTTTTAAATTCCAGGGCATTTTGTCATCGAGAAAAAACATGAACCCGAAAATATATTAATAACGGCGCCCAACTCATTGAAAATATAAATAGTCTTTCAAAGAAAAAAAGAGTTTAAGGGCGTGTATTCTACCTGTATGGCGCAGGGTGGGCAATTAATCTGGCACCGTCGATGCCAGTAATTTGTGCGTAGACCAGATCACCCGGAACCTGGCTTCCTCCCTGGACAACCACCGGCAGGTATTCTGCTGACCGACCAAATGACCGTTCCGGGTGGTCTTTCTCTGGTTTTTCTATCAGAACCGATACCCGATGCTGCTTTTTAAGTGCATCAGTAAACAGCGTATCGCGCACTTTTTCACCTGTTTCAATGAGGATACGCGTTCGCTTTTTACGAATATCATGGGGAATCTGACGGGGTATCCGCGACGCTGGGACACCCGGTCGGTCTGAATAGCTGAAAACATGCGGAAAAGCGATATTCAGGCGCTCAATCATCGAGATACTATCTTCAAAGGCCTGTTCTGATTCGGTCGGGAAGCCGGTCAGGATGTCGGCGCCGTAAACCGCATGCGGGATTCTCTTTGCCAGCGCAGCCACCCTCTCATACATCAATTCTGCCGTATAGCGCCTTTTCATACGTTTGAGAATCAGGGTGTTACCGCTTTGCAATGAGAGATGAAAATGCGGGCATATTTTTTCTTCCTCGGCTAGCACGTCAATCAGTTCCGCATCCAGGCAGGACGGGTCGATCGAGCTGATACGCAGCCTGAAGTCGCCAGAAATACTACAAACCTCACGTAACAGGGTTGCCAGGTTATAGTGCTGCTCATCATTATCAATTTCACTGCCAAAACTGCCGATATCCACACCACAGAGGACTATTTCACGATAGCCGTTTAACACCAGTCTTTCTACCTGCCGCCGGATCAAAGTGATGGGAAAAGAACGGGAAGGTCCGCGTGCAATATGAATAACGCAAAAAGTACAACCCTGGTTGCAGCCCTGCTGTACCTGCACAAATGCGCGTGTATGCCCATCACAGCTTTCAATAATACTTTCCGGTAGCGATACATGCTCATTTACATCACCGACCAGTACCTGCGGCAACCTGCCCTGCACGAGATCCGGTAAAAGATCATGCAAATCCAGTTTTCGATCATTACCCAGTACCAGATCAACACCGGGAATATCCGCGCAGGCCTCAGGTGAAATTTGTGCATAGCAGCCAGTTACCACAATCAGCGACTGGGGGTTCTGCCGAATCAGGCGACGCACTGTTTGCCGGGCCTGCCTATCCGCTTCGTTAGTGACCGTGCAGGTATTGACGATATACAGATCAGCATGATCTGTATGATCCACCTGCTGCCAGTCAATATTCTGCAAAGAATGGCCTATCAGACCAGACTCAAACAGATTCACCTTACAGCCAAGTGTCGTCGTTGCGAATGAACGAGTGCTCATAGATAGTTATTTACCAAAATCTTGAATTGTTCAATTAATTTTCAGGTCGGCTCAATAATGTACTGTAGGAGCGTCCGTCCCCGGCGCGATTGTTTTTAGAGACAAAGGACGAAGGATTAAGGACTAAAGATCCAGGATGAAAGATATACAAATATACATCCTGCTCTTTTACCCTTCATCCTTTATCTTTAATCCAGTTCCTCAATCCAGGCCATCTGGATTGCTTCAAGAATTCTCTCACCACAATGGTCGGGGTCATCATCAAAACCATTCAGAGCCATCACCATTTCCATCAGTTGAGGGAAAGCAATGGACAACGGATCAACGTCAGGACTGTTGTCAGCAAGTTCAATTGCAATATCAAGGGTATCCGTCCATTTCATCGACATATCAGACCTCCTGTTAGTGCTCCTTCAACCCGATAATGATGGGTTGAAGGAGCACTATTGGTTCTCAGACACCTGGTTAATGGTGTATTTGGGGATTTCAATAACCAGATCTTCATCGGCGACGACTGACTGACAGGAAAGGCGCGAGTCGGGTTCCAGACCCCAGGCCTTGTCCAGCATA
>BTQX01000005.1:0-29974 GCA_036986095.1 Gammaproteobacteria bacterium
TTTGCCTTTATCGAAATGCCCAGACCGGGCGATGCCAAAGCTGCTGTAAAAACTCTCAATGGCAAGGATGTCGCCGGCAATGTAATCCGTGTTAAAAAGGCCGTTGCGAAAAAGTCCACAGGAGAAAAAGTTTCCCCTGATAAGACAGAATCTGAAAAAACCGAAACAGGGAATAGTGTGGTGAAAACAACTGAGCCAGAAAAGCCCGAACCACAAAAGCCCAAACTGAATAAAAATACAGCTATTCACCATAACATCTGGTTGTCAAATGACTAAGGAACCTCTGATTAGTTCGTCATTGCGAGGAACAGAGTGACGCGGCAATCTCTAAGTGCCTGATTATATTACATGAGATTGCCACACTCCACTCGCAATGAAGGGATTTTTTGAATTAATCAGGGGTTCCCTAAATCAGGAAACGAGGATCCACTGCACGGTGTGACCCTGAAGATGATAGTCGCCCGATTGCAGGAAAAGTACGGCTGGGAAGAACTGGGTCGCCGTATCAATATAAAATGTTTCACCAACCATCCAGGCATAAACTCCAGCCTGAAAATAGCAAATATGCAGGGATGCTGGTAAAACAGGCAGATGTCGCCATGTATAAGGCGAAAAAAGAAGGCAAGAACAGATACAAGTTCTATGACACATCTATGGAATAGGAGGTCACTCTCAGGGTCAATATATTGGCGCGCTTTCTCAAGCTTCTCTGTGACGCATTAAATTGCACTTCCCCACAGTTGCTAAAAGCTATGCCACCCGGGAAAGTGGCTATAATCTGCCCACCACACAATAAAGAGTACCTAATGTCATTCGTCAGAGTCAGCCCGAACCTCGTAACTCATCCTTGTATGAATCTTGACAAAAAGCCCAACCTTGTACTAAATTTATACCGTTAATCGAACGTACACTGAGGTTAAAATGAACGTATTGATAATTGCAACCAGGGGCTGTAGCCATTGCAGTAACCTGTCTATGGAGTTGAATGAACTGGGGATTGAACACAAGCTGGTTTATGCTGAATCCGAGCCAGAGTTGGTAGAAAAATACAGTATTCGTCATTCGCCTAATTTGATTGTAGATGATGAAGTTAAATTTCGACGGCAGCCAACAGAACAAGAATTACGAGAGTGTCTGAATTTATAATGCCCTCAGAAACATTTTGAACAATTTATGTGTGACACTGTCCCACTAAGCCATCGTTCCGGCGAATAAATCAGAGCTGAATTTCTGATTCTCGCAAAAGAAGTCAAAGAGAACTCCCGAGTGTAGCCGCATATCGTTTCAACAAGGCATCTCAATCGAGACATCTATAGCGTCTACTTTTCCAGTCGCCATACAGGCGAACTCCTGAATACAGATTTATCCATCGGTTCAGCCAGGGTTCAGCCGCCCTGTTATTTAATAACCCTCAAGCTAACTAAAACGAGGGCTTAGCCATGAACGCAACTGCAATACAATCTATTGATAGATCTCACCGACTGATTAAGACCAGTGTCTTGCTGATGGTCACAATCCCGTTACTCACTGTTGGCACGGCTTACGCAAGTCATCGCCATCATGATTACAATTCAGGGACATCGATAACATTCGGTTACGTTTATTACCCGAAAGCACCTCTGTACCATGAGGCCTATAGACAGCCGCGTCACTATCGATATTACAACAACTCTCACTACCGAGGTCACTACGGCCGCTACAATCCCTGGAGAAATGTGCATGCGTACAAATATCGTAGGAATCATTACAATGGCTATCGTGATGATGATTAGAGTAATGGTGGCCTCCATTTATTCGTCATTGCGGGGAACTGGCGACGAAGCAATCTCTGAGCCGTTGTTTTTATTTAACGATATTGCCACACTTCGGTGCTCATGACCGCAAGGAAGGCGTAGCCATCCTGCAGGAAATTCACGTAGGGTGCAATGACGGCTTCCCTCAATAAATAGGGGTGCCATTATAAGTTAGTACGATGATGCTTGCTTATATCTATAACCGCCTCTTTCTTTACACCCGCTTCCTTTGCATATTCTGGCCACTTATCAACAACGGCGATGACTTCATCAATAATCTCTCGGGGCCTGGATAAACTAATGGATTCACCGAGTAATAAAAGATCCACTTTAGTAAAATGATCACGCTTTCCATTCACGCTCATCTGATGTTGATTGGTCCATTTACCTGCTGGATTGTGTGAGTAAATCACATCATATGCCGGAGACAGCTTCCATATACCATCAGTCCCCATCAAGAATGAAATATTCTTTGTGTGATCGTCCTGGTCACGGGCAATGATATTGAATAGCACTCGTCGATATTGTTCAGTTGCATCGGCCTTGCTCATGCGTAACTTTCGCATAACAGCAAAGGCCTGCTCATAACTGTAGGCACCGGCCATATTAAAATCATAGTGAGCTATGCCACATAGCGTTTGCATATGCTGCTTTTTTCTGTATATACGGTCAAAGCGTTTTGTCATAAAATGTGCTCGACCATTTTCTTCTAATAGTCGGCATGGCATCATATTAATACCTGCCGCTTTTGCCATCAGAGAATAGGCAAATTCAATGCGTCCATAGCCACTGGCTTCACCTAATTCCAAATCCGTGACTCCATCAAATTTCAATAACCAGTATTCATAACCCTTCGGAGCGGGAGCCTGGCCGGATCTGACATCTCCTTTGTCATTCATCGCAATTACTGCTTTCGGCCTCGCGCCACCTGCCGAAGTACCAACTCGCAGGATATCCAAAATCGCATTCGCATTATTCTGCTCAGATTCATCCAGCCTGACATCAAGAACATTATGTTGATGCATTATCTCCTGAACCAGCTCAACGAGTTCAGATACCTCGACGGAGACTGATGCATCGTACTTGCCCATAATCGCAGGTGAAAATTCCAATGCCCCCATGCCACGTTTTCCGGTATAACAAAGCCGCTCTACTGGACTAAAACTGGAACTGTCGCGACCTATGCGCGACAACCAGGCGTCAATCACACTGTTGCCAAATTTATCCGGCAGGGCATCGGCCAGCATTCCTGGTAATCCTAGAAAGGTGTCTTTGTTAAGGAACGGAAATGAGAACTTGCTGTCTCCATTTCGGGCATCATTCAGACTCATATGGACGGGTGAAACATCAAGGCCTTTATGAAGGAAGTCCTGATCATATTCAAAAATTCCGTAAGCACGATCTTCCAGCCACGATACTGCACCAACGGTATCACCCCATAGCTTAACTATGGCAGTGTCAACCTTCTTCACCATTCCAGTTTATCCACTGGCATATTTTTAAGACGTCGACCTGAAGCCCGTTCCCGTACCTTGCCCTGCATTTTGGCCAGTTGCACTGGGCTTATTGATGTTTCAGGTATAAAACTATCTAAATGATCCAGAGCACCCAACTCTCTCAAAACGGCGATCAAAGTTGATAACTTGCCCCTGCCTGACTCAAGCGATTTAATGGAATTGAGTGACAATGTCGTCGCGTCAGCCAGCGCCTTTTGGGTAATATTCCTTCTTAGACGAAGAGATTTGATTCGATCACCAATCTCTTCTGCTATGACCTTATCAGAAAGGGTATAAAAGTCCATAAAAGACCTATTTTTGAGTATTATCTTCGTATTAATATAATAAAAGCCTATTATTAAGCTATTATATGTACATTTATATAATTATCAAGTAAATACTATAATAGCCCTATATCTAGCTATTATCTATATCCACATAATTTATTATACTTATAACAAGCTATTATAAATAATATAATTTAATCGCTATTAATTTATGAGTTCAGGCCTTACCATCCACTGCAACTGCCAGACTCCTTCACCCGTGGATTCCAGGAAAACTATACTCCCAGGAGTGTAGGAAACGACGACCGCATCGGAAGATCCTGTCACTAGCAGGCTCACCAGCTTAGACATGAACGGCAGGTGGCCAACAACCACAATATCTTCGTCCCAGTTCATCAGCTGAATTGCAAAATCTTCAACCGAGTCATTCGGGTTAATACCACTGATCGCTTCGACCGGGAACTCTCCCGCTATTATTTCTGTAAATATATCAGCCGTCTGTTGCGCTCGCATCTTGCCACTATGCACAACTCGCGAAACCGTCATATGGCCAGCAAGAGAAGCTGCCAGTTGTTCCACCTCTGCATGCCCCACATTACTCAAGGGCCGGTCGGCATCAACATCCTTAGTCAGTGCTTTGCCATGTTGCACAAGATAGAGTTTCATTCGCGGTCCATCCCCCTAATATAAAGAAAGCAGTTAAATTTCTAGTCTAGCATTTATTACGGTATCACGAGCGAAGCATGACAACCTTAAAAATAGAAGTTCCCATAAAACGTAATACGTAAAACATCCCCTTCCCCCTCTTGACTAATTAGGACGGTTGTATTATTTTATACTCAATAATTAGGACATATATCCTATTTTAATGCGAAAAATTAAAATAAATACCTGTCAAACTGGAGAAAATAATGAGCAATAACCTGTTTAGTTCAATCACAGTGGGTGATCTCACATTACCCAACCGGATGGTCATGGCACCGATGACGCGCAATCGTGCCAACCAGGACAACGCCCCGCACAGCCTGAATGTAAAATATTACCAGCAGCGCGCCAAAGCCGGTTTAATCATTACCGAAGCCTCGCAGGTCTCGATGGATGGTGTCGGTTACCCCGGTACGCCTGGCATCTATAGCGATGCGCAAGTGACCGGCTGGCGCGAAATCACCGATGCCGTACACGCTGAAGGTGGACATATCTTTATACAGCTCTGGTATTGTGGACGCATCTCCCATCCGGATTTATTGCCCGACAACCAAACACCGGTCTCGCCTTCCGCCATACAACCGGAAGGTGATGCCATTACTTTTGAAGGGATGAAACCTTTTATCACACCACGGGCACTGGAAACCGATGAGATTGCGGGCATTGTGGCACAGTACAAACATGCGGCGGTAATGGCAAAAAAGGCGGGTTTTGATGGTGTTGAAGTGCATGGCGCAAATGGATATCTCATCGATCAGTTCCTGCGAGATGGCTCAAATCATCGCACTGACCGGTATGGTGGCAGTGTTGAAAACCGCATGCGCTTTCTCAATGAGGTACTCGATGCGGTATGTGAAATATGGCCTGGCCAGCACGTTGGGCTAAGACTGACACCGGAAAATAGTTTTAACAGCATGTCAGACTCCGATCCACAGGGGCACTTTGCCTATTTTATTACACAGCTTAATTCACGCAAGCTGGCATATTTGCATATACTGGAAGGCGATATGATAAGCAAGCAACGGCATGTCAATTACCGCAGCCTGCGTGATAGCTTTGATGGCATTTACATGGCCAATAATGCATATGACAAAACGCGTGCTGAAGAAGGTATAGGCAACGGAGATTGTGACATGGTTGCTTTCGGCATTCCTTTTCTGGCGAACCCGGATCTGGTATACCGTTTTCAAAACGACCTGGCATTAAATGAGGCGGATCAGGACAGCTTCTATGGTGGTGATGAACACGGTTACACAGACTACCCCTTTGCCGAGCACGTTACCGCCCAATCGGCGTGACCACGTAAATGCAGGAACATGACATGGGAAACAAAGGTGAAGCATTGCGACAACGGATTGTCGCGTCAGCCGACCAGCTGTTTTACCAGCAAGGCTATGAAAATACTTCATTCAGCGACATAGCCGAAGACGTAGGGATCTCGCGTGGAAATTTTTATTATCACTTTAAAAGCAAAGATGAAATTTTAAATGCGGTTATTGACACCCGGCTCACCGACATCGTGCAGATGTTAGACGAATGGAGTAAAAAATATACTGATCCCAAACAACGTATTTTTGAGTTCATCGATATACTGACCAACCATCAAAACAATATTAAAAATCACGGCTGCCCATTAGGCAGCCTGTGTACTGAGCTGGCAAAACAAAACCACCCCATGTTGCGGGACGCGAACAAAATGTTTGCCGTACAGCGTGACTGGTTAACGGTACAATTAAAAGAACTCGGCCTGGGTAAAGGCGCCAAACAAGTTGCAATGCACTTATTGGCCCACTCACAGGGTATCGCCACCATCACCAATGCCTTTGAAGATCAAAACTTCCTGCGTCAGGAAGTAAGGCGTTTAAAACAATGGCTAGATGAACAGATCCAGGGCCAGAACAAAAGCGGAAATTGACCCCGTTACTCTCTCGCAAAACGCCCTGGGTACGGCAAAAGCTTGAGACACTTTACCTGGAAACAGATCGGTCTGATATTAACAGTAATATCGGCGAAAAATGAAGGCAAGAGCAAATACAGGTTCTTTGATCCATCTATGGAATAACAGGTCTCTCTCAGAGTCAATATATTGGCGTACTTCGTCAAGCTTTCTTGTGACACATTAAATATACTTACCTGCAGTTGCTATGAGGTAACCCACCTGGGTATGTGGCTTTAATCTGCCCACCAATCAACAAAGGGTAAGTAATATCATTCGTCGGGGTTGGCCTGACCCCGTTACTCATGCTCGTAAAAATCTTGACAAAAAGACCGACCCTGTACTAAATTTATATGGGTAATCGAACGTACACTGAGGATAAAATGAACGTATTAATAATCGCAACCAAAGGCTGTAGCCATTGCATCTACCTGGCTAAGGAACTGAATGACCTGGGGACTGAACACAAGCTGGTGTATGCTGAATCCTGGCCAGAGTTGATGGAAAAATATAGTACTCGTCATTCGTCCAATTTGATCGTAGATGAAGAAGTTAAATTTCGACAGCAGACAGCGGAACAGGAATTACGAGAGTGTCTAAATTTATTATGCCCGACTAACCGTCCATAACTCACCACAAAGTGTACATCAGATATGTCAAATATAAGACCTTACCCCGTTGCTCGGACTAGCGTAAATAAAGTCGTAGTTACTGGATTCATACTCATTGTCCTTTCGGTTGTAGCTGCCATGATAGCGCCAATCGGGAGTCGGCTGGGTTATTGGGACTATACTGCTGCAGTGAGAATTCTTAAATGGGCTGCCTATACAGGTGGTGCATCTGCTTTGATTTGCCTGATTGGCACATTTGTTGTGCGACCCAGACATAGCCGCCTGGGATTTTTCTTAAGCCTGCTCGGCTTAGCGATCATTATTCCGACACTTCTGTATTTGATGTATTGGAAGAATGCAGAAGAGAATGCACCACCCATACAGGACATCACCACGAATACTGAAAATCCACCCGAGTTCTGGTCTGCACCAAATGCGCGAGTCTATGGGGGCCCCACTATAGCCGCCTACCAGGAGGAAGCATATCCAGATATTCAACCATTACTATTGCCAGAGACTCCAGACAAAGTGTTTGATCTTGTAGTAGAAGTGATTCGGCAAAAAGGCTGGGAATTATTAGAACCGAATCGTAAGGAAATGCATATTGAAGCAACTGAGTCTACATTCTGGTTTGGTTTTAGTGATGATGTAGTCATACATATCACTGCAACAGATTCAGGTGGCAGTCGGGTAGATATGCGTTCGACATCGCGCTTTGGTGGTGGTGGAGATGGTGGGACCAATGCCAGGCGGATTCGATCATTTTTTGCTGCTTTAAAATCCAAAGTTGATAAATAATATTCTTATCTCACCGACCTTTTATCCAGCAAATCGGTTGCCATCTCATAGTAGGCGATAGCCTCGTCGATAAGGTGTCTGGATTTTATGGTGTCTTTGTTTAGATTCTCGCCCGTTGTAGCATCCAGAACGTTAACGCGTTGATTAGGTTGTAATTCCACAATAACATTGTCTTGCATATATCCGACTGTCAGGTAATTTGCCATCAATGCGCGTTGGTGGCGCCCCTGTTCATTGAGTATATCTTCACCAAATAAATATGAGTCGTAGTTGAAATTAAGCATCCCTAACAGGGTAGGCGCCACATCAATCTGGGACATTAAGTATTGAATTTTTCCCGGTTTAATGTTCCCTGGAGAATAAAATATTAATGGAATATGATAATTCTCAGGCGGGAGATCAGTATGACCTCTACCATTAGAAGTATGATCGGCAACAAAAACAAAAACGGTATCCTTAAACCATGAACGAGAGGATGCTTCTTTAATGAAGTTGCCAATTGCCCAGTCGGTGTACTTGACTGCACCTTCGCGACCTGTACCGGAAGGGATATCGATGCGCCCGGAAGGGTAGCTAAAGGGCCGATGGTTTGAAGTTGTCATTACCTGAGCAAACACCTTGCGCCCGGCAGCAACCCGTCGGTCAATTTCACGAATAGTTTTGTGATACAGATCTTCGTCTGCCACACCCCAAATATTTTCATGGGTGATATTTTTATCATCAATATCAGTTCGATCTATAACTTCGTAACCATTTCCTGAGAAGAAGTCACTCATATTGTCGAAATAGCTGTAGCCACCATAGAGGTACAGAACATCATAACCCTTGTCTTTGAATATGGAGCCGATAGTTTGTAGCCCTTTGTTATTTTTGCGCTTGAGTACTGCCTGGCCAGGTGTCGGTGGAATAGAAAGTGATAGCGCCTCAAGACCACGTACTGTGCGTAGCCCGGTAGCATAGGTATTTGTCATCATCAGCCCCTGTGCTGATAGCTTATCGAGATTGGGCGTTAGGCCTGGCCTGCCTCCGAATGATTCAATATAATCAGTACCCAGACTTTCGATCGAGACAAGAATGACGTTCAATTTTTTTTCAGAACCGAGAGCCTTTATCTCGCGTGGGAATGTGTGTTCATGCTGGCCTGTCACAGTCAATTTTTTGCCAGCACCTTCTTCGTATTCCTCTTGCAATATGGCTTCTGCCTGCTGGATGGGCATTGTGCGATAGAACGTGAAATAGTCAAGATCGTTGTTACGGAAGGCGCGTAAGAAGTCATAATAGCCGTTGCCAGCAAGCTCGCGTGCAATACTGTCCTGTAAACGTTCACTCGGGCCATCACCGACCAGCGTGTATGAGGCTGTCGGTAGCAAAACCAGTGTCAACAACAATACCAGTCGAGTTTTCCCCAGAGCAGCCGTATCACTGAGTGTTTTCCACCACTTGTAGCGTAGCAGAAAAATAATAGCCAGCGTTACAACCCCTATACCAGCGAATACCCAGCCAGCAGGGTAGGACTCGCGGATATTTCCCAGTACTTCACGGGTGTAGATGAGGTAATCAACAGCAATGAAATTAAATCTGCTGGTGAATTCATTCCAGAAAATCAATTCTGATACCAACACAAACAACATAGTACCCACCATCGCCACAAAAAGCACTGATGTGAGAATGATGTAAACCCGCCGTCCCCAGGGGCCGTTAGTGATGATGATGGCAAGCAGCAAAAAAGGAATAATGACATAAGCCAGTGCGGCTATATCATATATAAATCCGGTAAAGATAATGCCAGGGAGAGTTGTAAGCAAAATACCCTGTTCAATACTTTCATAGCCGAACAGGGTCAAACGGGTAATGAAATTGATTACAAGAAATACAGAAGCCGCCAGGAATATAGATTGAACTCTGCCGTGAAGATGTAGCTGTCTGAACATGGGCATTCCTGTGTGGTTATAAAAAATTCATTATAAATAGGGCGCACCCGGTGTGGTCGAACCCATAACCTTTGGCATCGAAGGCCAGGCCACAGAATGTGCTAAATCCGCATGTCGTAATTATACAGTATGATATGGTTTTATAAATGAATTCGTCAAGGCCAGGCCTTATCTATCGTATTCAAACGATTTTACTGCTCGGCTGACTGCTGCATATCACACCAAAGTGCAAATAAGATATGTCGAATGAAAGACCTCCGTTACATGTACTTGCGGTTCAATCGAATCTGACTCCGCAGGTTTCCTTCTGGCCCGCTTTTTCTGATTTTATGGCTTCTATTAAAGCGGGCGCTGCAGTAAATCCACACGAATCGGCATTAAAAAATGGGCACCATCGTCACCGATGTATTGTTCAAAACATTGTTTGACCAGCGCATATAATTTTTTATCGAGCTCGTGGCTGGAATGCGTGACATTGATTATGTTATTTTCAAATTCAGAAAAACTTTCAAATTTCATCGGTGAATTAAAAAACGTTTCTTCGACCAGGTTAAACAGGCCTTCATCCACCGCTTTTTTTACCGAGTAAAACGCGGCTTCACGAACCTTTTGCTCATCGTGGAATAAACGCAGGATCTCATTAAAATCACCGGCAAAGACTGGCTCGGAAATATAAACCAGACCACCCGGCTTTAACACCCGTCGAATTTCCCGCATCGATACATCCATAAGTGCTAGCGGTACATGGTGCAGAGATTTAAACATAAATACCACATCGACCGAATCATCGTCGAGAGGAATTTCCTGTGCACCGGATAAAGCAAATGACACATTGGATAAATCCGTTATCTGCAAATTTTTTTCATGGGCAATTTCATCAACTTCTAATGCGGTAATTTTACGGTCTACACCGGATGTCGCAATGTCGCGGGTAATTTCAGCGCTGCCACAACCTAACTCCAAAATGTGTTTACCATCCAGCGATAGCAGGCGATTGTATATTTCGGATTCAGGACAGTAAATATCGATTTCTTCTGCTGCTATTTTCATTGATCAACCTCCTGTAGACAAATTCTGGTTAATACGTCATTGCGAGTAACGTAGTGGCGAAGCAATCTCGTTTGACCAATTATAACCAAAGAGAATGCCCGGGGTACGCCCGCCGAACCTGTCAATCCGCCAGGGCCAGGTCATTCAGCGTCCAGTCGTGTGTGAAATAGTCTATTTCGACGGCGTTTGCATTCAACCAGGCCCGTGTATCCGGCTCTAGATAGGGCAGCACGAAACCAAGCACACCCTTTTCGTTATCCTGGAACAGACGACTATCCTTATTCACAATCCATGACAGCCTCAGAGTTCGCCCAGCGCGATTCAGCCGCAGCCCTTTGTCGGGGTTTTTGAAAAGGTTTCGGATCGTTGCATCCAGTTGACTGTCCAGATTCTCCGCCATAAAAGGCTCTGCAGTATGGTCCGGACAACTGACAGCGGCACAGCTTACGGCGAAAACAATGCGCGGATCATTAAACTGCCTGAGCAGAATATCTTTCTCGATCTGTTTCAGCGAATAGTAGTTGTTCCCAATTTTGATTGCCTTCTTCGACCAGGGATATTTGATCAGGCTGATGCTCAGACTGCGGATAGAATCCACGGGATAATGACCGATCACCAGGCGCATCGCGGCAAAGTTGTAGGCATTAATCCAGAACGCCTTGGCTGCGTTCGTGCCCTGCAGTTGTGCGGGGTCTACTTGCCCGATGGCTCTCAGCGTTCTGTTGAAAAGCGAGTTAGCGTCCTGTGCGTCCTGTTTCATCTGCGCATAGTCAAACACAGTGGTACTGGTACCGTGTATTCTCACCGCCGGGCGCCAATATCTGGCAAGGAGTTCACCGTACAGGCTATTGAATTCAGCGGGATCGGCATATGACGAATTTGCCATCACTGCTAACAATACAGCAATCAACAGCATCGATATTTTTTGAGCGCCTATAGACTTCATGAGACATGACATGTGATCAGAATCTCCTTAGATGTAACACCTGTGTCTAAAACACAGGTCAAGGGGTAATTGAACGATTAGCTAGCAGCGTTCAAGGAACCAACCTGACCCCGCTTTTGTTGTATTGCGCTATAATTATATGACTAACCAGGGATAGAAGTGTAGTGAATAGTCTCCAATCAATCACACCTGTCGGAATTGTAGCGCACCGTGGTTATGCCGCTGCTTATCCTGAAAATACTTTGCCTGCTATTAAGGCTGCTGTGGACGCGGGTGTGGTAGCAGTTGAAGTGGATATCCAGTTCAGTAGAGATGGCGTACCTTTGTTGTTACACGATGCAGATATTGGTTGTATTGCAAGCACTAATAATAAAGTATTTGAGACAAACATTGCGGATATAAAAAAGATAGCAATATGCGAAAGAGAAAAATGTGCTGGTAGGTCAACTGACGTATTTTACTGCACTCTTGATGAATTCGCCGATTATCTTCGGCAAACTCCGAAATTACAGGTGTTTGTTGAAATCAAACAGAAAGGTATCGATTTATTTGGCGCAGCATACGTAATTATGCAACTTGAACAATCGCTAAAAAATGTAAGAGAGCAGTGTATTATAATTAGCTATTCGGCAGATTTTTTAAAAAATGTTCATCTGCAAACTGTGTTCCCTATCGGGTACATTCTAACTTTTTGGGATGATAAAAACTTAAAGGAGGCATATTCACTGCAGCCCGAGTTTGTTATTTGCAATCACACAAAGATCCCCGAGAACACAAATTTTCGTGAATTTGCATGGCAATGGCTATTGTTCGAAATCACTGACTGCGATCAAATGTATTTCTATGCTGATCGGGGCGTGCAGTGGGTAGAAAGTATGGACCCTGTGAAGTTATTGGAGTGTCTCCGCAAAAATAACAGTGATGAATATGATATCTAGTGGTCAGCATTTAGAACCATCGGATTATGATGTGGTGGTGATTGGAAGCGGCATTCAGGGAGCAGGCGTGGCACAAATCTGTGCACTGAATCAACTTAAAGTTTTGTTACTTGAGCAGTTCACAGTGGGCTCGCAAACTTCATCAAGGTCGAGCAAGCTCATTCATGGCGGATTGCGTTATCTTGAAAACTGGCAATGGGGGTTGGTACGTGAGTGTTTACGAGAGAGAAAAATTTTACTCAATATTGCATCTGACCTGGTCAAGTTAGTACCTTTTTACATTCCCGTCTATAAGGAAACCTCACGCAGTCCGTTTATCATCAGGTCAGGCCTGAGTTTATATGCGGTACTGGGCGGATTATCCAGTGATTGCAGATTTAGAAAAGTCCCTGGATCAAACTGGGATCAGCTACAGGGCCTGGAAACTGATCAGCTGGAAGCCGTATATCAATATCATGATGGCCAAACTGATGATCTACTGTTGACCCGGGCAGTGGCAGATTCTGCAGTCGAGTATGGCGCTGAATTGATGGAGAACACACAATTTACAGGTGCACAAATTTCTGATACCCGGTTACAACTTCAATATCAATCCGGATCTACGACCAGGAGTTGTACTACTAAACTTATAGTGAATGCGTCAGGGCCCTGGATCAATCAGGTAATACAAAAAATAACCCCTTCGCCACCTGAACAGAAAATTTCACTGGTACAGGGAGCGCATATTGTAGTGGACTATCCGCTCAATAATAAAATATTTTATCTAGAAGCCCCACAGGACAAGCGAGCTGTTTTTGCCATGCCCTGGAAAGGAAAATCTCTGGTTGGCACGACAGAAACAACATACTTTGGTGACCCTGCACAGGTGAAACCTTTCGAGGATGAGCTCGTATATCTGAAAAGTGTGTTTAGTAAATATTTCCCGGTTTCAAAAAACTCAAGAGTGCTGGAAAGTTTTGCCGGGTTGCGTGTGTTACCTTCAGAGGGTGAAAATTTGTTTAAGAAATCCCGTGAGACACATATTGCATTTGATAATAAAGATAATCCGCGAGTAATTAGTATTTGTGGCGGCAAGTTAACGGCCTACCGCCATAATGCTGAGTTAATTTATAAATCAATCGCGGGTGTTCTCTGTGAATCTGATCATAAAGACCTTAGCACCAAAGAGATCAAGCTACGAAAGCCATCAGCATATATCTACAGGCATACCCTGTAAGGCCCAGACCTACCATGGATTCCCGGAAATTGAATCCAGGGTAGTTACGGATATTACTGGATGGATAGTTAACCAGTAAGGTTAAAGAACCGAAAGCCTGTTATCTCTCGCAGAATTCGCAGAGAGCGTGGAGATGACATCCGCAATATCGGCAAGGAAATCTATATCGAATTAATCATAGAATAACAGTCTTTGTGGTTCCGAATCAGGGCACTGTAGTCAATTTCTGGTGATAGCCTGAGCAAAGGCCGGGTTTTCTGTATAAATTCCACCGCTGCCAAAACCAATTCTGCGATGGCTTCTTTTTGAATTTCTTCAGTTTTTCAAGCATAGCTAACTTGAAGTGTTCCGAAAAAAAGAAGAGCTGAAAAAATCATAATAGAACGATTCATAACATGATCCCTTAGGTAAAAATTTATCGTGATGTCTTTTTCTTTTTCACCTTCCTGTATACCAAAACTGGTAAACCATAGAATACCAGAGCAAAAATAAAAGAAGACAGAACAGTATATTCCATTATCAACCATCCAAATATAATTATTCCACTCAACAACCAAAATAACATCATTACTGCTTTTGGCATATCTTCTGTCATTATCGTTACCTCTCACTAACAAAAATTATTTCAGAATCATCCGGGTCAGATACGGTTGATTTGACCCCATTGAATTGATTCGTTGAGGTGGGGACTGAAAATAGACCTCCTTATTAAATAATATCAGCAAAAGCGAAGTCGATATCATTAAATTCAAACTGAAACCCTGCACCGGACAATCTCTCCGGTAATACACGCTGGCCTTTGCACAACAACTCATAAGCGTCGCCCATAGCCAGTTTTAGAACAAAACAGGGCACGCGAAAAACAGCGGGACGATGTACAGCCTGAGCAAGGGCTTTACTGAATTTTTCGTTCTTCACAGGATTGGGGCTGACCAGGTTATAAGGCCCGGAAAGTGATTCGTTCGTGAGCAAAAACAAACAGGCATTCATCCAGTCCTGAATATGAATCCATGACATAATTTGCTGGCCATCACCGATCGGACCACCGAGACCAAGCTTGAAAGGCAAAAGCATTTTACCCAGCACGCCGCCTCCCAACCCCAGCACAATACCCGTTCGCAACAAGCACACTCGAGTTGAATCACTCGCCAGCGAAAGTGCAGCAGCTTCCCAGTCCACACAAAGGGAATGCTGAAAACCCGCAACGGCATCGGCAGATTCATCCAGTGAAGATTCAGCGGGCTGGCAGCCATAATAGCCAATTGCCGATCCACTCAGAACAACACGCGGCTTTTGCTCAAGACTATTAATATAGTCAACAAGTGAGTTTGTTAATTCGATACGACTTTTTCGTAATAGCAATTTACGTGAATCTGTCCAACGTTTATCAGCAATAGGTGCCCCCGCCAGGTTAATCACTGCATCAAAATAATCTTCCTGCAAATCATCAAATCGTATAAATGCCTGGACGCGACTATCTAGTAAGATCCGGGCTTTGTCCATGTTCCTTACCCATGCGAAAACTTCATGCCCGTTATCCAAAAGCACACGTGTAAATACTTTACCAATAAAACCCGTTGCACCTGTAAATAAAATTTTCATGGATATCCTAAATAATCCTACGGAAAACCTACGGGATCAGACTCGATTGGACCAGAATTACTGGATACCATTCGTAATGCCACCAATAAATTCTGGGTACCTGGTGCTCATCGAAACACACGCCGCAACAGCAGATGAGTAGGCAGGAATAATACCAACGGATACAAAACCATCAGGAACAACACAAAAGCAACAGCCGGCAGCCATTGCTGAGGTGGATCTATAAAGCCAAATACCCAGTTGATGTTTGCGTCCGGTTTACTCACCAGGTAGCTCAATGGGAGCACTATCCAGGATAACAGAGTTTGGCACATCAGTGCCTTGCGATGGTAACCGAGGCGATGGATGGCCCACAGCAGGAATATCGGTAAGGCAAGATGATACAAAGACAGGCCACGCACAAGCAACGGAATTCCGGGATCAAACATGTAGCGGGTTCCACGAAAGCTGACAACCTCCGAACCGGCGACGAGTCGAACGGCGAAATCAACGGCCCATACCAGTTCGGGGATCAACACCGATAGCGCCATCATACTGACCAGCAACGATGATTCCAGCCAAAGCCCGAGCAGCGTGATCAACAGTGCCAGATTCGAGGCCCACATAAAATTGGCCGGGCCATACTGCCACCAGTAGGTTGGAACCAGTACGACGACAAATCCCGTATAGCAGAACTTTACCCAGAGCGGGATGCTGCCGATTCGGTCTACAAATATAAACGGAGACTGATTTTTTCTAACACTCATTAACCCTCTCAATCATTCTTTTCATCTTTTGATAATGACTACCTTTCCAGTAGATATTTTTGCACATATCGCATTGAAAGAACTCGTTGTAATACTTCCTGGTATCAGGTGATAACCGGGCTTTTATTGCCTTTTTATTCACGGGCCGTATTTTTCCATTGCAATGCATGCAACGTGTGAACGGCTGCTGATTATTGAATAAGTCAAAGCGTAATAGAACTTCAAGAAGCTGTTGTTGTGATTGTCTTGAACGCACAAAGTAACCGTGTGTTATTTGTTTACGCATAAGTAGTTGTCTATCGCAGGTGAGCAGTATGCGATTCTCATCGACTGATATCCTGGCCAGGCCAGGGTCGTCGTAGTCATTTCGATAGAGCGTATCGAAACCCAGCATGCGTAAGTATGCAGCGAGCCGCCCCAGATGGTTGTCAAGGACAAAGCGTGTTTTACGCAGAGGTCCTGGCTGGCAATGATTCAACGGAGAAATATCCAGTGCCTCAAATACCGGGTAAACACTGATACGGTCACCGTCTTGAACCAGATAGTTAAAATCAACGGATTCGCCATTCACGATGATTAGATCGATTTCCGTATGTGGCACCCCGATCGATTCGATGAGATCCTTGATGGATCTTGCCTGTTTTAACTCATGACTGAAATCAATCTTGTGCTGATCCTGTGGCAGGAAGTCGTTGAGTTCTTCGTAAAAGCGTATGTTAATCTGTTCCGACATTAATTTTGCATGAGAGGCAAAAAAACCTGCCCTCTGTTCTCAAATTGGTTTACTGAACCGGTTTAGTATGCAGGAGAGGACTCTCCCCTAATTGTGGCTCAAGCGATTTATTTAACAACAAATTAATTGTGTCTATTGGTCTATTGCTGGATTTAATTGTCTTTCCTGTGTTAACCCCTCATAATTGTAAGGTTATATTTACTATAATCAAACCACCCTTGAGGATAATTTTATGAATGATGAAGCTGTAAGCGAACAGAATGTCGACAACGATGGCCGAGTGTTGGGTATGCTTTCCATCGCCGCGGCTCCAGGCGCGCTACTGATTAGCCCAACTTACTTTCCACTGCTGGCGTTCTTTTTGGGGCTAATGGGTCTGACTCTGGCAAGTCCTAGAAATCGTTACCTAAGCATAATCGGTATTGCTGTTTCTGCTGCAGCTGGTATAGCTGGTTACTACTTTAATACGCCTATCATTTAGATACAGAAAAAACTGGGGCCAGGTCTCAATCGTTTCTACTATTTGAGAAAACAGAGATCTGACCCGGACTTTTCAAGTAAACCGGTCAACCGGGTAAGCCGGGAACATAGAACTGGCATCTTACCCCCCTCCGGGAAAGGCCTGGGGCCAGGATGACCCATTGGTTTTCTCTCTGGATTGCATTATTCTCGAGCAGGTCGTATTGCTAAGGCAATAGACAGGATCGGCCCATTGCCTCGAGGATCTCGACCAGGATGATATTTTACAAATACAGGCCCACCCACCTGATAACAGCACTAGTTCTGATCAGTGGCCAGTTGATGGCTGCAGATAAGCTGCCGTTGGCAGACGTTCACCTGCATTACAACATTGACCAGGCGGAGGTAACCTTTGCATCCGATGCCCTGCGTACATTAATTGAGAACAATGTGGTCTTTGGCGTAGTGTCGAGCAAGCCCCCTGCACTGGCGCTGGAGCTGGCCGATGCGTCCGGTGGCTGGATCATCCCCTTTTTCATGCCTTACCTGGAGCCGGAGAGGAAAGTCGACTGGTTCTTTGATAAACGTGTCCTGCCAGCGGCCCGTGCAGCCCTCGCATCTGGTCGCTTCAAGGGGCTGGGCGAGATGCATCTGGTCGCTGGCTTTGCTCCCTCGTTGAAGCAACGCAACGGGATCATCGATGGTATGCTTGATCTGGCCAGGGAGTTTGATGTCCCTGCCAGCATTCATGCCGAGGCCTCCAGTTACCTCTATCTCCTTCCCCTGTGCCAGCGCCATCCCCGTGTCAGGATTGTCTGGGTGCATGCTGGCATCCTTTTACCACCAGATCAGGTAGGCAAACTGATGAACGCCTGTCCAAATGTATGGGTAGACATGTCGTCGCGAGATCACCTGCGCTATGGAAACAGCGACCCAATCGTTAACAATGAAGGGACTCTACTACCGTCGTGGCGTAAGTTCGTAATGAAATTTCAGGACCGCATCATGCTCGGTTCCGATCCCTACTACTACGAAAGTATGTTCACCTGGGATGCAGCAAACACGGGCTGGGACCACGTTAGCGAAGTGCTCTCTTTCCACCGCCGCTGGCTGAATGAGTTACCTGCTGATGTCAGACAGAAAATAGCGCTGGGAAATGCAATGAGGTTTTACCGCCTGTCTGGTGGTGCGTCACTACGCTCACATTAGTGAAATCAAAGAAATCCAGCACGCTCCAGTCTCGATTGATTCAGAATCGTGTCTGTTGTTATCAGATATACTGATCAATGTGTCTAACTTCATTGGTTTTTTAAATGCAAATTTATTTTGTGATCGATAAAAACACAAATGACGCTTAGTTGTCACCGACCCCTCTAATTGATTCCATTGATTTTGATGATTTTGATGGGTTCTGGCATGTAGGTGGTATAATGTTGCTATTATATACAGTAAAAGTGACATAACTCCTTATTCTATCGTGCCTATCATTGTTGCTGGTATATCTGCTGCCTGATTGCAGCTAAGGGAGCATTGTCATTAAATGAAACACCACCTGCCAATTTTTTTTGTTTTACGCCCAGGTCCGCGAGCATCGATTCGTACTCCGGGACCGTATAGCTTTCTCTGTATTTGTTGAATAGAGGAACAAATATATTCTCGTTTGATAGTTCATCCAGCTTACGGACAATTTCTTCAGCAGACATCAAGCTCTCTTCACAACAGTGTCGCAGTTTTTTCAAGGCATTGTTTAATGTGCTTTTACCCTGTTTTCTTAATTCGACATCAGCAGTGAGCCAGAAGAGTACACCACTCCAGTGGACGCGCATGAATTGCCGAGTTTCGCGGAGATTGTCGCTGACCTCTGACAGGTTGACATGGCGCCAATGTTGTTCATTGCTACCGCGCTCGAATCCAGTCACTATCCTGTACCACATTTCAGCATCATCAAGCAGACCGCTGCGTGCCTGAATGACATTCTGGTAGTACGTCGCCAGGCCTTCAGATAACCAGATATTGCCATAGCCCCGGTAAGGCAATAGTAGATGACTCAATTCGTGAAACGCGGTCCAGTCACTGATGAGTTTGTTGTAGCCGAGATCAGGGTTAACGACTAGAACAACATTTGTCAGCTTGCCACGTTCAACATGACCCCAGGGTACTGTGCTGGCACGGCTCGAGCTACGCTTGATGGTAATGTGGAAGTTATCCTTAGGTAGCTCGCCGTATACGGTCTGCAAGGCGCCTGTCACCTCCTTCAGCCACTGGTGTATCATCCTGCGCTCAGCGTTATTCAGAGATGCCTGGTAATGGATCGAGACCAGTTGGTCTCGATTAGTTATATGGTCATACTGACTCGATGCCGACAATGAAAATGGCTGCAGTAAAAATAAGCTCAGTATGAAGAGATTGAATACATGTTTGGGCATGTAAGACATATTGTTATGGTTGTGCGTTAGTAATTGGTCTTATCTAAGACATAAAGATCGGGTGATCGTTCAACAGAGCTAAAGTGGTCGAAGCAATTTAATTTTAATCACCCTGCCCCCCGATTGTTCCTCTTGTTGACCTTATTTTCCTGCTTAACGAAGCAATTGATAGGCAAGTGTCAGCGTTGCCACCAAACCAATAAACCAGACACTCGTCTTAACATAAGGCACATTGAAATAGTAAAGTGGCGCATATAATAAGCGGGCCCAGAAATACACTGCACTAGCCAGAACGGTAATTTCATTACTGCTACCATTAACGGACACAGCGATTGCCAATGGCGCAAATAAAACCAATCCTTCGAACGCATTCATGTGGGCACGGTATGCTCGGTGTGCCCACGCATCACTAAACGGGGAATCACCCGGTAATGGCGTCTTAAAAACCTGAAGTACGCCACCCAGTTTATTGGTACGGTAAATTGCATATGGAATGACCATCGTAGCAGTCAAAACGACATTCCATGTGAGCCAGTAAATTTCACCTGATAATTCATTTGTCATGACTTTTCTCCTGATTTGTCATCAAAGTTGTTTTCTCTTTAAAACCTGCATAACTGTTTAGTTACGATTAAATACATGCTAGTCTTTGCAATAATGCATGTATATATACGTAAACGCATAACATAGGTGCATATATGCAGTCTGTTGATTGGGACAATATTCGCCATTTTTTAGAAGTGGTACGTTCTGGCTCTGTCAGTCAGGCATCGCAGCATATTGGAGTAAACCAGACGACTGTCTCTCGTCGTATTACTGCGCTAGAGGGCAGACTGGGTAAAAAATTATTTGAACGCTCAACGAAAGGCTGGTTGATTACACCAGTAGGCGAACGAATCATTTCATCAGCCGAACAGATGGCTGAAGAGGTGCACACCATTGAACGTTACGTGATGGCTGAAAGTCAGGAGTTAAGTGGGCGATTGAGAGTGACTGTTGGCGATGTATGTACACAGCAATTAGTAATGCCAACCGTACAGTTATTTATTGAAAAGTACCCGGAAGTCGATCTAGAAATAGTTGCAACGAGAGACAGCCTGGATTTGACTGCACGGGAAGCCGATATTGCCTTGCGCTCTACGGATACACCACCGCAGAATTTAGTTGGTAAGCGCATTACGCATTTAGCCTTTGCAGTCTACGGTAACAAAAAGAATTTTGATGCTTTTAGCTCCGACATGCCTGGAGATGAAATCCCATGTATTACCTGGCTAGGCGATGGAACTTCACGGCCCCCATGGATAGAAAAAAACTTCCCTAAAGCCAAACGTGTCTATCGCACGAGCGAACTGGGTGTGATGCAACAGATGATTCGACAAGGTTTGGGAATAGCACAATTGCCATGTGCACTATGTGACCCGGACTCTGATTTATACCGAATACCTGTTTCGTATGTTGAACCTGCCTGGGGCCTGTGGGTGCTAACTCATGTTGACCTGAGAACGACAGCACGGGTACGTATATTTAAAAATTTTCTGGTGGCAGAGCTGGAAAAGAAAAAAGATCAGATCGAGGGGAAAATTAAATAAGCATTATCAGTGCTGGCTGTATATCGTGATCTGTTCCCGGTTGCACACAATAGCCGTTGAACAAAGTAAAAAATTTTATTGTGGGAGACACGCCCTCACGGCGAATTTCTTCTATGGCGTCCCAGGCGATGATGCCGAGCAGTGTATTGGATGAATGGGGAAAGGGGAAAGGTAAAACAAAGATTTATGTTTTATGTATTACGGTTTACGAAAGGCCCGGATAATCGTATTATTATTAATATTCGCAACTATGATCGAATTTTCTATTTACATGTACAGTAAAGCAAATGGTTACAGGAAAGTGAAAATAAGCAGGATGGAAAAATGGGTCTACTAAGCTACCTATACGAAAGAAAAATAGCCCATCTTTCCCAATCAACAACCACATCAGGTATTGGTAAAGATTTGTATGACGACTGGACTGCCATGACAGAAGAACAAGGTGGTTATTACTCTGCCCTGACCATGTCGAAAAATCTACATGGTGCCGGCCTTACTTTTCGCTGCAAGGCCATAGATCAGCAGAAACTAATCTGCCTTTCAATTTCGGAAAAAACGGATAAATACTTTTTCGAGCTTGGTAAAAGGTACAAATTACGACTTCAATTTAAAAACTCGATAGTCCTCTACGCATATATGCATGCATATAAGCAAAGACACGCAACCATTATTGATATCTCGGATGACTTCATTCATAACATCATTGATAGCGAGAACCTGAAGCTTCAATATCTCGGTGATAACGAAAAAAAAATTACGATGAAATTCTCACTCAAAGGTTCAGCCCCCGCAATTAACTCAACTATTGCCCGGGCGAATGAACATAAAGAAGAGATGAATCCTTAAGGGTGCCCTTAATTTTTCGCCGCGGCGATGAGCATGGATGTACAAGTTTCTTATGAGGCAGGATGCCAGGAGCGATGGCGCTGCTCCTACAAAGGATTTTCTATTCCGATGGCTAGTCGCGTGTAAGAAGTATGTTCAGAAGATTATTCTGAAAGCTTATGTTCCCGGTGAGGCTGTCGTGCGACTCACACAATAGGATTGAATGGTCCATTTTGAAGGAGCTGTATTTATGCCTGAGTTTAGATGGGTCCAGCGATGTACGAGCAAACAGTGATGCTCTTGTAACACGGCCATCACCCGGTTCAAGCATCAGCTTTTCATAATCAACGCCAGACAGGCGGTTTTTAATTCTTTCGGGATGCAAGCGAAGGATGGACTCTCCATCGACCTCCTCAACCAGCATGCGGGCGGGGGTCAGTTCACAATCACCGCCAAATACTACGTAGCGAACTGAAGCATCTGCACCAGGTACAGTCAGGGACCAGACGAAGCGTCTTCCACGCTCAATATATTTATTAAAGTAACGCTCCAGTAAGGCAAGATGACTCTCACCGGCATCCGGTTCATCAAAACGCCTCAAAATCCTTTGACGGACTTTCGCATCAAATATCGACCATTCAAATGCTCGCCAGATTTCAATATCAAACAAGTCTCTGTCCAGTGCAGTGCCATCCACCAGAACGAGAGAGTCGACAATTGGGTGGGGAAAAAGTTGATAGGTACTCGGCATGGTCATGAGTACCTCTGTGGGAATGCTCCGTAGCCCAACCTTGTACCCCTGTAAAAAGCTCTCGATAGCACTCACTGAACCCAGGTTGGGGATCCCCAGCAGAACTACCTTGCGGACCCGGCTGGATCCGTAGTTGTTGACCGGGAACTCATTGTCATCAAGCACATCGACATATCCATAACGCATGAAGTATCGGGTGATCAATCCCCCCATGCTGTGTGCGACAATATCCACCTTGAGGGTCGGAATCCCGTAATCCGATCTAATCTGTTTTATCAAATCGCCAAGTCGGCGTGCTGACTGTACGTTATCCTGTCGCCAGTCATAATAAAAAACGTAATAACGTGGCAGCCTGTCCAATACTGTTTCTCCTGGCGTCCCAGGAGCGTAGCCACCAGCATTGGCCAGTGTTCTAATAATTTCGCCATAGTAATCCTTTCCTGCAGCACTACTGGTAATGGCGTAGGCTTCCAGTGGTGACGGTGCCGGCGTCAGTGTTTCCGGGTCTATCGATAACGCAATATCTTCATAGCTATTAAACAGGATTGAACCCATGCCCCCAGGCCAGACTTCTTTGCCCGTATTTATGTTACGCAAGCGTGCGCCAAATACTCCATGTATGAGAATGACAGGTGGTTGTTCTGTGGCCGTAATAGTGCGTTGGGAGTCTTTCCCAATCGCATACAGGCGTTGGAGATCGGGCGCAGAAGTCGTTGCACAACTTCCCAACAGTGCTGAAAGTGCAACAAAAATTGTGATTAAAAATATGCGAAATAACATAAAACCCTGGGACAGACCGCGATTTATACAACTTAATAGCTATTCGGCCATTCTCCCAAGTCTATGCTACTGGCGCAATGGGGTGAACTGCAGACGAAGGATGAAAGGTTAAAGGGGAAAGGGGAAAAATATAGATTTACGTTTTAGGATTTATGTTTTACGTAACACCACTGCTGTCCAATAGACTTTCCATTATTACTTTTATTCTAAACGAGACTCAGACAAACTGCAGAAACACTATCCTCTCGCAGGAACCGCAGAGGACGCGGGGAGGTCAGGATCTTTGTTTTTATAGAACATGGTTGGTTTTTTTCTGGTTCCCTGCATCCTTTGCGGTCCCTGCGAGTGATAGCTTTATTGTTCTTCAGGTTTATCTTGCAAGTCTCACCGGCATCAGGGATGGTTTTTCCGTAACACCGAATACGTAACCCTTAATACATTATATCTGAGCCCAATTTATCCTATACAATGCCCGCTCACCACTCACATTGCAATCAAACTGTTTGAGGCATTATGACGACTGACCAGATACTGCTGTTTGGATTGCTGTTTTTCGTTTTCGTGTTCCTGGTCTGGGGACGTTGGCGCTACGATCTCGTTGCCTTTGTCGCTCTGATTGCCGCGCTGATTCTCGGTGTCATACCTAAAGAAGAAGCCTTTTCCGGGTTTGGCCATCCCGCCACCATCATCGTTGCGCTGGTGCTGATTATCAGCAAAGGCCTGTCGAACTCCGGTGCCATTGAATTGATCGCCAAACAGGTCAGCCGTTTCGGTGTCACGCTGCAAACGCATATCGCCGCGATGGCGGGCATTGCGGCTGCCCTGTCGGCGGTGATGAACAATGTCGCGGCACTGGCCATGTTGATGCCGGTGGATATCCAGGCGGCGATTAAGGCGAAGCGCAGCCCGTCGCTGACGCTGATGCCCTTATCCTTCGCGTCGATACTCGGTGGCATGATCACCCTGATTGGCACGCCGCCGAACATCATCATTTCCGAGTTTCGACAGAGTTCGACAGGTGAGAGTTTTAGCATGTTCGACTTCACGCCGGTTGGACTGGTCTCTGCCGTGGTCGGCATATTATTTGTGACGTTGGTGGGTTGGCGACTGCTGCCCAAAGACCGCGTCAGTCACGATTCTGCACAGGAACTGCTTGATGCAAGCGGTTACATTGCAGAACTGCATGTACCTGATGGATCACCTGCTATCAACAAACGGGTGCGGGATCTCGATAACGTGGCTGATGAAAATGACATTGCCATCATCGGCCTGGTGCGGCGCGGCAAGCGCCAGCCGGGTCAGGCAAGACTTGTAGAAATCCGCAAAGGTGACATTCTGGTGGTCGACGCAGCGCCAGAAGACATGGACAAGTTCGTCGGTGCGCTTAAACTTGATTATTCAAGCAAGGGTAAGGACAGCAGCCCGTTGAGCGACGAAGACATGTCGCTGTGGGAGGTAGTGGTGCCAGAAGGCGCAAGGATGGAGGGCCGTACAGCACAATCTCTGCAACTGCAATACCGGCATGGTGTGACGCTGCTGGGCGTATCGCGTCAGGGTAAGCAATTCCGTGAACGCGTGCGCCATCTTGAAATCAGGGAAGGTGACGTGCTGCTGTTATACGGTGCCAGCGACATGCTGGCAGAGATCAGCTACTGGCTGGGCACCCTGCCGCTGGCGGGTCGAAACACTGACCTGATTAAACGCCACAAGGCATGGTTGGCCGTTGGCCTGTTCGCCACCGCAATCGCAACGGCCAGCTTTGGATGGCTGTACCTGCCGATCGCACTGGCCGCAGTGGTTGCCAGCTACGTCATGTTCAACATCGTTCCAGCGCGGCATGTTTATGACTCGATCGAGTGGCCGGTCATCGTGCTGCTCGGTTCGATGATCCCGATTGGCGTTGCGCTGGAATCAAGCGGTGGTACAGCACTGATCGCCGATGCCATTACCACGCTATCGGACGGCTACTCGCCGGTGGTGGTGCTGACTCTGCTGATGGTAGTCACAATGACTCTTTCTGATGTCATGAATAACACCGCAACGGCCGTTATCGCCGCCCCGATTGCGGTCGACATTGCCAACCGCCTCGGTGTAAACGCCGATCCGTTTCTAATGACCGTCGCCGTGGCCGCCTCCTGTGCCTTTCTGACACCCATCGGGCACAAGAACAATACACTGATCATGGGCCCCGGCGGTTACCGCTTTGGGGACTACTGGCGCATGGGACTGCCGCTGGAAATACTGGTTATCGTGGTATCAATTCCGATGATACTTTGGGTTTGGCCGCTTTAAAATCTTGTTTTACGCTTTAAGGGCACCTCTATTAATTCTGGATAATTCAGATTGGATTCAAAACCTGTCAGATCAAGGCAAGAAACGCGCGTAATAGCTAGCTATTGCGAAGGTTCTTAACGCAGAGATGGCGGGTTTTGGAGTCAAGATGATTATTCATGAATTAATAGAGGTGTCCTTAAGTATTACGGTTTGCGTAAAACCTGACACGTAATTCGTAAACCCTTTCATCTATTTCACCACGTGGCTGGCCTGCTACAATGAAGCCATCATAAAACCCGGGCCAGATTCCTGTTTATTATGATATTTGTGTACACTACCGAACACACCAGATATCCAGCTACTTCATTCAGGATGAACAACAGGTTCATCAGGAAGGTTTACACCCACTTATTGTAATACTCTCTGCATTAAAGTGTTTGGCGGTATTTCTTGTCGATTCATTTCCACTTTTTGAAAAATAATCCTGATGCATCAATACTTTCACCTCTTCAAACCCTGCTTCTTCCAGCCATCTGGTGTAATAGTCTTCATATAGTGCACCGACGATACATTCGGCCCATAGCTTTGGATTGTTCCTGGATTCTTCGAGTTCTTCCTTTCCTTGTTGAATAATAATATCCGAGATCTGAAGTCGACCACCCGGTTTCGTTACACGATGCAACTCAGCAAAGGCTACTTGTTTATCGGGCACCAGGTTCAGTACTCCGTTACTGGTAATTACATCAACCACCTCGTCGTTCAATGGGATATCTTCAGCATTTCCATACAGTGGCTCAACATTGCGGACACCCATTTTTTCAATGTTGCTGTGCAGCTTCTGAAGCATGGCCTCTGTCATGTCTAGCCCATAGACTTTACCACTATCACCCGTAAGTATCGATGATATGAGCACATCGGTACCCGCCCCGGCACCAATGTCGAGCACCACATCACCAGGATTAATGGCATTACATAAAAACGGATATCCGACACCGGCAAAAGATTCGAGGGCGGTGTCAGGTACCGCATCAAGTTGATCTTCGGGATAGCCAAGAAACTCACAGGCTGGCCGGCCTGTCGGAAAATGGAAACCAACTTCCGGTTTGTTTGCCACATCGGTATACATTTCTTTTACCGCTTCGAAAATATTTTCACGGGTAAATTTCGTTATCGCTACCATGATTTATCCTTATTATCCTTCTGTGCTGTTTTTAGTCTTTTAGTAGCCTTTTATTATCTTTTTAATACGCTGGTTGAGTGCAACAGATGCTTCATCAGTATTAACTTTCTGAACCATGCCTTTCAATCGTTGTTCAAACTCCATGCGTGAATAGCAGGAGCGGCAACTTTCCAGGTGATCTTCCATTGAGTCATGATCGTGTTGGTGGAGCTCGTTATCAAGAAACTCAAGCATCATGCGTATGGCTTCTTCACACTTAATAATTTTTGTTTCATTATTCATGATGAAAACCTTGTTCTTCCAGCAGGTCGCGTTTTTTGCCATGCATCCATAGTGTTTTTTGCAGCAGACTTCTTGCTCTTGCCAGTCGCGATCTTACGGTACCGATGGGGCAACCGATGGTGTCGGCAACCTCCTGATAGGTCATACCTTCTATGTCTGATAACACTACAACTACCCGGTACTTTTCCGCCAATGCATCCATTGCCCGGGTGATGTCTTCTTTAAGAGTTTTATTGAGGAAATCCTGCTCGGGTGTTCCCCACCATAAAAGAAAAGGCTGATGGAGTTGTTCGAATAAGGAAAATGCTGCCTCTTCTTCACCATATTCTCCCGTATAGCTCTCATGTCGGGTGCGCTTTTCTGCTTTTCGGCATTCACTAATAAAGTAATTGGTCATAATGCGCAGCAGCCAGTGAATAAATTGCTTGCAGTCTTTAAGGCTGTCAATTTTATCCAGCCCTCGGGTGACTGTTTCGGCGACCAGGTCTTCGGCATCACTGGTATTCCTGGTCATACGCAGGGCTGCACCGTATAACCGATCCAGACAGGATTCAATATTCTCCTCAAAATAAGTTCTGTTACTGGTTTTCATGGCGCCCTGCGCAACCATAGTTACGCTCAGACTAGCATATTCCAGAAAATGAGTAGCAGGCATCATGACTTTTTATTTTTATATCCCCACTTTATATCAATATCGCACAGACGCAGGAGTTGTAAAAAAGTTCCAACTTTATTTTGGAACCAAATCCGCACTTGTTCCGTCTCTAGTAGCAAGCAGATGATGAATAATCTTTTTCAGCAAGCTGCCGATAATAATTTTAATTTACCACATTAGATTGAGGATGAAACGATGAACCCAAATACAACACAAACCATAGAACACTACCCAGCCGTTAACGCAATTGACCTGGAAGAAAAAGTAAAATCGATGTATCGCGAAGTGGCATCAAACCCGGAAGGTGATTTCCACTTCGAAATGGGCCGTACCATGGCAGAGCGCCTGGGTTATGAACCACTTGACCTTGACCGCATCCCGTCGAATGCAATCGACTCGTTTGCAGGCGTAGGTTATTTCTTTGACCTTGCAGACATACAAGCGGGTGAAAGCGTGGTTGACCTCGGTAGCGGATCTGGAATGGATACTTTTGTTGCCGCATTGAAAACCGGCCCGGAAGGTTCAGTCTATGGTATAGACATGACTGATGAGCAAATACGCAAAGCGGAATCATTGCGTAAGTTGTATAAATTCAAAAATGTCAGTTATATCGGCGGTTATATTCAATCTACAGAATTTACAGATAACCGTTTTGATGTGGTTATCAGTAACGGTGTGATTAACCTGGCTGTCGACAAGAAAGCGGTCTTTGCAGAAGCCAAACGTATCTTAAAGCCGGGTGGACGCCTGGCAATTTCGGACATTGTTACCGAAGTACATTTGCCTGAAGGCATTACATGTGACGCCACACTCTGGGCAGCCTGCATCGGCGGAGCATCGCATGAAGATGACTACGTCGAAGCAATTTGCTCAGCGGGTTTTGAAATTAAGGAAGTGCGCGAAAACAGACAATATCAATTCATTTCAGATAACGCTAAATGGGCAACTGATAAGTATGGCGTCAAAAGCATTTCGATACTTGCTGTAAAGCAATAAACCAGTTCCTAAACTACACTATAAATTAAGAAAAATACCATGAAAAACAACAACTACCGTTCCTCTTTCCACTTTTACCTTTCCCCTGCCTTCCTCAAATCGCCATTTCCAGATCATCGGAAATGGTCTTAAGACCCGCCGCTGCGCAGGCTTCGTCGGTCTTACCAGACGGTGCTCCGCTGACACCAATTCCACCGAGGATCGTGCTGCCGGCGGTAATCGGCAGGCCGCCGGCAGAGGTTATCAGGCCATCGAGTTTTGCTGGTCCGAACGGTGAGGTGAAGCGGGTTTCCAGCTCTGACGTTGGGCTATTAAAGTTCATTGCTGCATAGGCTTTCTGCTTACTGATTGGTACGGTAATTGGCATCGCAAGGGTATCCCTTAGTGTTACCTGGGTATGGCCGCCGCGATCAACGATAGTCACCGCCACATTCAGGCCCTCTTTGCGGCAGGCCACGATAGTTGCCTGCGCGGCCTTTACGGCCATATTCATGGCCAGGCGCTGAATTGGGAGCATCAGGGGTTCTTCGGCCTGTGCCATGCCACTGGGCAACAGCGCTGCGATAATAAGTATGAGGGTTAATTGTTTCATCAGAGTAATCTCCAGCACGAGTTAGTGAGACGCAACATAGCATGTTATTGGTTTGTTGGCACTGGATTCCAGCATAAGCCATATGAACTTGTGGAATAGCCGTCCCTGAAATGTTTTATGTTTTACGGTTGAGGTTTTACATAATCCCTAATACGTAATTCGCAATACGAATAAGTTGTAATCCCTTTCAAAAAAGTTTCATCTCAGGTTATACTCCGAGCGAACGAGGAATTGCGTGTGCTGTTTTACTGGCTTGAAGCAACTCCCAAAGGAGAAAAATGAAAATTATAAGAAGAGCATCATGGATGACTTTGCTTGGCATTTCTTTATTTTGCACAAGTACGCTGAGCCAGGCTGAATGGGTCGAATGGGTATTA
>BTQX01000006.1:0-25574 GCA_036986095.1 Gammaproteobacteria bacterium
AACACATTGCCTTGTTTGGCTCTGCCGCACGTGGACAACTCAAACCGGATAGTGATATTGACCTGCTGGTTGAATTTGAAAAAGGCAAGGCACCTTCACTGGGTGGCATGGTTAAACTGAATGGTGAGCTAAGTACTTTGTTTGGAGGCCGTAAGGTTGATATCGCCACGCCAACCATCTTGAATAATCCCTATCGCCGGCGTTCAATTGAAAAAGACATGAAAGAACTTTATGTAGCCTGAAGAAAAAAAAGGGGGCAATCCTATTTTACAATATAAAGCTATTTATGCTGAGCCTTGACATACCCATCACCAAAGATTCGTGTATGAAAGTGCATTAAAGAAAGACTTTTACATGGTGAAATAGACTTGCCCCTTATTTGATTCCATCACACCCCGGCATCTGACCACGCATTAATAAACTAAAGTTATACCGCAATATATTAATATAGCGGTATAACTACTTCGTAAATAATCAATAAAAACTATCTCTGTAACCCTTTTATCATATTATTTATGATAAAAATCATATATATACACCTATACCGCAGTTGCTGTATACTTGCGGTATAAATAGGATGATTATATGGCAAATATTCAAAGATTACCCGATATTGTGACACTGCAATATAGTGAGCTTATGCAACAGTGCATCCATCCTGCACCGGATGGAGCGAACGTATCTTTTAAGTCAAAAAAGGTGGCTGGCAAGCGTTACTGGTATTTGTATATAAGTCTCGGCGATCGGCGAAGTGAACATTATCTTGGTGAAGAAACAACAGAGTTGCTCGATAAGATTGATGAAGAGCGAGGCTTGTGGGAGTCCACCGAAGATGACCGGACATCACGAGCAAGACTGGTTGCTATGCTTCTCGCTGGTGGTGCAACGGAAACGCCAACCTATGAAGGAAAGGTGCTTGCCTTGCTGGCAAAGTCCGGTATGTTCCTCGCAGGTGGAGTCGTGATTGGAACGCTAGCATTCAGGGTTTATGCCAATATGTTAGGCGTTAACTGGCATAGTGAGTTGCAAACTCGGGACATTGATCTCGCCAGTGATTACAAATATCCTATTGTATTTCCACGCAGTAAAAACCCCATAAATTTATCGAATATATTATTGGATAGTGGCATGGGATTTTTGGAAGTACCCGCACTGAATCGGAAATCACCCTCGACTACATTTAAGATTAGAGGACAGGAGTTATCTGTTGAATTGTTAACGCCGATGCGTGGAAGAGACACTGCAAAACCAATTGAAATTACTGAGCTCTCAGCGTTTGCTCATCCCATTCGGTTTCTTGATTATTTATTATATGATATACAGCCAGCAACATTACTTTATAAATATGGTATTTTTATTAACGTGCCTGCACCAGCACGCTTTGCTTTTCATAAACTGGTTGTTAGTCAAAGAAGAAGGGCATGTGATGTAGAAAAAATAAAACGTGACGTGTCACAAGCAGGGCAGTTATTCGAAGTGCTAGTTGACGACAGGCCAGGTGATCTCATATTGGCATATGAGGCAGCTGAAAAAATGGGTGAGAAGTTTAATCAGCAAATGACTTTGGGTATGGCAATGATTGATGCTGAGGTGAGTAACGCGGTAAAACAAATTGTTGGGTAAATCTGACCGGATAAAGAATTGACGACGGAGCCGAACCAGGCCAACTCATTGAAAAGATAAAAAAATGGAACTGATAGGGGACGGAGTTAAAATAATAAAATAATCGAAAAACGAATATATAGGGTCAGAGTAAAAACTAACAGTATTTGTACAGGGTTTTTACTCTGACCCTAAACATTCTAAGGCCATCAAAAACCGGGGTCAGATACCAATTTTCTCTAATATAAGCATAAACTGGTATCTGACCCCGGTTTATGCGACCGCCGTGTTTGCTAATTACACACAACCTCAAAAGTGCCTTTCACAGGCTCAGCGCGTCCAGTAGTCATAATTGCAGTAGTATCAACGAAAGTAGCACTACCGGTGGCCCGTTTACCATTGATGCTGTAATTATCAACCTGACTCTGACCAGGTGATACAGCGGTCAAATCCTTTGCCAGGTTTTCATTCGCTTGCCAGTGGAGGTTGTTTTTTTTGTCTCGAATTTCAAAATCGCCGTTTTCCGACCAACCTTCTGAAGCGGGGCGGCTCTTCCAGTTTGCTGGAGACAACCCAAACGACAGCCTTATATCACTCCCATCTTTGGCTATCCCGTCGCCATATCGAAGCATCGAATTACACCTTGTCAATTTAAACTGATATCGATATTTTCCGATTATCACAATAGCCTGTTTTTGTTGCGTCTCATTCGGGGAGGCAGTGTCAGCCTTAAGTCCACTTTTAGCGCCCTCATCTTTCTGTGATGAATCGTCGCTACAACCGGACAACAGAATCGCCAGGGAAATCGCAATTACTTTATATTTATACATGATGCCTCCTTCAATAAGCCCTTAAATTGACAGGTCCATGGGGCCAGGCCATGAAAGGCTACTGACATTAATACTATTTTGACGTATCACAGTCAATTGCTGTAGATCGGTGAACTATGTATACATTATAAAACCGTAAAACCGGGGTCAGATACCAATTTTCTCTAATATAAGCATAAACTGGTATCTGACCCCGGTTTATGAGATAACAAAAAGTAACTATTGTGTAGGTATGTGAAGCTTAAAAAGGAATATCATTCAGGAGCAAGATAATGAACCGGACACGACCAACGATAAGACAAGCATTTACTTTAGTAATGCTGTCGATGGTCAGTGTCGGGTGGCTCCCGGCCGATGCTGCACCTCCCAGCAAACCCGAAAGGAGTGCCTTTGGTACCGACAGCGATCGTTATTATTTGCCGAAAAAAGCCATCGATACCACGGAGGTGCCCAGCATCGTACTCAAGGAAGCAGACGGCTGGGATCAGCCGTTACCGTATTTTGAACTTAAAAAAAATGTCTACATGTTGTTTGGCAACATTGCCGAAATCGATGAGTTCAATCGTGGCTGGAATGGCAACGCCGGATTTATAGTGACCCCTGACGGGGTGGTGGTGATCGATTCTCTCGGCACACCAAAGCTGGGACAGCGCATGATCGCTACCATCAAAAGCGTCACGCAAAAGCCCATCAAATATCTCATTATCACTCACAATCACCCCGACCATTCTTACGGTGCTGTCGCCTTTCGCAAATTGGGTGGCGTTACCATTATCTCCCATGAGGGTGCGCGCGATTACATCGACTCGGATCAGATGAATGCCTCCGTGGCATTCCGTCGCTCGATCATTGATGCCGACATGAAAGGTTTCAAAGGTGTACTGCCAGACATCACTATTAGTGGTAAACGCTTTTCAAAATATGATCTGAAATTCGGTGGCCAGATGTTTCATATTTACAACGTCGGCCAGCATCATTCCGCGGGTGACCTGGTAGTACACGCAAAAAAAGATGATGTGGTGTGGATTTCCGACCTGGCTTTTAATCAACGCACCACCTTCATGGGTGATGGTAATTCCAGGCAGGCTATCGAATCACAGGACTGGCTACTCACACGTTTTGCCAATACCAGTTTGATGGTGCCCGGGCACGGTAGCGCGCAGACTAAACCGTTCGACATGGTGCGTAAAACCCAGTCTTACATGAAACGGTTACGTGCAACAATGCTCGAAGCCATTACCAACGATGTTGACCTGTTTGAGGCGGTGAAACAGGCTGAATTTGCCGACTGGAAAGATATCCGGCTTTACGATTTAAACCAGCGTACCAACGCCAACTTTGTTTATCGTGAACTGGAATTGGAGAATTTTTAATCCTGATTTGGAAAAGTACAAAGAAAAGAAGAAAAGCAAAGAAAAATGGTGACCCCTTTTCTCTTAGTGGGACAAACATTTCAAGAGTGAAGAGGAAACAATTTTCGGTCCCGCAGAGGGAAGGGCAAAGATATATCAGAGGTCTGCCAGCAGTTGAAAGAAGAGAACGTACTGTTCCCGATGGTCGAGGAGCAGTTTAGCCGGCAGGAGCTGGATAATATTTTGAAGCAAAGCTAGCAGGGGCGATGGAGAAATGCGTTTAAGGATACTACCCCCTTTACCCCTGGCAGCCATTGTTTTAACCGTCTTTCTCATTGGCTGCACAGATAGTTCAGATATAGAAGATCAACTGGATAACTCTATTTTCCTTCTGAATTTACCCCCTAACCGCTGGGTCAGGTATCACGAGCTCAAAAGTGGTGACTGGTGGCGCAAGGGACATGCTGGTCTTGCCTACGATTCAACCAGGGGCAGCCTGCTAGTCTTCGGATCAGACACTCACGGAGACGATTGGGATAACGTCGTTCATGAATTCAGCATAAGACGAAGAGAATGGGTACACCATGGTGTCAACGCAAATCCCAGTTCCTACCGAATTAATTCAGAGGGATATCCGGTTGCAGGTAACATGGATTTGGTGCCCTGGGCTATGCATACATACGATGGCGTTGACTATGACCGAGTTCTCGACGCTCTGGTGATTGTGGCAAGTCCAGATCACAATCCGATAGGAAAAAAACTACCAGCACCCCAATCCCACCCAATCTGGATCTTTAAACTAAAGACAAAAAAATGGTCGATCTTCGATGGCAAACAAGGACCCAGGCGATATTTTGGCGCTGCTACTGCTTACGACGAGGAGAATAACAATCTTTTTATCTGTAAATCAGGATTATGGGTGTTGAACTTAAAAAAAGAGAAAGTAGAAAGGATAGGCAAGGCGCCTAATTGTCTTCATCGGACTATGGTTTTTGACAGTTGGCGTCGGAATATTAATATATTTGGGTCTTATCGAGGAACGTCCAATATTTCACGCCTTCATCCTGGTTCTTTTCCAGAAGGATCTGAAAATTGGGAGGAAATTACTCCAGAAGGTGACTACAGTCCACCCTACAGCAAAGTGCCTGTCGCATTCGACGAAAAGACTGGTGTTTTTTTGCTTGTTGTCGATGATCCAAAAAGTCCGGCAAAGAAAAAACCTGGTGCTGCAACAACATTCATCTACGATCCAGAAACAAATACCTACAGGAAACTAAAAGATACAAAAATACCTGCTGTAGGTATGAATTTCATGATGACCTGGGACAAAATACACGGGGTATTTTTTCTTTTGACCGGAAATCCGGAAGACGGGATATCAGTTTGGGTATTGAGGCTCGTCCGGAACTGATAAGAGATAAGTGGTCAAGCCTGTTTTACAATGTAAAGAGCGTAAACTCACCTGACGCAGGAAAAAACTTTGGTTAATTTTCGTAATCGATCAATATTTTACTTGCCCATTTGGGTAAAAGGTTTACTTTCTTTTCAAGTTGTCCGTTATTGAGAATAGCTATCTGTTTGAATGGGTTGTCCAGGCGGGAGTTTTCCAGGATATAAACATAATCACAAAGCGGAAAAGTTTGTTGCATCAGTTTCAGTACACGTGGTATTCGATTGATGACTTTTTCTTCGGGAACATTGTGCCCTCCTTCGTTCACTCGCTGGGCAACTCGCGCCAGGTTGAGTGAAATATTATCGAGATGAATAAAGACAAGAATGATCTGATAACCCAGTGTTTTGGCTTGAGCGATAAAGTCTATTTTGGAGGGATGAGAGAATACAGTCTCAAAACAGAATGTACGCCCTTGCTGTAATAGCTGTGCGCGTATATGTGAAGCGATTATCGCCGCATCATAACTATGTATCTCTGGTGCGTGAGGAAAAATTATTTTCGCTAGAATATCAGCATTGATGAAGGGAATACCCAAAGGTTCCAGACGTGTGCGATAAAATGTGCTTTTTCCTGCACCATTGCCACCAGCCAGTACCCAAAGTTGTTTACTGCTTTTCAAGGCGATTTTCAGTCAGTGAATACAGTAAATTCGCCGTTTTCAAATTTTCCAGTAGTGACTTCACCGTTCTGATTGATTTGTTCAAGATAGCCCGGATGAGATTCTGATACCTGATACCGGATAGCACTTTGTGTGACAGATTGCGACAGCGTGCCTGCCTCCCGCTCCTGTTCAAGCGACTGAAATACCCGGTCTGGACTAACAGGATTACCAACCACGGGCTCAACCTTGATTCTGGCCAGCCCCGAAGACACCGACAATAATGTATCTGGATCAAGTGTGGCGGCAACCTGCCGTCCGAGATCGGCCCAGTACTCGATTTGTTCTGCCGTACTACGGTGAAAGCGCTTGCCAGCCAGGGCGGCTGTACGCATTAAATCAGCCTGTAAGCGTAAGGGGGAGGCTGCTTTTGCCATGATCTGTACTCACTTTTATGAAATGTCTTAAAATTGTAGCAGATTGCTACAAATATTTCAGTGTATCCTGCGTAATTTGCGAACTCTGCGAGGAATAAGTCAGTGTCATTTTTGTCATGGTTTTATTCCTCCACCGGCAGACCAGCATGCTTCCATTCCGGAAAACCGTCTTCCATCCTTCTGGCAGTTCTTCCATGTTTCCTGAGTTCGGCGACTGCATCAAAGGCAAGGACGCAATGCGGCCCCCGGCAATAGGCCACTATCTCCTGTTCTGTCCCCAGTTTGTCAAGGTGCTTGTGTAAGTCGCTGAGTGGAATACTTATTGCGCCGGGGACATGGCCGGCTTTAAATTCTTCGTATGGCCTGACATCGATAACTGTGACCAGTCCATCATTGACTCGTTCCAGCAATTCTTTTCGCGCGATGGGTTCGAGGTTATCTTTAACAGTGAGAAAAGTATCGACCAGGCGATCTACATCGGCCAGTTCCCGCTCGGCAACACGACGCAGTTTATTGAGAAGCTCAACTACATCGTCGCTGCTAAGTTTATAAAATACCTGAAGTCCTGCCTTGCGGCAGTTAACCAGACCGGACTGGCGTAATTGCTGCAGATGCTGGGATGTATTCGCCACTGCCAGGCCGGAGACCAGTGCCAGTTGTTCGACACTGCGTTCTCCCTGCGCCAGGAACTCCAGCAGTTCGAGTCGATTGCCGTTGGCCAGTGCTTTACCGACGCGGGCAAACTGGCCGAACAGGTCATGTTTAAAGTTACTGCCTGACATAAATATTGAGGTCGCTATCCTTATTCAAGTAATTAATTGAATAATTGAATTAATGTTTGTATTATAGTCAATATTGAACTAATTCATCAAGAAGTTTACGAATAGATTAACAATTCAGGAGTTGAACGATGAACGTGGAAGAATTTATTTTGACCAATGAAAAGCTGATAAGAATGGGTTTTTTCTTTGGTGTGCTAATTACTATGGCTCTGTGGGAAATATCTGCACCGAGGCGTAAGCTTACGGTATCTAAGACATTGCGCTGGACCAATAATCTGGGTCTGGTGTTTTTCAATTCATTTATTCTGCGGGTATTGTTTCCGGCAGCAGCCGTCGGTGTCGCTGTGACGGCAAGCCAGCAGGGCCTGGGACTGTTCAATGTCTATGAACTGCCACTTTATGTCACTGTTATTGCATCGGTCGTCATTCTGGATTTCGTTATCTATGTCCAGCATGTCATGGTGCATGCCATTCCGGTCCTGTGGCGCCTGCATCGGGTCCATCATGCCGACCCTGATATCGATGTGACGACGGGTGCACGTTTTCATACGCTGGAAATTATCCTTTCGATGCTGATAAAGTTTGCCACTATCCTGTTGCTTGGCCCGCCAGTGGTTGCCGTTATCCTGTTTGAGATCATTCTTAATGTTACCGCCATGTTTAACCACAGCAATGTAGGACTTCCGCCAGCTCTTGACCGTGTGCTGCGGTGGGTGCTTGTGACTCCGGATATGCATAGAGTTCATCATTCGGTCGAGGATGATGAAGCCAATAGTAACTTCGGCTTCAGTCTGACATGGTGGGACCGTTTATTCGGTACTTATCGCGACCAGCCGCGTGGTGGCCATAAAGAGATGGTTATCGGTATTCATAACTATCATGATACAAAAGATGTTTCATGGATAACCGGTATTTTGATTCTTCCTTTCCGTGGAAAGATATCCGAATATGTGATTAATCGTCGTCAGTGGGGTGGTGCAGAAGAGGTGAAAAGCGGATGAAGAGTAAATGGATCCGTATTGTTTTATTTCTTCTTCTGGCGGCAGGCATCACGCTGGCTGTTGTCTACCGTGATCAGTTTAATACCGAGGTACTGGAAAACTGGGTAATGGAAGCTGGAGCCGCGGGACCGATAATCTTCATGCTGATTTATGCCATTGGAACGGTATTTTTCCTGCCTGGATCGGTGTTGACACTTGCCGGTGGTGCGTTGTTCGGGCCGGTACTGGGTACTTTCGTTAATCTAACAGGCGCGACCCTGGGTGCTTTAGGTTCCTTTCTAGTTGCACGTTATCTAGCAGGTGACTGGGTAACCAACAAAACAGGTGGGCGCATCAAGACCTTGATGGATGGGGTGGATGCAGAAGGCTGGCGCTTTGTCGCCTTTGTCCGCCTGGTACCTCTGTTTCCGTTTAATCTGCTGAATTACGCATTGGGTCTGACTGGCATAAAACTTATCCATTATGTTGTCGCGACATACATATTTATGTTGCCAGGAGCGATTGCCTATACTTATCTTGGATATGCTGGCCGGGAAGCCATAGGGGGTGGAGAAGATCTGATTCAGAAAGGTCTGTTGGCACTGGGATTGCTTGCTCTCGTTGCCTTCCTGCCACGTCTGATTGGCAAGATGCGCCAGGGACCGACAATTGATATTCCAGAACTTAAAAAGCGTCTGGACTCCAATGGAACACTGGTACTTGATGTGCGTACTGCTGTGGATTTCGTTGGTGAGCAGGGCTATATTGAAGGGGCACTGAATATTGCTGTAGAAGAATTGTCAGAGCGAATCGATGAACTATCTGATTACATTGAACGGCCAATTGCCATTGTTTGTCGAACTGACAAGCGTTCAATCAAGGCGGCATTACTTCTGGCTGAACATGGCTACCATGACGTACATGTTGTGCGTGGCGGGATGACTAAATGGATTGAGGCAAATCTGGCGGTGGTTCACTAAACTACTAAATTTACTGCACAAGCGCCGAAAAATCGGCAAAGGAGAACAACATGGATATAGCAGATATTTTAATTCACGTTCATCCGGACTTACTGGCTGAACAACGGGCAGAGGTTGAAGTGGCGATAAGCTCTAGTGATGGAGTTGTATCGGTTCATTTCAGTCCGCAACATTCGCACGAGCTGACCGTGGCCTATAATCCGGAGGTAATTAACTCGGAAACAATCCTCGAGCAGGTCCGGCAATGGGACAGGGAAGCCATGATGGCGGGATTATAGACAATCTTTTCAGGAGAGAATTTATGACTAGTCAATCCAGAACCGTAGTCGTGCTGGGTGGTGGTATCGGCGGTATCGTCACGGCCACCCAGTTACGCAAACAACTACCTCCGGAACATCGTGTTGTACTGATTGAACGTGAGGCAAATCATGTATTTGCTCCCTCGTTTCCCTGGTTGATGGCAGGCCTACGCCGCCCAGAAAATATTTCACGGCCGCGAACAAAACTGTCAAAGCTCGGTGTTGAGCTTGTTCAGGGTGATATAGAAAAAATCGATGCCGAACTGCGCAGTGTACAGGTGAATGGTCAGGACATAACAGGCGACTATCTGGTGATTGCCCTCGGCGCTGAGATGGCGCCAGAAACGATTCCTGGCCTGAGTGATGCCGGTCATACTTTTTATACATTACAGGGTGCCGAGGGGTTAAACGAGGCGCGGTCTAAATTTCATGCAGGTCGCATAGTAGTATTGGTGAGTTCTTTACCGTTCAAATGCCCGGCCGCTCCCGTTGAGGCGGCCTTGCTACTCGAGAACGATTGCCGCAAACGTAACATCCGTGATGCCGTTAAGATCGATATCTATACGCCGGAACCCGGCCCGATGGCATTGGCTGGTCCGGAAAATTCACGCATGCTTCTCGGTATGGTCGAGGCCAAAGGTATTGCTTACCACTCGGAGCATGCTGTTACACAGGTGGAGCCAGGTAAGAAACGTATCCATTTTGCCAATAACACCACGGCGGATTTTGATTTACTGGTTTATGTACCCCCACACCGTGCCCCACAAGTGGTGCGTGACGCTGGTCTGTTAGGCGAAAGCGGCTGGATACCCGTCGATAAATACACCATGGCTACGAAGTTTCCCCAGGTATATGCCATTGGTGATGTCACTGGCATCATGCTGAGTGTGGGCAAACCCTTACCGAAAGCAGGGGTGATTGCACATGGCCAGGCCGAGGTGGTGGTTCACAATTTGGTCCATGAACTTACAGGCAAGGGAACTGCCAAACAATTTGATGGCCACGGTGCATGCTTTATCGAAACCGGTGATGGCAAGGCCGGGTTTGGCAAGGGAAATTTTTATGCTGAACCCGTTCCACAAATGAAGCTTTACCAACCGGGCCATCTGATGCATATGGGTAAAGTTGCCTATGAAAAATACTGGTTGTTTAAATGGTTCTGATTTCCATCTCGTTTCCTGATACGGAATAATATTAAGAAGCAAAGCCGAAAAAAAATCTAGCGAGCTGGAACATCCAACATGAAAAGAAAGTCTGTCATCATCGTCCTGGCATTAGTCATTGTTTTAACTGGGTTTCTAACGTGGCGTTTTACGCGTACGATGGAAATATTTGTCGTCGACGATCGCTTTGCCTGGCCCGTTGATACATCCGAGGTGCCGCCAGTACTGGGCGATCTGAGTGCAGAGACGTGCGGTTCGTGCCACACGGAGTTTTACCGGGAATGGCGTACAACAATACACAGTCAGGCATGGACCGACCCGTATTTTCAGGCCGACTGGAAGTTTGAAGATAAACGAGATAGCTGCCGTTTATGCCACACGCCACTCGATCGCCAGCACCCGCAGACAGTTCTGGGTTACCGGGATGCATCTAAATGGGATCCAGTGCTTGAGGATAATCCGAATTTTGATTCCAAACTTCAACACGAGGGCGTGACCTGCGCCGCCTGTCATTACCGTGAGGGGAAAATTGTGGGTGTACTCGGGAATACCAATGCACCGCATCCGGTAAAGAAGCTGGATAACCCGAATGAAGTCTGCGTTCGCTGCCACGTTGTAGATGGCAAGCGCTGGGATACTTTCTTCCGCTTTCCACCCTGTGGCACGGTGGCTGAAATTCAATCAACAAAAGGTGCTGTAAAAAGATCAGGAGAAACAATTGTACAGGATATAGCTTCACTGGGCTGTGTCGACTGTCATATGCCGGCGATCAAGCGAGCACTGGTTGAGGGTGGCGAGGTGCGTAATGCAAGACAGCATCTGTGGCGAGGCGGGCATTTTCCGGAAATGGTCAGGAAAGCCTTTACGGCGGATCTATTTGAAGAAGCAGTAGAGAAGAATAAAAGAAAATTCACCTTTAAAATCACCAACACGGGAACTCGTCACTATCTGCCCACAGGCACACCCGATCGATACCTGTCAGTCAAGATGAGACTGCTTGATTCAGAGGGAAAAGTTCTTAAAGAACAGGATCATAAACTCATACGGAAAATGATGTGGCGGCCGTTTATTATTGATCTGAAAGACACGCGTCTGCCTTACGGCGAACCACGTCAGTACTCCATGGAATATTCAACAGGAGAATTTAGCAATGCTGCGGCCATAGAGGTAAAGGTGCGATATCACCTGGTCAATCAGAGCAGAATTAAGCGAATAAACTATCAAAGTCGGGAACCTATTGATTATGAAGTGTTCTCAAAGCGTATCGATCTGAATGAGTAAAAATAAATGAATAAGCGTGACCTGGTAGTCATCGGCGGGGGTACAGGTGGACTAATCGTCACCAGTGTTGCCGCACAGCTGGGTCTAAAGGTGACGATGATCGAACGACGCGACAAGCTCGGCGGAGATTGTCTGCATACCGGCTGTGTGCCTAGCAAAACGCTGATTCATACCGCGAAGGTCGCGTCACTGATGCGAAGGGGTAATGAGTTCGGACTAAATGCAGTACTGCCCGAGGTTGACCTTGGCCGAGTCAGTGATCATGTACACTCCGTCATTGATCAGATCCAGCCGCACGATGATCCTGAACGTTTTCGTGATTATGGTGCGGAGGTGATATTTGGCCACGCTACCTTTACTGGTCCGCATACAGTCGAAGTCAATGGGCAAACCATACAGGGTCGTCGCTTTGTCATCGCCAGTGGTTCCAGCCCTTCCATACCGCCGATTCCGGGACTTGATGAAGTACCGTACCTGACGAATGAAAATATTTTTTCCCTTCGACAGCTGCCTGCGAGACTAATTGTAATCGGCGGCGGTGCTATCGGGGTAGAGATGGCCCAGGCATATGCCAGGCTGGGCAGTCAGGTGACGATAATTGAACGGATGCCGCATCTGCTGCCACGGGAAGATCCTGAGATTGGTGACATACTGGCTGAAAGCTTAAAAAATGAAGGCATAGACATCCTTACCATCACATCGGTGGAGCATGTCAGCAAGACAGCTGATGTCTATCGCATGCAATGCAGCCGTGAAAGTGAGAGCGATATTGAACTTGAATGTGATGCGCTGCTGGTTGCTGTCGGCAGAAACCCCAATGTAGAAGGCATGGGGCTGGATGCTGCGGGAGTTGTGTACGATAACAGGGGCATTAAGGTCGACAGACGAATGCGCAGTACAAGCAAACATATCTTTGCCTGCGGTGATGTGGCCGGGTCTTACCCGTTTACCCACATGGCGGAGTACCAGGCCGGTATCGTTATCAGCAATGCCATATTCCGCTTTCCGAAGAAAACCTGTTACCGGGTCGTCCCCAGGGTCACCTACAGTGATCCGGAACTGGCCAGGGTAGGCATCACAGAACAACGGGCAAAAGAACAGGGCATAAAAGTAGATGTCCTGAGATTCCCTTTCAGCGAAATTGACCGGGCTCTGGCCGAGGTCGAGACGGCTGGTGAGATGAAGTTGATCTCTCGCAAGGGTAAGATACTTGGTGCAACAATACTTGGCCCGCACGCAGGGGAGCTGATTCATGAAATTGTGCTGGCCATGCAGGCTGGACTGAAGATAGGCGATATTTCAGCTACTATTCATGCCTACCCGACACTGGCGCAGATCTGTCGTAGAACAGTGAATACCTATTACGGCAAAAAGCTGTTCAGTGACCGCACCCGAAAGGTGGTAGGCTGGATTAACAAACTGCTGCCTTAAAAGTTTCAAAACCTTTTTCACCACAGAGGACACAGAGGACACAGAGGTTTATATTTTATTAAACACTTTGGTTGATATAAGTTCTAATAGTGCAGACTGTGAAGGATGTATTATTTTTTCGAAGAAATTTTTCTTCCTCTGTGACCTCCGTGTCCTCTGTGGTGAAATCTTTATTATTTAAGATCAACTATGCTAGCAACTTTACCATTATTAGAAGAAACCGATTTCCCCTATATCAAGCGGGAGAAGCTGGAAATCCTTCAGGTAAATCTTGGCTACCTTTGTAACCAGAGTTGTCTGCACTGTCATGTCGATGCCGGACCGAATCGTAAGGAGCAGATGGATCGGCAAACGATTGATGATCTGATCAAATTTCTGCATGACATAGATATCCGTATACTTGATATTACCGGCGGTGCACCGGAGATGAATGAACACTTTCGTTATTTGGTGAAGACTGCCAGAAAGTATGGAGTGCATATTATTGATCGATGTAATCTGACCATACTAAATGAACCTGGACAGGAAGATCTGGCAGAATTCCTTGCTTCACATCAGGTTGAAGTTGTTGCTTCCATGCCCTGTTACCTTGAGGAAAATGTCGATGCGCAACGTGGCAAGGGTGCTTTCCGATCCAGTATAACGGGCTTGCGCAAACTCAATGAGCTTGGATATGGAAGACCTGGCACAGGGTTAACGCTGAATCTGATGTATAACCCGCAGGGCCCGTCACTGCCGCCTCCGCAGGACACACTGGAAGCAGATTACAAACGCGAATTGCAACAGCGGGAAGGCGTGGAATTTAATAGTCTTTTTGTTTTAGTCAATATGCCCATCAAACGCTTCGGCAGCATGTTGATATCAAAGGGTCAGTTCCATGAGTATATGCAAATGCTTAAAGATACCTACGGAGCATCAAACCTGAAGGGCGTTATGTGCCGTACTCTGATCAGTGTGGACTGGCAGGGCTACGTTTATGATTGTGATTTTAATCAGATGCTGGAACTTCCGTTGCTCATACAAGGTCGAACAAAAACCCATATAAATCAGATCAGGGTTGATGCCTTGATGGAGAACCCGATTGTCACGGGGAACCATTGTTATGGTTGTACGGCTGGCCAGGGTTGTAGTTGTAGTGGGGCGCTCTAAAAGCAGGGGAAAGAGGAAAGGTAAAAGATCAAGGACTAAAGACAAAAGACTAAAGATTAAGGATTAAGGACTATAATAAGGAATATGATTCGGGGAGTACGTGATGAAGGTTAAAGATGAAAATTTCTATCATTATACCCGCGCGCAATGAAGCGGAGAATATAGCGAGGCTGTTGCAGTCGTTGCAGGTGTTTCGTAAAAATGGCCACGAGTTGATTTTAGTTGACGGTCGTAGTGAAGATGATACTACCAGTATTGCCATACCGTTTGTCGATAAGCTGATACAAATGCCTGCTGGCCGAGCCATGCAAATGAATGCTGGTGCCGGCGAGGCTACTGGGGATGTCCTGTGGTTTCTGCATGTGGATAGCGTTGTACCGGAGCATGCAGATAAGTTAATCATTAACGCTGTGACGATGAAAACTTATACATGGGGCCGGTTTGATATTCGGTTAAGCGGCCGTCAGCGGCTTTTGCGTCTAGTGGAATCGAGTATGAATCTGCGGTCACGGTTGACCGGTATCGCTACCGGTGATCAGGGTGTTTTTGTTAGTCGTGGACTGTTCTACAAGGCCGGTGGATTTCCGCAACAGAGCCTGATGGAAGATATCGCCCTGAGTAAGCACCTGAAAAAATATCAGGCCCCGATTTGTTTGCGTGAAAAGCTGGAGACTTCAAGCCGAAGATGGGAACAGCGTGGCATCATCCGCACTATTCTATTGATGTGGCGACTTCGCATGGCTTATTTTCTCGGTGTACCTGCGGACAAACTGGCATTGCACTATGATTGATCAGAGCAATAATAAGGATTTCAAATACCCATCCGCAAAAATTCTTGTTTTTGCTAAAGTTCCTGTAGAAGGAAAAGTAAAGACCCGACTGGCGAGCAGCATCGGTGATGAAGCGGCACTGCGTTTCCATATACAGATGCTTGAGCGTACGCTGGAGATGGTGTGCAAATATAAGCTTGCCAGGGTGGAATTGCATGTTTCAGGAAGTCCTGATCACCCGCTGATTCAGTCATTGGCCAAACAATACGGTATCATAATCAGATTACAGCAAGGGAACGATCTGGGTGAGAGGATGCATCATGCTCTTGAACAATCTCTCCTTGGCAGCCGTTACTGCGTACTAATAGGAACGGATTGTCCGGCGATGAATGTTGACTATCTGGCCAACGCGCTCACTGCACTGGTGCGAGGACAGGACGCAGTATTGGGGCCAGCAGAAGATGGTGGCTACGTGCTTATTGGGGCACGACAGCTAAGCAGAGACTGGTTCAGCGATATTGTATGGGGTAGTCGTCATGTATTCGAGCAGAGTCGGCAGAAGATAATGGCCAATGGCGCACAACTTGAAGAATTACAAACTCTCTGGGATGTGGATCAGATAGCTGATTTTCAGCGTTGGCAGTTTCAAGCTGGTGTGTAGTAGCATCAGTGATAAATATGAAGAAGAAAACCTCTGGTAAGTTAATAGAATCCCGTCATTGCGAGCGCAGCGCGGCAATCTCATATATTATAGTCCCTCACATAGAGATTGTTTCGTCACTTCGTTCCTCGCAATGACGAATGAATCAGGTTTTTCTAAAACGAGTTGTTATTTCGGAGAGTATTTTGAGCGAGCTTAAAGCAGATGTGCTGCGCCAGACAGTGAGAAAAGCCTATGCAGAGGTAGCAGAAGCAGATACCAGCGGCGACTGTTGTGGAGAAGCCAGTTCCTGCTGTGGTGTTTCAGATGATGAACAGATCAATGCCATCATTTCATCCCGTCTGGGTTATACGCAGGATGACCGGGATGCTGTACCCGATGGTGCTGACATGGGGCTGGGATGTGGCAACCCGCGTGCAATCGCCAGTCTGAAAGCTGGCGAGACGGTTCTTGATCTGGGCAGTGGCGGGGGATTTGATGCATTCCTGGCGGCACAGGAAGTGGGTGAAACTGGCCATGTTATCGGTATTGATATGACCCCGACCATGATAAGCAAGGCAAGAGCTAACGCAGAACAGGCCAATTATTTACAGGTGGAGTTCCGCCTCGGGGAGATCGAGCATCTGCCTGTTGCCGATGGCAGTGTCGATGTCATTATCTCCAATTGCGTGATCAATTTGTCTCCTGATAAGTCACAGGTTTTTAGAGAAATGTTTCGCGTGTTGAAAACTGGTGGCAGGCTGGCGATCTCCGATGTGGTAGCAACCACAGAACTGCCTGAATCCATGCGCAATGATCCTTACCTGCATTCTGCCTGTGTAGGGGGTGCAGCAACTATTGAATCTCTTGAAAAAATCATGCAACAGGCTGGTTTCATTAGCATAATTATCCAGCCTAAGGATGAATCACGTGAATTTATCCGTGATTGGGTGCCCGGATCAAAAGTGGAAGACTATGTGGTGTCAGCGACCATAGAAGGAATTAAGGGCACCTCTATATATTCATGAAAAATCATCTTGAATCCATAAAATCCCATCTCTGCGTTAAGAATCTTCGCAATAGCTAGCTATTACATGCGTTTCTTGCCTTGATCTGGCATCTTTTGAATCCAATCTGAATTCTCCTGAATAAATAGAGTGCCCTTAAGAATTAACGCTGCGTTTTTGCGTTTCTCTCGTTCTTTCTATACATTAACCTGTAACACCTGAGAAATATAAGGTTAATAATATGTACGCAAACAAAGGAGAAAAAGATTAATGCTACATCATGTTATTGGAGTGTTTACCCATCCTAAGAAAGAGTGGGAGACTGTTCGCGATGAACAATGTAACCTGAAAGACTGTTACCTCAAACATGCTTTACTGCTTGCCGCGATTGCTCCAATAAGCCTCTTTATTGGTGCTTCGCAGGTAGGCTGGACCATTGTTGGTAAGACACATCTACTGACGGCATCCAGCACCCTGCCAATGGCCATCGGGTTCTATCTGTCTTCCCTGATTGGCGTCTACATTATGGGTCGCGCGATTCACTGGATGGCCACTACTTTTGATGCTGAGGTAAGCCTGGAAAAATCCGTGTTGATTGCAACAACCATTGCAACGCCACTATTTCTTGGTGGCATAATCGCGATAATCCCTGTTGCGTGGTTGATTATGGTGGTTGGAATCGTTGCGACAGGTTACACCGTTTACCTGTTGTACACGGGTATTCCAATTGTTTTAAATATCGAACCGGAACGCGGGTTTATCCTGGCAAGTGGTGTGTTAACGGTTGGTCTGGTGACTATGGTGGGTGTGCTCGCTACCACGGTTATATTATGGGGTATGGGGTTCGGGCCACAACACGCTTAGCAATTTTTTAGTCTTCTAAGTGCTCTTTAAATCAATCCTGTCTATGATAGGACAACCGTCAGCAGAGCCTCTACAGAGATTTAATAATAATTGCAGTTCATTGCGTAGCGTTGTTAATTCTTCAAGATGGCACTCAATATCGCTCAGTTTGCTGGCGGTTAGTTCTCGCACCTCATTTTTTGCGTGTTGAGGGTCTTCACGCATTTTTAGTAGATTAGAAATCTCAGCCAGACTGAAGTTCATCTTCTGAGCGCGTTGTATAAAGCGCAGGCGAGAAAGATCACGGTCATCGTATTGACGAATGCCGCTGTCTGTTCTGGCAATAGGGGGCAGGAGTTTTATTTTTTCATAATAGCGTAGAGTGTCAGCACTGATACACAGTTGCTCCTTAACATCACCAATGCGGTAGAATCGGTTGTTCATGAGATATGGCCTCGTGGTTGCTTAACTAAAAGTATACTACCTGGAGCCGACTCCAGGTCAAGAATTTTCGTATATTTTCATTTTTTCAGGCTAGATCCATTAATACTGGTATATGCCGGATAGTGATTCAGAACCTGTGATCCAGGACAGGAAGCGCGCCTATAATCAATGATTTTTTGTAGGAGCGTCGCTCGGCGCGATGATTTTAGATGAAAGATGAAAGATGAAAGACTCGGGACAAAGGATAAAAGATTATGAAAATATCAACTTCCAGTTCTTTCGTCTTTAGTCCTTCGTCCTGGGTCCTTTGTCTAAAAAACTTCGCGCCGAGCGACGCTCCTACAAATGAATAGAGATATCCTTGTGGCTTTAGCAGGGAACTAGAGCGGCTTTTTAAGGGTCAACAGAATTTTAATTACATGAGGAATCGAAGAGTATGACAGTAAAACAGGTGTTTGTTCTTATCTCGATTGCCAGCACGCTACTCATTCTCCTCATCAGCCAGTACTGGCCGCCAATGTACTGGGTTTTTGTTGTTGTTTTGCCACTGATTTTTCTTGGCATCTATGACATTGTTCAGAAAAAGCACACACTGCTCAGGTTATATCCGGTAATTGGACACGGCCGTTATATGCTTGAATCTGTGCGTCCCGAGATACAGCAATATTTCATTGAATCAGATATCAATGGCACGCCCATCAGCAGAGAGTTTCGCTCGCTGGTCTATCAACGAGCCAAAGGCAACAATGATACCCGCCCATTCGGCACCCCGTTTGATGTCTATCGCAGTGGTTATGAATGGGTCAATCATTCACTCAAGCCTAAAGTGGTAACAAACCATCATCCGCGAGTTATTTTTGGTGGCCCGCACTGCAGGCAGCCTTATGCTGCATCGCCACTCAACATCTCAGCAATGAGCTTTGGTGCCTTGAGTAAGAATGCGATATCAGCCCTTAACAAAGCGGCAAAATAGGGTGCTTTTTCTCATAACACCGGTGAAGGTGGAATCAGCCCGTACCATCTTGTTGGAGGTGCTGATCTTGTCTGGCAGATAGGCACAGGCTATTTCGGCTGTCGTGATGAGCATGGGTTGTTTGATGCAGATAAGTTTGCTGAAAAGGCCACCCTTGACGTCGTAAAAATGATCGAGATCAAACTTTCTCAGGGGGCTAAGCCCGGACATGGCGGGATCCTTCCAGCAGCAAAGCTGACACAGGAAATTGCAGATATTAGACATGTTCCCATGGGGCAGGATGTCATCTCACCTCCTGCCCATAGTGCATTCGATAGCCCTGTTGGTCTGCTTGAATTTGTTGAGAAATTACGTGAATTATCTGGCATGAAACCAGTCGGTTTCAAACTTTGTATCGGCAGCCCTGTAGAGTTTCTGTCTATTGTTAAGGCAATGCTGGAAACAGGGATTACACCTGATTTTATTACCGTTGATGGTGCAGAAGGAGGGACGGGTGCTGCACCAATAGAATTGACGAATTCTGTCGGTACGCCTCTGCGTGACGGATTGATCTTCGTCAATAATGCTCTGATAGGTACAGGTTTGCGTGATCGTATAAGAATCATTGCTTCCGGTAAGGCACTGTCTGCCTTTCACATGCTACGTTTGATGGCGATCGGTGCGGATACCATCAATTCGGCTCGTGCAATGATGTTTGCACTGGGGTGTGTTCAGTCACGTAGTTGTAATACAGACCGTTGCCCCACTGGTGTAGCAACGCAAAATCCAGCACGCTTCAAGGCGCTGGATATTGAGGATAAATCAAAGCGGGTAGCCAATTATCACGCCGCGATGATAGAAAATCTTGTCGAGCTCATTGCTGTAGCAGGAATTGAGTCTCTCGATCAACTTGAACCCAGGCATATCAATCGCAGGGTGAGCGGTACTATTGTCAAAAACTATAGTGAGCTTTATCCATGTATTACCTGTAACTGCCTACTGACCGAGTCAGCTATTCCTGCAGTTTGGCAGTCTGACTGGAAACAGGCTACTGCAACAGCATGGTAGAGCATCCTCGTTTTAGCTTTTTGATATGGCTGGCAATTCTTATGTCAGGCAGTTATTCCATTCCTCTTTATTCCGACACATTTGTCAGTCAGGAAATTTCAAACTTTAGTGCTAAGGGGTTGGCAGACTGGGGAGAAAAAAGCTTCAAGGGCAATACATCATATCAAGTCGTTGACCTGGATGGAGAGCAGGTGCTGCAGGCTCTTAGTCTGGCAAGTGCATCAGGGCTATATAAAAAACGTCATATCAACCTGAAAATAACCCCTTACCTGAACTGGCGCTGGCGAATCGAAAACAGAATCGATAGCGGTGATGAAACAACAAAATCCGGTGATGATTATGCTGCGCGTATCTACCTTATTATAGATGGCGGATTACTGTTCTGGAAGACAAGCGCACTTAGCTATGTTTGGGCGAATGCAGCGGTTAAGGGATCAACATGGGATAACGCCTATGCAGGCAAGTCAGTTAAAATGCTTGCTTTAAGATCGGCAGGTGATGTCACAAAAAAATGGCTAACAGAAAAGCGAAATGTTTATGAAGACCTGAAGAAGGTCTTTGGCAAGGAGATAAGCACAATTGATGCAGTGGCAGTTATGACAGACACCGATAATAGTGGCAGTAAAGCAAAATCATATTACGCGAACATCTTTTTTTCTGCGAAATAACACCTGAAATTCACTTGCCTGCTTTTAATGAAATTGTGGGAGCGTCGCTCGGCGCGATGTTTTTAGACAAAGGACCCGGGACGAAGGACTAAAGACGAAAGAACTGGAAGTTGATATTTTTAAAATCTTTTATCCTCAGTCCCGAGGCTTTCATCTTTCACCTAAAAACATCGCGTCGAGCGACGCTCCTACAATAAAGAATTACCACGAGGCGTACTTATGCCAACAAACGAACAGGAAGCACAGACGCCACCGCCAGCCGTTTCATTTTCTGAGGCTTTAGTCTATTGGTTAAAGCTGGGATTTATCAGTTTTGGCGGGCCGGCCGGCCAGATAAGCATGATGCATCAGGAGTTAGTAGAGAAACGCAGATGGATCTCGGAACATCGTTTCCTGCATGCGCTTAATTACACAATGGTGCTGCCGGGACCAGAAGCGCAGCAACTGGCTACCTATATTGGCTGGCTGATGCACGGCGTATGGGGCGGTATTGTTGCGGGCACATTATTTGTTCTGCCGTCACTTTTTATACTGTCCGGTTTGACATGGGTTTATCTGGTGTATGGTGATGTCCCGGTAGTAGAGGGAATACTGTACGGTATTAAGCCCGCCGTAACAGCGATTGTGGTTTTTGCTGCCTACCGTATAGGTTCCAGGGCTTTGAAAAATAATGTGCTTCGCGCCCTGGCCGTATTGGCATTCATAGCCATATTTGCATTTGATATTCCTTTCCCTTATATCGTGCTGATGGCAGGCATTATCGGCTTTGCCGGTTCCTATTTTGCTCCCGATAAATTCAAGGCTGGCGGGCATCATGACGGTTCAACTGGCAGCTTTGGTTCCGCAATTATAGATGATGATACACCGACGCCGGAGCACGCACGATTCAAGTGGAGCCGCTTCATTGCTTTTGCCGTTGTGGGGCTTTTCGTCTGGCTCGTTGTCATGCTAATGCTTTATACAACTTATGGCTGGCAGGGCACGCTCACACAAATGGGCTGGTTCTTCACTAAAGCGGCACTGGTAACCTTTGGCGGTGCATACGCGGTGCTGCCCTATGTCTATCAGGGTGGTGTAGAGCATTATGCCTGGTTGACCGGCACGCAGATGATCGATGGCCTCGCACTGGGCGAAACGACACCCGGACCTTTGATTATGATTGTTGCTTTTGTAGGTTTTGTTGGAGGCTGGACCAAGGAGATATTTGGGCCTGAAATGTTGCCGCTAGCGGGTATTGCAGGTGCCAGTATTGCTACATTGTTTACATTCTTACCGTCCTTTCTTTTTATTCTCCTTGGTGGACCAGCTGTCGAAGCAACCAGAGGCGATATAAAATTCACCGCACCCCTGACCGGTATAACTGCTGCAGTAGTAGGCGTAATTCTTAACCTGGCGGTTTTCTTTGCTTATCACGTGCTCTGGCCACAGGGGTTTGACGGAAACTTTGAATGGTTTTCTGCCGTGATAGGTGCCGTAGCGTTTGTCGCTCTGTTTAAATACAAGGCAGGAATTGTTTCTGTTATTGCAATCTGTGCGGGTATTGGTCTGGGGTATTCGTTGCTGCTGTAGAAAAACTTATTTTTGCTTTCATATCATAAATAGAATACGAAGATGCCTATTGTCACGAAATTCATCGTAGCAGAGGCAATTAGCCCGACTCCAGAGGTTTCAAGAGCACTGGAGACCTGAAATGAAATCCTGGCAGTTGAATTACAGGGATGCGATAAAACCAGGATTGAAAGAGAGAATTATAGAGTAGATAATAGTGTCTACATATGGCAGTTTGTGGATGTATATGGAAATGATATGGTTAGAAGTGGACATGACTATATACTGACATGCAGTCTATTTAACTGTTATACGAAAAATAAAAATTATGAAATTAATCACATTTGAACCACAAATCTACACCTATGATATCGATTCTGGACAACATGTAAGTAATATATCTTATATAAAGTGGATGGAAATTGGCCGTATAAAGCTTTTAGAAAAAGTGGGGATGCCTGTCCATGAAGTTGAGAAACTTGGTTTTGCTCCAGTGCTTACTCGAACAGAAATCGCTTATAAAAAACCGCTGTATTTGGGCGACAAAGTTCGCGTCCAGTTATATCTCACTAAACTCAGAAGAATCTCAGGTGAAATTCAGTTCAATTTTTTTAACGGTCTGGATGAATTGGTGGCAGAAGGAAAACAGGGAGCACTTTTCTTTTCATTATCTACAAAACGAGCATACAAATTGTCTGAAGAACAACGTTCCAGATTTACTCCATATTTAATTGAAGAATGAAAAAAATGCTCAATCATTCAGTACGTATACATGAAAATTTTGAAAAATTCTGTAAATTAAAGCAACACACATAACGATGTGCTCCACATGGACTTCTCAAATGCTGCGCGTTTTCGAAATGAACTAGCACTACTATAGTATGGAGGTAATTACAGTATGAGCGACCTACTCGAATACGGGAGAAGCGTTTTAAACGCACAACCATTTAGTACATTTTTAGGTGCCGAGCTAACAGCCTTAGAAAGTGGGAGTGCTGAGATTACATTGTTGGTGCGCGAAGATTTCTGTCAACAACATGGTTTTGTTCATGGCGGAGTTGTTAGTTATCTAGTTGACAACTGTCTTACGTATGCTGGTGCATCTGTTTTGGGAAATTCTGTTACTTCAGAGTATAAAATAAATTATGTTAGACCAGCTACTGGCCACAAACTGATTGCTCGAGCCACTGTTTTATACTCGGGTGTACGGCAAGCGGTCTGTGATTGTAAAGTATTTGCTCAAGGGGAGAACGGTGAAACCCTGGTCGCTGTGGCTCAAGGTACGATTAATAGAGTGAAGTCAAAAAAAAATCTAACCAGCAATTCCGCTGATAATTCTTATGGGCATGATTTACCTGAACCCTGAACAGGGTCTTGTTTCTTGCCGACATTCCACGGGTAGCCACACATGAAAATTGACAGAATAAAGCTTTACCATTATCCCGCAACGAGAAGTGCAAGAGTGAAGTGGGTGCTACATGAAACAGTGGGTGACAACTTCGAAGTAGAGAGAGTACTTCTATATGATGGGGCGCAATATAAGAATGAGTACTTACTTAAGAACCCTAATCATAGCGTACCTATGTTAGAAATCACATTAGAAGATGGCAAAATCATACGCATGATTGAAAGTGGTGCGATGATAGCGTTGTTAGTGGATGCCTTCCCGGAAAAAGAGCTTGCACCACCACCTCAGGAAATTTCTGCACAGCGAGCAGACTTTCTACAAATGCTGTATTTTGGGGTAACAACTATCGACATGATTCTTTGGCAGATTCGAATTCATGAACATATCCTGCCAGAAGCTGAGCGCGATGAAAGAACCATCAAACGCTACAGAAATAAATTTATTAACGAAGTAGAACCTCAGCTAAAATCTCGCCTGGAAAAGACTGAATTTATCTGTGGCGATGAATTCACAGGGGCAGATTGCGTCATCGCACACAATATTATGTGGGCAAAAAGATACCAGCTATGTACAGACCGGGTCTATAGAAAATACCTTGCTAAAATAGGCCGCAGACCAGCTTTCAGAAAAGCATTCTCAGATGCTAATGAATTTACTATTGAGCTACCAGAAGGAAGCTCTATCGTCAGCAGGTTTACTGGTTAAGGGGTGGTGATTAGATGAATGTGAGAAAAGCAATAGACTTTTGCCTTTCCTTTCCACAAGTGGTTGAAGTAGATAGTAGGTATCCAAATAATATTCTAAAGTATGTCGTGCATGAAAAGCAGTTCGCCTATTTCAAAACAAGTGAGCCAGAAAAATGGCGCTTTAGTGTTCGAGTCAGTCCAGACAGATTCCTTGAGTTGACTGATCAGCCGGGTGTAAAACCTGCCAGGTATATGCATCGTTTTCACTGGGTCACAATAGTAGATGTAGGTGATTTTTATGAAGATTATTTAAAGGAGCTTATACATTGGTCGTATCAGAAGGCAGTAAGCAGTTTGTCAAAAAAAATACAGGCTGAGATATTAAGTTAGCAAATGCAGTGGTGTGTTAGTTCTATCAAACCCCCATATTATACAGAACAATACGAACACTCTGATCTGGAGAAAATAGTGAAGTTACCCATAGTTTTTGATAAAGAAGGATATCTGGTCAATCCGGAAGACTGGAATGAAGAAGTCGCGAAAGAGCTGGCCAGGTCTGAGGGTATAACACTGAATGATGAATATTGGCTAGTGTTGAACTTTATAAGGGAGTCATATTTACAAAATGGTGTGGTGCCGGATATTCGGCACACAGTAGATTATCTTGTGACGATACAGGGTGGTGATAAAAAATCCGCAAAAAAATATCTGTTTAAATTATTTCCTTATGGTTATGTGAAGCAGGCCTGTAAGCTGGCAGGGGTGAGACGGCCACGTGCGTGGAGTACGGGTTAATTTCAGTTTTCACTTTCCAGTTCTTTTACCCAGTAAACTGTGGCCCCGGTTACTGCTGCCGGCATGACTAACAGATTAAGAAAAGGTACAAAGGAACAGAGTGTCGCCATGCCACCGAATCCCATGCTGGTGATGCGTCGCTGGCGTAGCCTGGCGCGAACTTCTTTGAAGCGAATACCATGATTATCCATTGGGTAATCGGTATATTCCAGTGACAGCAACCATGCCATGAAATAGGCCCAGAAAAAAGGTGCTGCAAGATTTAACACAGGAACAACAAACAGGACCAGCAATGGGATTGCCCACAGGATAAAGTAAGTAATTTTACCCAGTTCATTCACTAATGCAGGTATGATCTCTTTGATAAAACTACCACTGTCAAAGGGTTTATAGGCTTCGCCTTTCAGA
>BTQX01000007.1:0-24686 GCA_036986095.1 Gammaproteobacteria bacterium
TTTCTGTTTCGCAAAATTTAAATTTTTTGATCAATATTGGTTCTGACGGAACCCTGGAAGGCGGGCAAACACTCACCTACAACGCTACTGGCACGAAATAATATGCCGTCATACTCGCGAAAGCGGGTATCCAGGAAGTCTTTGATTTATATTAGTGCCAAAGTTACTGGATTCCGACATTCGCCGGAATGACGAATTTGTGGGGCAGCAGTGGTTGAATAAATTCAATAATTTTTTTCTACCGGGAAGTCTTGGCCGATGCCTTTTAGCGCTCCTTCTTGTTTTGTCAGCTAAGCCCTTATATGCAGGAATGGACTTGCATGAGGCGATCAGGTCTGCCTTCAAAGGCAACTATGAATATCTGCAGGTACTGGATAAGGTTAAAAAGTCGGACATGTCACTGGATGTCGCGCGTTCAGTTTTTCGTACTCATTTCAATGCCTCTCTCCGTTCAGATGCCGTTGTAGGCGCTGAGATTGGTCAGCAGTACAGGATGTCACTAAGTCGCAAACTGGCTGACGGTTCACGGGTCGAGGCCGGAGTGTATGCCTCACAGTTTGATACCAGCGCACTAAGTGAATTTAGAGTGCAGTACACCCGACCCCTGTTCTCTGATCCGGAACGCAGTGGTGTACTGGCTCTAAATAAAGCAGAGAGTGACAAAAAACATAGTCAGCGTGTTAGTGAAGTCGGTGCAGAAGAACTGACAGCCAGAGTCATACAGGCATGGTATCGTGCCTACCAGTCAGAACAGGGAATAGCCGTGCAACAGTCAGCGCTGGAAGCGGCAGACAGGCTGGTTGCCGCAGTCAAAGCCAAATATGCAAATGACCTGGCCTCCGGTTTTGATGTTGAACAGGCAGAGTTAAATACCTCCCATTCCAGGCAAACAGTGAAAGACTCTGAGGCCTTACTGCAAAATGACCTGGACAAACTCAAGATGCTGCTGGGCCTGAACCCTGAAGATGAAGTGGATTTTGATTTTTCCCTGCTGGTAGAGCAGCAAGCATCGACTATGCCAGAGGAAGTTGAGGTATTACAGCAAATGGCACTGAACCGTCGGCTGGAAATTATCGCGATGAAGGAACGTCGCGATTTCGCATTGAAGCGAATGAACATCATCAACAAACGGGTAGGTCCCCCAGTTGATTTAAGTATCCACTATGCACTGGTCGGGCAGGGTGAATCACTGGGCGATTCCTTTGAAGTGGATGATCGGCGCATCGGTTTGGGTTTGAACGTGTCGACAGATTTTGCTTTTGCTACAGAAAAAAACCAGGCAAGACTTGCTGTGCTTGAATATGAGCAGACAGAGAGAAGTTACAGGCATCTCACTGATACTGTTAAAACAGAAATCCGCAGTGCCGTTCGGCAGATGAGCCGTTACGAAGAGAAGTCATTGTTGGCACAAAGGACGGTAGAACTGGGAGAAAAACGGTTTGTGCTGGCAAAAAAGAGATATGATGACGGGCAGATCGATGTAATCGAACTACTGGAAAGCCAGCGTGACCTTGCCCAGCTAAAGCAATCCAGCCTGACGGCAACCATTGATTTACAGCTGGCACGGCTTAATCTTGACCTGATAAGTGGTCAATTGAGAGATAAATGGCAATTACCGCAAGCAAATTAAATGTAATTAAAGGGGGTATCGCCCTGCTTGTGGTTTACGCAGGTCTTTCCTTTCTGGGCTCAGGTAAAGAGGGCATCGAGAATGCTGTGTTCCAGGAACCTGTAGTTGCCAGAGCAGATCAGGGTTCATTTGATATTTCAATCATCGAGTCAGGCATTCTCAATGCACGACGTTCTGTCACACTTGCTTCGGATCTCCCCAGTAACAGGGCGAAGATCATTTTTCTCAAGCAGGAGGGGGCTACCGTTAAACCCGGTGAGGTGATCGTCAAGTTTGACCAAGCCCCTTTTGTTGAAGATATTGAAAAGCTGTCGGTAGAGATAAGCGATGCCATTGCAGCGCTGGCTCAGGCTGAGGAAGAGCTTCAGCTGACCATCCAGCAGGGCAGGGCTAGTACAGAAAGTATGCTGCACAATGTCGAAGTGGCTCAACTCAAACACAAAAACCTGACACAGGCCGAGCTACCGCTGCGCCTGACAAAATCAAAAAATGATCTGCAGGCAGCAGAACAAAATTACAGGCTGGCAAAGAAAAAAGCTAAATCAATGAAAGAGCTGCTTGAGCAGGGTTTTACTAAACGCCGTGAATACGAGCAGGCAAAGGCGGCTATAAGTGAGTCCGCTGCCGAACTGGATCTGGCAAAACAGCAGGAAAAACTGCTGCGTGAAATGATAGCACCGGGTGAGATACGACAATCAGAACTCAAGTTGGTAGAACTTAAGCGTAAAGTTACTGAGCAAAAGAAGGTTAATCAGCATAAATTAGCCCTGAAAAACGCGGTGATGATACGCTTAAATTACCGTTACGATGTACTGAAAAAGTCACAACTGTCAGCAAAAGCATTGCTGGATAAAACAATTCTAAAAGCACCTGTGCCGGGATTTGTCGTATACAAAACAGTCTCCGTACAGGGCGAAATGCGCAAGGTCCAGGTCGGGGATTCCGTCTGGCAGCATAATGGTTTCATCGTTCTTCCTGATATGTCTGAAATTATTACCGACCTGAAAATTCGTGAAACAGATATTGCCCAGATCGAAGTAGGACAGACAGCAGTAATTCGCCCACAGGCCTACCCCAACCTGTTATTAAGCGGGCGTGTGGAAACCATCGGCACACTGGCAACAGGCAAGGATGAGGAAATGCCAAGATTTCTTGTCCGTGTCGCCATTGTTGATGTCGATTCAAGGCTAAGGCCGGGTATGACAGCGCGTACTCGGATACAGGCGGCGAAACTTGAGGATGTGGTACGTGTGCCGGTTGAGGCGGTGTTCTATTCCGGTGACCAGGCCGTGAGTTTTCAATGGAAAATGAACAAAGCTGAGGCCATAGCCATTGAAACAGGGCCCAGTGATGGCCGGTATGTTGTCGTGACCAAAGGGCTATTGGGTGGCGAGAAATTGTTATTGCATGATCCCCGTGAAGTGTTAGGCGGTGAGCCTGCCTCATGATACAGGTGCGGACACTGGATAAAAGCTACACTCTGCCCGGGCAGAGTATACCCGTCCTGAAAAAGCTTTCACTTGAGGTCAATGAGGGTGAGTTTGTCGCCATCATGGGTCCTTCTGGTACCGGCAAATCTACTTTGCTGAATGTTCTTGGGTGTCTTGATGTTGCAGATGCGGGCAGTTATGTGCTGGATCAGGAAATCATTTCGATCATGGATGACTACGCGCTGGCTGACATAAGGAATCGCAAAATCGGGATTGTCTTTCAGTCAACGAGTTTTGTCGATTATCTTGATCTACCGGATAATGTAGCCATGCCGGGCTTCTATTCTGGCCAGTCACGCGAACACAGTAGACGATGCGCGATTGAATTACTGGAACAGGTTGGACTGGGACATAGATTGACGCATTTGCCTGGTCAGCTATCCGGCGGTGAAATCCAGCGTGTCGCCATTGCCCGTGCCCTGTTTAATCATCCTCGTTTGTTGCTGGCAGATGAACCGACAGGCAATCTGGACAGTAAAAATTCTTCTGAAATTGTCAGGCTGCTGAAGCAGCTGAATACACAGGGTTTAACCATCGTTCTGATCACACATGATAGCGAGGTCGCGAATGCTGCCGACAGGATCTATCGTATGCAGGATGGAGAGCTGAGTAGCGATTTCGATGATTAGTGCAGACCTTTTCAGATATGTGCAGCCAGCCATTAATATGTGGCGGATCAAGCGCCTGCAGGCACTGCTGAGTATTGCTGGCATTGCCATCGGTGTAGCGGGTTTTGTTGTAGTCGTTGCCATGGGCCAGGGCGCCCGGGAGGAGTTTTCTCGCGCTGTCGGTGTGCTCGGTACCAGCACTGTAATTGTCAACAGTACGGCAAGTGATGACAGCCCACAGCTGAATTCAGAAATGTTGTTTAATCTGAAAAGGTTAATGGGCCATGAATTGTCGGCAATGGCACCTGTACAGCATGAATACAGAACAGCATATCTCAATCGAAAACAGCAGCGTGTACGCCTGGTGGGAACCGGCGCTTCCTACCGTGAGGTGTTTTCACTCACTATGGCCAGTGGCCGGTTTCTTGCCCCGTATGATCTGCTGCGCCGACAGCGGGTAGCTGTGCTTGGACGGGATATTGCGCTGGATCTTTTTTCCACGACCCAGGTAATGGGCAGGATGCTTCGTCTTGGCAAAGAATGGTTTACCGTCATCGGCGTGCTGGGTGACAATAATTTACCGATGATAAAATTAGCCAGCTTCCAGGCACCGGATACCTCCCGGGCCATTTATATTCCCATCACCGTGATGTCAGCAAGGGCCGCCGACGATCTGGTATTCAGTCAATTGTTGATGAAGTTTGCCGAGGATCAGCGTATACCTGCAGCAACCCCTTTGTTGCATAGAATATTTGGCGCCAGTCGCCTAAAACAACAGAAACTGGAACTGATCATTCCCTATGAACTACTAATAAAAAAGAAGCAGTTTCAGAACTTGCTGGAACTCTTTCTGCTCGGAATATCCACAATCATCCTTGCCGTTGGCGTGACCGGTGTACTGAATGTGATGCTGGTAAGCGTCAACACACGGCGTAGCGAGATCGGGTTACGTCGTGCAGTCGGGGCAACAAAAAATGACATACTGCAGCAGTTCATGGTTGAAGGTGTGTTACTGGCAGTTATTGGCGGCAGCATCGGACTGTTTGTCGGCTGGGGACTGGGGATAGTTGTCTCCAGCTGGTTTGAGTTGCCGGTAGCATTCGATATACAGACCATCCTCATTGGGTTTTTCGTGGCATTGCTCGCCGGTGTCCTGTCAACGATTTATCCTGCGATCAAGGCGGCAGGCCTGCATCCGGTAGAGGCTTTAAGGCCTTGAAAGCAGATCAAAGATCAAGGATGAAGGAAAAACATAACGCGCTGCTAATCTTTAATCTTTAATCTTTAATCTTTAATCCTTCATCTGGGTCAATTTGCCGTATGTTCCCCCGCTGGCCAGCTATCAAGTGCGGCCTGTTCCAGCAACTCGATCAGACGGTCCACTCTGGACTCTACATCGGATGCTTCCAGCAGGGATTGTTTCTGGACAGTGCTGAAAGGACAGTGCATGGCCAGTGCAGTGACCAGTTCTGACATACCTGCTTCGAGTATGGGTTCGAGACGGGAGTTTTCTTCCAGCAGTGGCAGGTACAGTGAGGCAGCATTCAGTAATCTCCTGTGTTTGCCGCTATTGTCCTCCTTCCTGAGAATATTCCCCGAGGGCAGATAATCAACTTCTGCAGTACGATAGAGGTACCCGCCGTCATGTTCCTGAACAATATTAAATCGACATAGACCACGCAGCGTTACCAGCATTCGATCGTCACTGGTGTCTTCATGATGGGTGATTTTGCCAGTGCAGCCGGTCATATAAACCGGCGGGTCGGTTTGATCGTACTGGCTCGTTGATGGCTGTATCATGCCGATGATGCCGTCTCCCTGCAGTGCGTCCCTGAACATTTGTAAATATCGCTGCTCAAAGATATGCAGCGGAAGAATGCCGCCCGGTAATAGTAGAACTCCCGGTAACGGGAAAAGCGGTATATTTTTAGGCAGTCTGATATCGATATCGTCCATAATTAAATTTTAGCAGATATTTAACCGCAAAGACCCCGGGGTCGCAAAGGCTAAAGATTTTTAATGGGAATAAACTTCAAATTCAGGATTTAGATATTCTTGATCATTTATTTTACCTGAAAATACAATCTGCTAGAGAAAATGTATTCTTTGCATCCTGGTGGTTAAAAAAAATTATTATGTCTTTAAGATAAAAATATGATTGAAGAACTGATAGTAGAAACGCCAGGAATTTGATGAGTACTTAGACGAATCAAGGGCAAAGCGGGGCAAGGGCAGGCTAAAGGAAGTGGATGGGTCAGAAAGTAAAACACCTGCCCAACGTCACATGGCGATGACATGGGCACAGTGATTAAAGCGCTTGTTCAACATCGACGTTGAGACCTGTTGTGCATGCGGTGGTGCTGCTAAGCCCATTGCCTGCATCGAAGATCCGGTCGTCATTCAGAAGATACTTGCGTATCTGGAAGAAAAGCCACTGACGATTACAACACCTCTGCTACCTGATAGTCGAGCGCCACCGCAGTCGAGCCTGTTCGGATAGTTCAAAGAGAATTCAGGTTCAAATTGATGTTGTTGCGGTGACGACAGGGCATTGATTGGCCTGTTTGCAGGAAATGTCAGAATATAAGGCGAATGGCTGGGATATATTCAGATCAACGCGACCTAATAGGGCAAGATTTCAGTATGATCAGACCGGAAAGCAGTGACTGCTCGATGGGTGCGAGTTCCAGAGAAAATAGCGTTAATTCAGCCTATACTCATGTAACTGGCCGCAGCCCTGTTCGCGAGCGTAGTGGGCAGCCAGGCCAACAAGGGGCTGCCATGCCCCTGAGACCATGCGGAAGAGGAAGTGACCAGGTCATCCACATACAGGAAACGTCCCCAGGCCAGATTATTGCCCATGTGGAACTCTGCTGCGTTGTTCCTGAACCCGTTGTAGAAATGCGCCCTTAGAAATATTGGGGCCCAGTTCCTGCATAACCGGGAAACAGTCCATGATTTCCACTTCTGATTGGGCCACCCTGATCGACATTGAGCTCCCTCTCGTGTCAAAGATTATTTTATACAGATACTTCGTTTTCCAGTTCTTCACCTTCTTCAAACTGGCGTACATTGCCCAGGGTGGTGCTGGCGATGCTCTGCATGGCCTGCTCGGTGAAAAATCCCTGGTGTCCGGTAATAACCACGTTGGGAAAGGTTAGCAGGCGTTCGAATATATCATCCTGAATGATCTCGTTGGAAAGATCTTCAAAAAAAAGGTCGCCTTCCTGCTCATACACATCAAGGCCCAGTGCGCCGAGCTTTTTCCTTTTTAACTCACAAATAACCGCTTTAGTATCAACCACTGCTCCCCGGCTGGTATTGATCAGCATAACGCCTTTTTTCATTTCATTCAGCGCGCGACTATTGATCAAGTGGTGCGTTTCGGGGGTGAGTGGGCAATGGAGGGATATCACATCTGACTGCTGGTAGATTTCGGCCAGTTCAACAAACTGAATGCCGATCTCACTCGCGGCTGGGTTGGGTTGCGGATCGCAGGCGAGTATCCGCATACCGAATCCCTTGAGTATCCTGGCGGTTTCCAGACCAATGCGTCCCAAACCGATAATTCCGACGGTCTTGCCGTGAAACTCGCTGCCCATCAACCCATCAAGCGAAAAATTGCCCTCCTTCACTCGCTGATAGGCACGGTGAATTTTCCGGTTTAGTGTCAACATCAAACCGGCGGTATGCTCCGCAACGGAGAAAGGCGAGTAGGCTGGAACCCTGACAACCTTGATACCAAGTTCCCTGGCCGCCGCCAGGTCGACATTGTTGAACCCCGCACAGCGAAGCGCGATCAGGCGTGTTTGTCCTTCCGCGAGGGCTGCCAGTACAGCACGATCAATATCATCGTTTACAAACACAGACACCGCTGGAAAATCCTGGGCAAGGAGTCTGGTTTCGCTGGAAAGGCGTGTTTCAAAAAAAACCAGCTCATACCCGAACTCGGCATTCTCTTGCTCCAGAAACTCCCTGTCGTAGGGCTTGGTGCTAAAGATGGCAAGTTTCAATTTTTCTATATCCCCCCGGTTATCCAGTAGTAAAGGCATATGGTTCAGAGGCTGGCTCTACATCAGCACAGTTTACGTCTTCCACCTTCGCATAAGAAGAACCATGCCACAACCAGTCGCACAGGGTGTTGACCCTGTCCGGCACACCACAGGCTGTATGTTAGCAGAAGCCGCTTGCGAGCGAAGTACAGATAATCGATTGTTGTGCTGAGTTGGTTCTGCACGTGAATATGTTCGCGCAGATATGTTTTGAAGCAGGGGTGGTGATTTGATTCAATTGTTGAAGCTGTGATTCTTCCCAGCGTACTGAACCTGAATATTCATTTCCACTTGTCAGGACTGGCTCGTTGAAGGCTGTATCATGCCGATGATGCCGTCTTCCTGCAGAGCGCCCCTGAACATTTGTAAATATCGCTGCTCAAAGATATGCAGTGGAAGAATGCCGCCCGGTAATAGTAGAACTCCAGGTAACTGGAAAGCGGTATTTTTCTTGGTAGTCTGATATCGTTCATAGTTTGAGTCTAGCGATATTTAACCACTAAGACGCCATGACGCAGAGGATAAAGAGTTTTTTGTAGAACGAAATTTCAAATTCAGGATTTAGATATTCTTGATCTTTTATTTTACCTGAAAATACAATCTTCTAGAGAAAATGTATTCTTTGCGTCCTTTGCGACTTGGCGGTTAAAAAAAATTATTATTGCTTTAAGATAAAAATATGATTGAAGAACTGATAATAGAAACACATGGCCAGGGCCTTGTTGATATTACTGACAAGGTTGCTTCGCTGGTTAACAGAGCATCCTGTGTGGAAGGGCTTTGCACCGTTTTTGTTACCCATACCTCGGCCAGTCTGACAATACAGGAGAATGCCGATCCGTCCGCACGCCGGGATCTGGAGAACTGGCTTAACCGCCTGGTACCAGAAAACGATCCACTGTATACCCACACGACCGAAGGAGCGGATGATATGCCTGCCCATATTAAGGCCATCCTCACCAACGTTTCACTGAGCATTCCCATCATCAACGGCAGACTGGGGCTGGGAACCTGGCAGGGGCTTTATTTGTGGGAACATCGGCGAGCGGGCCATCGACGGCGGCTGCTGGTGCATGTAGCAAAGTAGCATAACTGAAAGTTTCAAGTTCCAGGTTCCAGGTTTCAAGAGGAAAGGACGAAGGTTTTTCCTGGAACCTGGAACCTGGAACCTGGAACTATTTTCAATGCTATAATCCCTCGTCCTTGCTTACCTGCCCACTGAAGAATTTTGTAATGAATGACAATATCAAAGAAAACCTGAAAGACAACTCCACCTGGATGCGTATCCTCTATATGGCTATTTTCGTGTTTATTTTCAACATCGTGGAATTACTGATCGCCGCCCTGGTTATTTTTCAGCTGCTGGTGCTTTTGTTTACCGGTGAGAAGAATATGCGCCTGGTTGGTTTTGGCGGCATGCTTAGCCAGTACGCCTACAGGATGCTGCAGTATTTGACATTCAATAGCGAAGACAGGCCTTTCCCATTTGCTGACTGGGATGACGTAGCTCTGGAAACAGGCAAGCAATAATTCTGACAACTTTTTTATACTTTCAGCTAATCGTCCCGAAATAAACGATTACCGGTAGTCTCTGAAGTAATGGAACATAAATACATTCCCCAAAACATAGAAACTCCTCTACAGGCACAGTGGGAAAACGACAAAGTTTACAAGGTAACTGAAGACCCTGATCGGGAGTCCTTTTATAGTCTCTGTATGTTTCCCTATCCCAGCGGCCGCCTGCATATGGGGCATGTTCGGAATTACACGATTGGTGATGTGATTAGCCGCTATCAGCGGATGCAGGGGAAGAACGTGTTGCAGCCGATGGGCTGGGATGCGTTTGGCCTGCCGGCCGAAAATGCGGCAATCAAGCATGGCGTGCCACCGGCAAAATGGACGCATGAAAATATCGATTACATGCGTGATCAGCTGAAGCGACTCGGTTTCGGTTATGACTGGGATCGTGAACTGGCGACCTGTGATCCGGAATACTATCACTGGGAACAATGGCTGTTCACCCGCCTGCTGCAGAAAGGCCTGGTCTACAAGCGTACCGCGCCCGTTAACTGGTGCCCGCATGACAAGACCGTGCTGGCCAATGAGCAGGTCATCGACGGCTGCTGCTGGCGCTGCGATACGCCGGTGGAGCGGCAGGAAATCCCACAATGGTTCATGAAGATCACCGCGTATGCTGATGAGTTGCTAGGGGGTCTGGATCAGCTTGATGGCTGGCCGGATGCGGTGAAGACCATGCAGCGAAACTGGATCGGTCGATCGGAGGGTGTCGAACTGAGTTTTGCCGCAGAGGGTGAGCTGGATGATCTTGTTGTCTATACCACAAGGCCGGACACCCTGATGGGTGTCACCTATATGGCCGTCGCGGCGGAGCATCCGCTGGCACTGAAGGCAGCTGAAACCAATCCCGGCCTGCAGGCATTTATCGAAGAATGTCGCAACACCGAGACTGCTGAAGCAGCCATGGAAACTATGGAAAAGAAGGGCATGACTACCGGCTTTACTGTTAGCCACCCTGTTACCGGTGAAGACGTTCCGGTTTGGGTCGCAAATTTTATTCTGATGGGTTACGGCACCGGTGCCGTGATGGCGGTGCCGGCGCATGACCAGCGGGATTTTGAATTTGCCGGTAAATACGGCATCCCGGTCAAACCGGTAGTTTACCCGGTAGGCGGGGAACTGGAGCAACCGCTGTCAGCGGCATTTACCGATTACGGCGTGCTGAAGAATTCCGGCCAGTTTGACGGACTGACATCAGCACAGGCTTTTGAGGCCATTGCTGACTGGCTGCAGCAGCAGGTTAAAGGTGAGCGTCGAGTGAATTACCGGCTACGCGACTGGGGTATTTCCCGTCAGCGCTATTGGGGCTGTCCGGTGCCTGTTGTTTATTGCGATGATTGCGGCACAGTACCGGTGCCGGATAAGGATTTACCCGTGCTGCTGCCGCTTGATGTAGAGCTGGACGGTGCCCGTTCCCCGCTAGTCGATCATCCTGACTTTACCCATGTGAAATGTCCATCATGCGGTGCTGATGCACGCAGGGAAACCGATACTTTTGATACTTTTTTTGAGTCTTCCTGGTATCTGGCACGTTTTACCTGTGCGGATCAGGATAAGGCGATGCTAGATGAGCGGGCAAATTACTGGCTGCCGGTTGACCAGTATGTCGGCGGTATCGAGCATGCCATTCTGCATCTATTGTACGCGCGTTTTTTTACAAAACTGATGCGTGATGAAGGCCTGCTGCATATTGATGAGCCAATTAAACGACTGTTGACCCAGGGCATGGTGTTGAAGGACGGCAGCAAGATGTCGAAGTCTAAGGGCAATACGGTCGATCCTGAGTCTCTTATAAAGCGCTATGGCGCCGACACGGTGCGTTTGTTCATTATGTTTGCTTCGCCGCCACGGATGCCACTGGAGTGGTCTGATGAAGGTGTTGAAGGGGCATCGCGCTTTCTTCGACGTTTGTGGCGTCTGGTAGCAGAGCATGTGGCAGACGGTGTGGTTGCGGGCAGTGTGAATGACCTGTCAGACGCCGGAATGAATCTCAACCGCCAGATTCACCTGACCATCAAAAAAGTGACTGATGATATAGAACGCAGGCTGCAGATGAATACGGCGATAGCAGCGGTTATGGAGCTAATGAATGCTGTCAGCAAATTCAGGCCAGTGCATGATAACGACAGGGTTGTTGTGCAGCAGGGGCTGGAGACGGCCTGCCTGTTGTTGACCCCGGTAGTGCCGCACATTACCACCATGCTGTGGCAGGAACTTGGTCAGACAGGCGCTATTATTGATGCAGACTGGCCGCTGGCTGACGAAGCCGCTATGGTACAGGATGAGATCCAGTATATCGTTCAGGTCAATGGCAAGCTACGTGGCCGCATTCTGGTGGCCGCAGATGCAGATAAGTCTACGATTGAACAGCAGGCGCAGGCCAGCGAAAGTGTACAGCGCCATACTGCTGGATATACGGTACGCAAGATAATTGTCGTGCCGGGGCGACTTGTAAATATTGTTGTTGGCTGAAAATATGATGTTTTGCCTGCTCAGCTTTGCCGGTATACTCGACCCGATACCGAAAATGATTGAAAATAAAATCTTCCTGTAAGGATATTATGATGAAACGTTTTGCCCTGATTTTCCTGTTAACAGCCGGCCTGCTTTCCGGTTGTGGTTTTCACCTGCGTGGAACTGTTGTGCTGCCTGATTCAATCCGTTCGGTTGCTATTTCATCGCCTGATGGCAAACTCAAAGATATCCTTGCAGACAGACTGGAATCTAATAAGGTAGTCGTTGTCGCCAACCCGACTTCAGACAGCGCATATATTAAAATCGTCAGCGCCAACTTTAGTCGTGAAATCAAAACGATTGATGAGCGGGGCAAGTCCACAGGTTATGTGCTCATTCTCAAGGTCGGCTATCAGATCTTCGACAGCAAGGGCAAAGCGCTGGTCAAGCCGTCAGTTTCTTCAGCGCGACGCGATTACAATTTTGATCCGGACCAACTGCTGTCAGCGACGCGGGAAGAAGAGCTGCTGCGTGATGAAATGCGCGGAGATGCCGCACAGGGCATACTGCGCAAAATATCCCGTATCAGGTAGTACTAAGCCTAATCATGGTTCAGCTTAGTACATTCTGGGAAATCTGAAGGCTCTTGCGTGTCGCCATACAAAGTCTGTCTGATTCGGTCAGGAAAGATCTAAAACCTGTTTACATGCTGTTTGGCAGCGAAATTCTGCTGCTTGAAGAAGCCTCTGATGCATTACGTAAACAGGCACGGCAACAGGGCTACACTGAGCGTGATAGTTTTATCGTTGAGCAGGGATTCGACTGGGGTGCGCTGCTGCAGTCGGGCAGCAGCATGTCCTTATTTGATGAAAAACGATTGATAGAATTGCGCATGCCAACAGGCAAACCCGGCCAGCCTGGCAGCCGTATGCTGGTCGAGCTATCAGAAAATTTCCCTCCCGATACTTTGTTATTGGTAATTTGCGGTGTTGTTGACAGGGCGGGGCAGAACCAGAAATGGTTCAAGGCACTTGATGCGGCGGGCGTTAGTGCAGAAGCCAAAGAGGTTAAGCTTGCAGACTTTCCCGGCTGGTTGTCGCATCGTCTGCGTAGCAAAGGACTGCTTCCTGATCAGCAATCCATCGAATTATTGACACATTATTTTGAAGGTAATCTGCTGGCTGCCGCCCAGGAAATCGATTTACTGGCGCTGAACATCTCGTCGGATAATGGCTCGCTGCCCGATGCAAAACAGCAACTTGCAGCCCTGCAGTCTTCCGTGTCAGATAATTCTCGATTTTCTGTCTTCAGCTACCTGGATGCCTGTCTTGCAGGCGACTGGCAACGAACAAGCCGCATTATTGATTCCTTGAGAGCGGAAAAAGATCAGTCAGTATTTCTCATAGTAATGCTTGGCCGTGAGGTGAGAAGGCTGACACAAATAGCCTCAGCCCTGGCTGGTGGTGCAAATAAAGGGCAGGTTTTCAAACAATACAGGGTCTGGGGTGCTGATCAGCACAAGATTGACGGTGCAATCAGACGCCACGGCCGGGATCAATGGCAGCAAATCCTGCAGCAGATAGCAAAGCTTGATAAAATAGCCAAAGGCAGGGCTAGCAGTGAAGGGGTATCGATCTGGTTCGATATTGAAAGACTGTCTATGAAAATCTGCGGACTTAAAATAATTTGAAGCAATGAATACACAATCGATTGAACAATACATGGATCAGCTGGGTCGACTGGCAAGAGCAGCGAGCAGACAGGCTGCGGCGGTGGATAGCGCTGCCAAGAATAAAGCTTTACTGGCAGCGGCTGCCGCGATTGAAGATCAGGCAGCGAGTCTGGCAATAGAAAATAACAAGGATCTTGAATCAGGCCGTGAACATGGACTGGATGGCGCGTTACTGGATCGTCTCGAATTGACCGCTGAGCGCATCGCCGGTATGGCTGAAGGACTGAGGCAGGTGGCGGTCTTGCCTGATCCTGTCGGTGAAATTACCAACATGCGTTACCGGCCTTCCGGCATACAGGTCGGTCACATGCGTGTACCACTGGGTGTCATAGGAATCATTTACGAGTCACGCCCTAATGTTACCGCAGATGCCGCATCATTGTGCCTGAAATCGGGTAATGCCTGTATTCTCAGAGGTGGTTCGGAAGCCCTGCACTCAAACCTGGCGGTGGCAGCCTGCATGCGACAGGGGCTGGAGGCGGCTAGCTTGCCTGAAACGCTCATTCAGGTAATTAACACCACGGATCGTGCTGCCGTCGGCAAGTTGTTGACCATGGATCAATATGTCGATGTCATTATTCCTCGCGGTGGCAAAGGCCTGATAGAGCGGGTGATGAACGAATCCAGCATACCAGTTATCAAACATCTGCATGGTGTCTGCCACGTCTATATTGATGATCATGCGGATATCGACAAGGCCGTAGAGATTGCCTATAACTCTAAAACGCATCGCTATGGTGTTTGTAATGCGATGGAAACATTGTTGGTCGCGGATTCGATAGCGGGCAGTGTATTGCCCCTGCTGGCACAGCGCTACGCTGATGCGGGTGTGGAGCTACGTGGCTGTGATAAAACGCGCACTATTCTATCTGATATCAATGTGGCAACGGATGAAGACTGGGATGCGGAATATCTTGCTCCGATACTGGCTATACGCATCGTAGACGGCATTGATCAGGCAATGCAGCACATAGACCAATACGGCTCACAGCATACCGATACCATCGTCACAGAAGACTACAGCAAGTCACGCAAATTCCTGCGCCAGGTTGATTCCAGCTCAGTCCTGGTCAATGCATCGACCCGTTTCTCCGATGGTTTTGAATATGGGCTCGGTGCCGAAATTGGTATCAGTACTGACAAGCTGCATGTGCGTGGTCCGGTAGGGCTGGAAGGTCTGACATCACAAAAATATATCGTCCTGGGTGATGGCCATATACGCCAGTAGCCCACATTCATGTCATCTTTGATCTGTCTGTACGGTGGTACTTTTGACCCGGTACACTATGGCCACCTCAGGCCACTGGGTGAGCTGCAGCAGAAACTGGCAGCCGATGCAGTTTATATTCTGCCTGCTTCGATACCACCGCACCGGCCGGCGCCACAGGCCAGCTGCCAGCAGCGCGTAGAAATGCTGCAGCTGGCACTGCGGGAGTATCCCGATTTTATTCTGGACAGCCGCGAGCTGGAGCGTGACGGGCCTTCATGGACAGTGCCGACTCTGCAGTCTTTCCAGCAGCAATATCCTGACGACAGGCTGTGTCTGGTAATGGGCAGTGACGCCTTCGCCAGCCTGCCTACGTGGTATCATTGGAAGGAAATTTTACAACTGGCACATATCATTGTCATTGAGCGAGCAGGTGAACTGGCGTGTTCGAAGCTTGATTGGGCAACTGAATACATCGTTGATGATGTGACGGCCCTACGTGACAGGAAATGTTCCAGTGTCATGCCAGTCAGCCTGAAAGGCTATGACATTTCAGCGACAGATATCCGACAGCGGCTAAATGAAGGGCGGGATATAGACGGAATGTTGTCTGATGAAGTGCTTGATTACATTCGACGAAATGGGCTTTATCAAAACGATAAATGAGTATGGTGAGTATATGAGAAAACAGGATTGTCTATGACACCCAAACAGGTAAGGGATACCGCTATAGCCGGGCTGGAAGAAGCCAAGGCACAGGATATCAAGGTGATGGATGTCAGGGGGCTGACCGATATTACCGATTTTATGATACTGGCAACAGGTACGTCGTCCCGCCACGTCAATGCCATCGCTGACAAGCTGGTTGATTTCATGAAAGATCATGGCCATCGCCCACTCGGTGTAGAAGGGCAGGAAGAGGCGGAATGGGTACTGGTTGATCTCAATGATGTCGTCACTCATATCATGCAGGCGGATGCCCGTGTATTTTATGATCTGGATAAGCTGTGGGGCGAAGAACTGTGCCAGATCGTCGAGAAAAGCAGGGAAGGCTGAGCAGAGATTGAGATTCCCCTGATGCAGATTCATCTCATCGCCGTAGGTCGCAAGATGCCACATTGGGTCGATCAGGCCTATAGTGAATATGCGCGTCGCATGCCTCGTCATTGTTCAATGAAACTGATTGAAATCAATGCCGGTAAACGCAGCAAAAGCGCCGATGTCGCACGTATCAATCGCGAAGAAGGTGAGCGTTTGCTGCAGGCAATCCCGAATGGCTCACTGGTCATCGCAATGGAGCGTAGCGGCAAAGAAAAAAATACCGAGCAACTGGTACTCAGCATGGAAAAGTGGCTGCTGGGCGGGCAGGATGTAAGCCTTCTCATCGGTGGACCAGAAGGACTTTCTCAGGCCTGTATTGAGCGCGCTGATGAATGCTGGTCTCTGTCGAAGATGACCTTTGCTCATCCACTGGTTCGTGTTGTCCTGGCCGAACAGCTCTACCGTGCCTGGAGTATTATTGCCAACCTGCCCTACCATAGAGGCGAGCAGGGTGGCTGATCAAAGGTTCTCTGAACCATATCTGTATCTGGCCTCTGCATCGCCACGCCGTAGTGAACTACTCAAACAGTTTGGTATTAATTTTGAGCTGATCAAGGTGCTTGATGTAGATGAAGCTCAGTATGAAACAGAGACACCAGAGCAATATGTGTCCCGTCTGGCAAAGGAAAAAGCAGTCGCCGGTTATACCCGACTGACTTCCTCAATTCCTGCTTCCTCAGCAGGAGGCAGGCATGTATCCGCATTTCTTGTATTGGGAGCAGACACCTGTATAGAGCTTGATGAAGCAATAATTGGCAAGCCAGCCAATCGAGAAGATGGCATAGCAATGTTGAAAAGATTATCCGGCCGGTCGCACAGGGTTTTAACGGCCATCTGTCTTTTTGATGGTAACAACGTGCGCCAGGCACTGAGTAGGAGTACAGTCTTTTTCAAGCCACTCAAAATTGATGAGATTGAGCAATATTGGGAAACAGGCGAGCCTGCGGACAAAGCGGGTGCCTATGCTATTCAGGGTTATGCTGCGCGGTTTGTTGCCGATTTACATGGGAGTTTTAGTGGTGTTGTTGGTTTACCTCTGTATGAGTTGAGTGAATTACTCGCTGAGGTTTCATCATCTGATTGATTGCTTTTTGTGCTGGCGCACGGCTGAGTTTGCTGTTTTATTATTTTTCTTGAATTGATAAGTGTTTTTCGCCCTTCATGGGCGAGTATCTTTTCTTTGATGGCCAAAGAAAAGGTACCAAAAGAAAGGCCACCCGCATGCTTGCCCTTCGGGTTCCCTGCGATGCTCGGATGAGCTGGCGGGGTGTGAACTCGGGCTACGCCCTCAAACAGGCACACCCCGAAACCCCAGCTCATCCTGTGCGTCTCGGCAAGCCTGAACGGGACCAAAGATCAACAACAGAATCTGTAGGAGCGCCGTCTCGGCGCGATTCATTGCTAAAAAAATCGCGCCGAGACGGCACTCCTACAGGGTTTGATCCATTTTTTTGACTTTGGCCTCAATTCTCATTTGGGTTGTCGAGCACTTTTCCGGCCCAGCCTTCTAGTGCTCGACAACCCAAAAGGGGATGAAGGTCAAAATCGTGTGCTGAAGCCTTTGCATTTGCAAAATTGTAACTACTGCTTTCGAGACATGGCAGACAAAAACGATAAATCTCAGGATACCCTAAAACTCTCCATAGCGGACAATTTCAGATAGAGGGTAACTGGCTCAATTCGGCCACAATCGGTACTTCATAGTGAGGAATATGGACTTCCGCTCGAACTCGTATCTGTCATTCGGGTTTCCACAGTGTATGTCGGTAGTCTGGTCCCAGAAGAGACATCCACACAACACGTAAAAATAGCAATTAGTGTATTTTATTATTACATCAGCATAATGCATAATGAATGTACAATCATATGGGTAGAAAGCAATGAGGAGAGAAAAATGCAGTTACGGGATAAGAGAATAATATTTGCTGCACTAACATTTGGTTTAATTGGAATTAACCAGGTTGCTCTAGCGGAAATGCGGGATTTAACCAAGGATGAAATTATCGAGATGTTTTCTGGCAAGACTGTATGGGGTAATCACGCAAGAAAAAATAAAAGACACATGGTTTATTTTTCGCCGGATGGCACATTCAAGGGCAAGCGTCTCGACAAGGATGGAGAAACTGAGGGTAAATGGTATGTAGATGATGAGAATCTTCTATGTAAGGTGAAAGACGGTGACACGAAATGCCGCAGAGTCGTTGATAAAAATGGGAAGATAAAAAAATACAAGGGGAAAAAGAAAGTCTGGAATTATACAAAGTTCAAAGATGGAAACTGCCTTGAAAAATGCTAGAGATTAATTTTATCGCCCTTCGGGGTGGTTTTATTTCTGCCTCAACTTCCGCTTTGGCCGGTTAGCGTCAATTCAGAATTGACGCTACCAGTATAAACAGGATTAAACTTCTGTCTGCTTTGCCATCTCCAGGGCATCATCAACCTCAATGCCAAGGTATCTAACGGTACTTTCGAGCTTGGTATGCCCAAGCAGCAACTGTACGGCCCTGAGGTTCTTCGTCCGTTTGTAGATTAGTGATGCTTTGGTACGTCTCAGCGAGTGAGTTCCGTACGAGAATGGGTCAAGGCCAATTTCTGCGACCCAGGACTGTACGATTCGAGCATATTGCCTCGTAGAAATGTGGGGTGAACTTCTGAACCGGCTTTTGAACAAGAAATCATCGTTTGACAGCCTGCCATAGGCAATCCAGTCTGAAATGACTTCTCTGGTTTGCTCCGTTATCTCAAACTGAACTGGTCGCTGGGTTTTCTGCTGCATGACCATGGCCCTTTTCGCAATGGTGCCACCGTGGGTGACATCCATTACTCTGATCTTGACCAGATCACAGCTTCGCAGTTTGCTGTCAATCGCAAGGTTGAATAGGGCCAGGTCTCGAATTCGACTGGATAATTGCAGCCGAATGCGGATAGCCCATATTTCTTTCAGTTTCAGAGGTGGTTTCTGCCCGATCAGTTTACCTTTATTCCATGGAACGGGCCGTTGTGGGTTATATGTGAGTAGATACATGACGATTCCTCCGTCTGTTGGTAGGAACCTGATTATGTGCCTTCTTCAATTGGCGCTTAGCGACCCTGAAGAGATATTCAGCGACACTAGATAACGGACACTGCTGGAATTCTTGAGTAAAATACTTGGTTGAAGGTGTATTACCATAAGAGTACTGTTATCCCTAATAACTAGAACGGGGGGAAATCAAATGACAGACAAGAAATCTAGCGAAAGTCGTCGTAAATTACTGAAATCCATTGCCACTGGTACAGGTGCAATAGTTGCGGGCAAATCATTACCTGAATCATGGAGTCGTCCTGTTGTCGATTCTGTGATGTTACCGGCCCATGCACAGACCAGTCCTCCTGTAACGGGGCCCGGATCAATGGTGTTTAATATCGGCACTGGGCAAACATTCATTGTACCAGCAGGTATCGCATCAATATCAATCACTGCACTCGGTGCATCAGGTGGTAACGGTGCTAGTACGGGTATAGGAGGGCTTGGTGGTCAGGCTACCGGGACATTATCTGTCACGCCAGGTGAAACTCTATACATAAATGTAGGCGGTGCAGGACTAGATGACCAACCAAATGGTGCAGCGGGTGGCGTGAATGGTGGTGGTGATAGAGCTCCAGTTGCTTGTCCCCCTTCTGGCTCAAATGCCGGTAGTGGAGGTGGAGGCAGTGATGTACGACAGGGAGGCACCGCTCTTGCTAACCGCGTAATTGTCGCAGGCGGCGGTGGTGGAGCTTATAGTTTCCTCAATGGGGGTGCTGGTGGCGGGTTAACTGGTAGTGGTGCCACTAGTGGCATAGCGCCCAACCCTACTGGTGGTACCCAGGTCGCAGGTGGTACAGGAGGAGGAAATTTTTCTGGTTGTACTCCTGCTACTAATGGCTCATTAGGACAGGGTGGGACAGGTGATGCTAATGATGGCGGCGGTGGTGGCGGTGGCTACTATGGCGGTGGTGGCGGCGGCAACAATGGTGGTGGCGCTGGCGGTTCTTCTTACATCGGTGGAGTTTCTGGCGGGGCCACTGCCAGTGGTGTGAATACAGGGAATGGCCAAGTTACCATCACTTGGTAATTAAAGAACTGCGCGGTTTTTACATAAAGCCTCCCACAATGGGGGGCTTTTTTTGGTTTGAACCGATGTCGGCTCCTGGCCGAAAGCGGTAGTTCAATTTTGCACATGCAAAGGCTTCAGGTCACGATTTTGACCTTTATCCCCTTTTGGGTTGTCGAGCACTGGAAGGCTGGGCCGGAATAGCGCGGTGCCGGAAACTTAGGGGACGCGGAAACTTAGGGCACGGAGTTAAGATAATAAAATAATTGACCTGTTCCCATATTAAAATTACTCTGCTTTCATGCCCCGACACGAAAGACTAAATTATCCCGGATGTATCTATCAAGTCATTACCCGGGGAATAGAGCGACGGAAGATCTTTTGAGACAACCAGGACAGGGATGAATTTCTATCTCGATTGGAAAAGGCATTGGAGGAAACCGGGTGTGAATGCCATGCATGGGTGTTAATGGATAATCACGTACATTTATTGATTCGTACCGGTGAGCGGCCATTAAGCGATTTGATGCGAAAAGTATTTCAAGGGCAAAGAATTTAATTTCTTATTGGGCAAGTAGAGAGTTAGGGATTTCAGGTAAGGAAATCGCCGATTACTTTGGGGTTTCTAGCCCGGCAATTTCCTATAGTATTAAGGAGGGTGAGAAATATGCGAGGCAAAATAATATTAATTTATTATTTTAACTCCGTCCCCTACGTCCTCATAGAAGGTATTCATGAATGAGAGAATCCTGGAGGCAGCACAGTTAAGCTACTTTCTAACAACTGATATGTTTGGCAGCCACTTTCGTTTCAGATAAATCGCTATTTTCATTGGGATAATCCTATGAAAGATAAAGCAGTACTGGAGTTTGTTGGACGCATTTACGATGCTGCACTTCTGCCAGAGCGCTGGAATGATGTACTAGACGAATTAGCAGTGGTGTTGAATGCGGCCTCCTCCTCCATTCAGGTGCTGGATCCACTCTACAGTGTCCACCAGTACTCTGCTGTCTCCAGCCGCTTTAGAGATCATACCGATATTGATGAATTGCTTAAGTATTATTTCGATACTTTATGGAAAAAAGAACAAAAAGCATATGAGTACCTGTTTGCTCACACCGACCAGGGATTCTTACACGAATATGTGGTGATGGGATTTCCCGATGCCAGTTACCTTGAAAGTCATGAGCCAACAACATGGATGCGTGAGCACTTTAATCTATTTCACAGAATGGTAAGTAGACTGAATATAACCAATGCATGGCAGGATTCTATCGCAATTCAGTATGATGCTTCACGTCCGGAGCCTGTCAAAGAAGATATAAATTTTGCCAACCTGTTTCTTCCACATATTGCCAAGGCCATTGAACTTGGACGTGAATTTACAGTATTACGCTCGCGATTTAATGCTGTTTTAGAAGCACTTGATTACTATCAAGTTGGCACAATTATAGTGACACAAAATGGTGATGTTATCCTGTCAAATGAAGAAGCAAAGCGGGTATTTGAACAAAAAGATGGGTTAAGCTATGACCTGAAAGGACGACTTTCTGTGACAAGCAGTGGTCTACTTTCTATGATAAAAACCTGCGCCGCCACGGCACGTGGCGAAGGAGTCGATAGCGAGAAGCTTTTAGCCATCAAACGTCGTTCAGGCAAGGATGATTACATTCTTACAGTGGCCCCTATGCGCGATCCTCAAAATAGCCTGGATCTACATTTCCGTGGTGCAATTGTGTACGTTGTTGACCCAACAAATATTTCGATTATTTCTACTGCTGGAATGGCCAAGCTATATGATTTAACAAAAGCTGAGGATGCCGTCTGTCAATTCCTTGTTGAGGGACTGGATACCCAGTCTATTGCAGACCGGCGTAGCGTCAGTATTGAGACTATAAGAAGCCAGATCAAGTCCCTGATGAGTAAGACTCGAGTTCAAAATCGCGCTAGCCTGATACGATTAGCACTTTCTGTGAATTTGCCGATTGAAAACCCTGCATGATTTGGTTATTTAATAATCACCCATTTGGGTGATGACAGAATGTTCTCGTTAACGCAACCTTGTTTCCGCATCAAAGCAAGATATTCATTTTAATCATATATGTAAAAGAGAATTTTTCTGTATCAATCTGCCTGGACAGGATGTCTACACGATAACGGCAGGACGAAGTGAACAAATCATGAAGGAGGGGGAAATATGAAAGATAAAATCATCAAGAATCATGAATCACGACGCAAGTTACTAAAATTCTTAGCTGCAGGCAGTGGAGTAGTTGTTGCTGGAAAACAGTTGCCTGAGTCATGGAGTCGACCCGTTGTGGATTCCGTTCTATTACCAGTTCATGCACAAACATCCTGCAGTACAACGTTTGCTGGTACCTATGACGGAAATGCCACGACTCTTCTTAATCGTTGTAATGGTGCTGTTAATGAGCCGAGGACTCCTCCTCTCACTGTTATAATAGGTGCGGATTGCTCAGTTTCTGTCAGTGTCACCGGCAACCGCCCATTAACAGGTACAGGTACTATCATAGGAAACACGTTTTCTGTAGCGGTATCCAGGACTGAGGATTGCGCAGCCCCAGCGGGCAGGAACGATGCAACGGGCACTGTTACGGGGACAGTGAACGCCACACAGATTACCGGCACAGTGAATATTGGCGGAAGCTGTGATTGTGGTTCCCCTGCAGTGCCTAACTTCTCAAACACTGGCACTTACACAATAAATCTGGTCTAGGTCTTTCAGTGGATGAAATTATTACTATTCTCAAAATTAAGGGATTGCCTTGAAGTTGCTATTGCGGTAGCCCAGCAGTACTATATTATACGAATATTGGCACATATTTAGCCACATAATTAGGTATTACATAAATAGTACATCAGTTCTAAAGGGGGACTTATTATGAAAAATACTTTTACTGCATTATTTTTATGCGCATTTGTTCTAGGTATAAATACCAGCTTTGCTTAAGACGTAGGGGACGGAGTTAAAATAATAAAATAATTAACCTTCACCCCAGATTAAACGTACTCTGCTTTCATGCCCCGACACGAAAGACTAAACACTCCCGGATGTATCTATCATGTCATTACCCGGGGAATAAAGCGACGGAAGATCTTTAGCAGGGTGAAAAATATGCTAGGCAAAATGATGTTAACTTATTATTTTAACTCCGTCCCCTATATACGTCCCCTATATATCTAGTATATACCTAGCGTATTGATTATATCCTTACCGATAAGGGGCGCTTCGATGTTTTGGATGCTGGCTTGATTGAAGAAAAGCATTGGATGGCTTCTGACCACCTTGGATACTATACAAAAGTAAAATTAAAATAATACGTCTTTCGTAAAATTATATGAATTATGGCTTATGGTCGGAAGCAGATAGTGTTACTACGCTATAACAAAGCTAGGGCACAATTAGTTAGAATCGGCCCACTTCAAGGTTAAATAATTCGGAGAAAAGAGCATGCAACTTATCAAAACTGTTTCAACGTCGATCATTTTATTGTTTCTTGTTGGTTGCATGTCAGACAAGGTATTAACTCAAGATGAGGTTGAAAACCAAAATAAGGCGGCAGATGTTGTTTCCAGTGTTTTATTTGAAAATGATCTTGATGAGTTAGCTTCCTACAATATAAGGAAAGATGGTTATGTCGTAATAATGTTCGATGACACTGTGTCCGAAAAAAAATATGCAGAGGTCGTTAGATTGCTCAGGTCAAGTGCTGACATTAAAGGGGTTCGGGCTGAACAATTTGGAGCAGAAGTATGTGGTATATCTCTATGATAAGTTCACATCAATTCTAAATATTTAGGGTTAAATATTTCATTTGTTGCGAAGACTTTTTGTGGGTGGAGCGCCCTCGCGGCGATAAGAGGCTAAAGTAAAGCAGTATGATTTAGAATATCCGCTTTGTGCCGGTTGCGGATGTCTCAAACAGCGGTGGAGTCTTCCAGCAGTTCTTCCCTGATTATCTGCACTTCTTCTGGCGCATCGAACCCTATACGTCCATTTTCAAACAGTGTGATTTTTATCGGTTCCAGATTCGGGGCTTCCAGAATGACAGACTCACCGCTCTTTCTTGTTAGTAATAACATTGTTTCAACCTTCCTTTGTTGTAGTGGGTCAAAAAGGATAGCAGGGTGCAGGGATTAAATCTGCGATATACCCGTGTACTTTATGCAATTAATCCGGTTAAGCCAACGGAGTCCGACTCGATTGAAAAGCCTGCTTCGTGCCGAAAGCGGTAGATCAATTTTGTACATGCAAAGGCTTCAGCACACGATTTTGACCTTCATCCCCTTTTGGGTTGCCGAGCACTGGAAGTCTGGGCCGGAATAGTGCTTGACAACCCAAATGAGAATTGAGTTCAAAGTCAAAAAAATGGATCAAACCCTTTAGGAGCGCCGTCTCGGCGCTCCTACAATGTGCTTTTGATTCTGGTGTTGATCTTAAATCCCGTTCAGGTTTGCCGAGAAGCACAGGATGAGCTGGGGTCTCGGGGTGTGCCTGTTTGAGGAAGTGTGGTGTAACGGGTAAGGAGTACTTATCAGCGCGGCGAGTAACTATTAGCTGCAAGGCACGTTTCGCCGGGAATGGCATGTCCTTTCCAAGAGACGTAACGCCGCAGATAATAGTTACTCGCCACGCCCGAAGGGAGCCCCACAAATGACTCAATCCTTCGTTACAGCCCTTGTCAAGGGAACAACCATTAACTACGGACTGTGCCTTAGCTTGAGTCATTTGTGGGG
>BTQX01000008.1:0-24195 GCA_036986095.1 Gammaproteobacteria bacterium
TTCCTGCGGTCACGAGCACCGAAGCACGGCAATCTCTAAGTGATTGATTATATTACATGAGATTACCGTGCTTCGCTCACAATGATGGGTTTCTTCGACTTAATCGGAGGCATCTTATGTATGTCTGTGTTGTAAAGCCAGTAATAATTTTTCATGTATTCCCGCAAAGCCGCCATTGCTCATGACCAGGATATTGTCACCGGGTTGACTCATGGCAACCACTTCATCGACTAGCATATCAATATCAATATGAATGACAAGCTCTGGGGAGCTGCTATTTTTCAGTTTGGTTATACTCCATTCGACATCTTCAGGCTGATAGATAAAAACACTGTCTGCAACTTGTAACGAGCTAATCAGAGTATCTTTGTGTACGCCCATCTTCATGGTATTGGAGCGTGGCTCGAGAATGGCGATTATCCTTTCATCTGCACAATGCTTTCGAAGGCCTTGCAGGGTGCTGGCGATAGCCGTCGGGTGGTGGGCAAAGTCATCATATACCGTGATATTATTGACAGTGCCGCGGATTTCCATTCTCCGTTTAACATTCTTAAACTTTTTTAAAGCTTCAATTGCTTTACCGGGAGCTATGCCTACATGTGCTGCGGCAGCAATAGCGGACAGGCCGTTGGCTGCGTTATGGGCACCCATTAACGCCCAGTTCAGCGAGCCCTGTGGCAGCCCTTTGTGCAAAACATCAAAGTTCGAATAGTCTTCTGCTGCTTTACCGGTTTGCCAGTCACAATCACCCCTGTCTGCCAGGCTGAAATACGTTTTGTCCGACCAGCAGCCTTTGCTGATTACATCCGGCAGAGATGGATCATCGGCATTGATGACCAGTTGCCCTGAGCTGGGCACCGTGCGGACCAGAAAATGGAACTGTTGCTTAATTGCGTCGAGATCGTTAAAAATATCCGCATGATCAAATTCAAGGTTATTCAGTATCAGGGTTTTCGGGTGGTAGTGAATAAATTTTGAGCGTTTATCGAAGAAGGCCGTATCGTATTCATCCGCCTCGATAACAAAATATCTGCCGCCTCCTGCGCGGGCAGAGATGCCAAAGTTATGCGGTATTCCACCAATCAGAAAACTGGGTTCCAGTCCTGCATCTTCAAGTATCCAGGCCAACATGCTGCTGGCCGTGGTCTTGCCATGGGTGCCGGCAACGGCCAGAACATGACGGCCTCGTAAGAAATGCTCAGCCAGCCACTGTGGGCCGGAAATATATTTCATATCGCGTTCAAGTACGGCCTCAACTTCCGGGTTGCCACGTGACAGGGCGTTGCCGATGACAACGATATCGGGTTTTGCATCAAGGTTTGCGGGGTCATACTGTGTGATCTTAATACCCAGTTCTTCCAGTTGCGTACTCATTGGCGGGTAGATGTTGCTGTCAGATCCAGTGACTGTGTCACCCATTTCTCTGGCAAGAACTGCTATACCACCCATGAAGGTGCCGCAAATACCGAGTATGTGTATATGCATGCCGGCTATTTTGCCATTTCCATCTGTAGCTCACTGGCAAACAGGGTCAGCATGACCATGCCAACGATCAGCTGTGTGAGAATGCTCATAAGTATGGCCTTGCCTCTGCTGCAGTCCAGCGCATTGTGGTAGATGTAAACCATCACCACAAATGACCAGATAGCAAGCACCACAATAGCGAATAGCGGAATTGTGGCCTGTTTCTGGGTTTCTTCGGACATCGACTGTAACCAGCTGCGAAAAGGCCAGACGAAAAGTTGTATAAGCACGCTGGTGCCGTAGAAGGCGGTCAATGTCTGCACCGTCCGTTCCGATTTCTTGTTTAATGCCAGAATGCCCCATACGATGGCTGTCAGGATGACAATCTGGGTCAAAGCAAAGATCAGTTTGCCGGTGAAGTCCTCGTTCATATGATCACCGAGTATGGCCGTCACGATGAGTAAAAAACCGGTAATGATTAGCAGGTTTTGTGAAGCAGGTAAATCCTGGGGACCACGGCGTAGCCGTATCAGGTCAATAAAGAGAATAAGTAGAGAAGTCACTGGGTTTGAGCATTGTCTGTTGGGTTGAGCATGGTGGTCATGAGAGAATAAGCACATATCCGGGCTAGTCAGGAACACTATGAATAATAACAGGACATTTTATATCGAGAGTACTACTGAATTAAAGACATTCTGTGCTGAATTGCAAAATGGCAGCTGGATAGGTGTGGATACAGAATTCATGCGCGAGCGAACCTATTACCCGGAACCCTGCCTGATTCAGTTATCCGGCGATGCAGGTATAGCCTGTGTAGATATTGTCGTGATTAATGATTTAGCACCGTTAAAAGAGGTGCTGCTGCGCGAAGATATAGTAAAACTGATGCATTCCTGCAGCCAGGATCTGGAAATATTTCATTTGCTGTTTGATGAAATACCGCCCAATATCTTCGATACGCAGGTGGCGGCCGCCTTTATTGGCAAAGGTGATCAGCTTTCCTATGCTGCGCTGGTAGAAGATATTTGTAATGTAAAACTCAGCAAGGCACATACCCGGGCGCGATGGTGTAAACGCCCATTATCAGAGGAAGAAATTCAATATGCAGAGGATGATGTCCGCTATCTGCCAGCCATGTATGATTCCCTGTCAGGGGAGCTTGATTGTGTGGGTCGCAGGGAGTGGTTTGATGCAGAAATGCAGGGAATCATGAACTGTTCGGTATTTGCCATAAATGAAAGCAATGCCTGGCAGCGTATGAATGCACTACGGCGAATGTCCGGCCGGCAGCTCGCTGCGGCCAAAGCACTGGCTGGCTGGCGTGAGGGACTGGCTCAGACAAGAGACAAACCGAGAAGCTGGATTCTGGCTGATAAGGTGCTGGTTCGAATTGCTAACACACTGCCTGAAACGAAAGATGAATTAGCCTCGATTGAAGATGTCACTGACGGTCTGGTGAAGCATCGTGGTGGTCAGCTGCTGGCAATAATCAAGCAATCAGTTAATCATAGTGAGTCAGAACAACCCAGAGAAACAGGACGCCCGGATACCAGAGAGAAGTCATTAAAGAATGAACTGGCGAAAATCCTTGATGCGACAGCAGAAAAAATGGAATTACCGGCCTCTTTACTGGCAACACGCAAAGACCTGACAGCAATGATCCAGGGAGAGCGTGAGCTAGCTGTCTTTCAGGGCTGGCGTGCTGAGGCAGTAGGGCAGGAGTTGCTGGATTATTTGCAAAACGATACATCAGGTCAATGACATGCTGTAGGAGCGTTGCTCGGCGCGATGTTTTTTGACTAAGGACTAAGGACAAAAGATGAAAGAATCGGAGGTTTATGTTTCCTTTGTCTTTTGTCCTTTGTCCTTAGTCTTTAGTCTTTAGTCTTTAGTCAAAACGCACTAATCCTCTCAAACAACCAGAATGAAGAAAGCCCACCGATAGAATAGATAGCGACGGTTTCTGACCAGTCCAGTAGTTTAGGCTGTCTTAACTTATGCAAAAAATAGCCGACTGAAAGAACTGCTGCGACAAACAGTAACTGCCCAATTTCCACACCCACATTGAAAAATATCAGGGCCAGCGGTATGGCCGTCTGCGGCAACCCCACTTCAGCCAGCGCGCCCGCAAAACCAAAGCCATGCAGCAGGCCAAAGACAAATGCCACTAACCATGGCCATTGCGCTGCAGCACCCTTTTTTCCTTGCTTGCCATGGACTATTTCTACCGCCAGGAAGAGTATGCTTAGAGCGATAATTGCTTCTACAGGGGCCTGTGGCACATATACCAAACCCAAAGTGGCGCCCGCCAGTGTCAAACTGTGGGCCAGTGTGAAGGCGGTGATAGTCCATAATAATCGCCGTTTACCATTAACAATAAGCAACAGAGCAAAGACGAATAACAGATGATCCACGCCCATCAGAATATGGGTGATACCTAACCAGGTGTAGGTGGCGATAATTTGTAAAGAGTCTGCTTTTTCCGGGATATTGAATGTCTCATTTGTCGGCGTCAGTAGTACAGACTGTGAACTGCCATCAATGAATTCGAGCCGTAACAGGACATCAGTATTGGTTGATTTTAAACCACCAATAGAAAGCGTTTTCTGCAGAAGGCCGCCGTCACAAAAAATCAGCCAGCGTTGAATATAGGCGTTGTTGACTAACTGGCTTATCGGCTGAGTTTTTTCAATACAGTTTCCCGGTAGCTGGGCCTGTAAACTTAACTTCCTGTCACCTTTAGCCGGCACTTTCCATAGCACGGAGAAGATATTCGGGCTGCTTTCTTTCAGCTCCAGATAGCCCGGGCGAATTTCATCAGCAAACGAGGTCGTTACTGAAAAAAGCAATATCAGGGCGAGAATCGTATTTTTTATCATTGCCATGATTACCGCTTAATTGAATCATTGATCCGAGCAACTCTGGCTTTCGTCGCATTCCCTTCAATAACCACCTGATAACGCTCTCGCAGTTTCTGGTAGAACTGCTCATTCATGATTTTACGCTGTCGGGACTGCCACTCATTGACTACTTTGAGACGAACATCATCCAGTGCAGGGGCAGTAGCCGTTGTCTTCTCATCAATACGCACCAGATGCAGACCATAGCCAGAGGTAACCGGTTGTTGCCAGCTGCCAACGTCCAGTTTAAATATTTGATCCGCAAACTGCGCGCCGAACGTGCGTGCGACCTGATGTTTAGAAAGATTCGTATGCTGCTGACCAAACATGAAGCTGTCACCGGCAGCCCTAGCATCTATGGTTGAATCCGGTTTCTTCAATTCGTCAAGCAACCGCAATGCATCTTTATCAAGTTGCTCCCCACGCTGGTCGGCATTGAAATAAATCTGTACGAAGCTGATGCGGCCAGGCACCTCAAACTGATCCAAATGTGTATTAAGATAGTCAGTAAGCTCAGCATCTGTGGGTTTGACTAGCGTGGCAAGGTCGGAAAAAATAAATTCTACCTTTTGAGAAAGACGTCGGCGAACGACAGCGTCATTTTGATCCAGGCCCATCGCCAGTGCTTCACGATACAGGACTTCTTCGCGTACCTGCGCCTTGATCATTCCATCAAGTTCTGGCCGGGTAGGCAGGCGCTGCCATTTTTTTTCCCAGAGGCTGATCAGGCGATCGATATCGGATTCTGCGATGACGATACGACTGCTGTCATCGGCAGGCTGATCATTTTGCAGACCATAAAGAATAAAGAGTGCACCACCTATCAGCAGAAAATGCAGCAGGGGTTCGTGTAGCCATTTTTTTAACATGCGTGTATCAATATTTGCTCGAGATTGTAACGGTGGCTCACTGCTCTTGTAGGAGCGCCGTCCCGGCGCGATTGTTTAAGGATAAAAAAATCGCGCCGGGACGGCGCTCCTACACTGGAAGGATCAGTTTTCTGGATTGTACCAGATAGGTGAAGTATAGGCGCGTTCCTGTATGGTCGCAGGGTTTCCGCTCTCCTTTGGATCCAGATTCAGTGCAATCGTATCAAACAATGTATGACGCGGAGTCGGTATCTGTAATACCCGCACATAATAGAATGCACGTACACCTGCATCGAATTCCGGATCTGTCCAGATGGCTGCTAGTTGTGCATCACCGATGGTGTTGCTGTAGTTACCCGTCTTCAGGTCAACAGTATTCCCAACCGGTGCAATCTTACCATCTGCTCCGGCGCTTCGGTCATCGGCCAGCGCCACATTAAAGACCTTTTCCTGTGAGTTTCCCTGCGTATCCAGCCAGCCCTTCACCACCTGGATGCGATCCAGATTGGCATCTACGGGACCTTTCATGGCGGTGATCATGAAGGTCGGTGCTTTACCCGAAGGTGCGCTGCTAAGATCGCCGCCCATGGGTACGCCTTTATTATAGCCAATGGTTACCCTGTCACTGGCCGCAACATCACTGGCTGAAAAGTCCCAACCACCGAAAAAACGGACGGCGATACGTGGGCCTGTTGTCGCGTAGACTTCTTTTCGTTTCATGCCATCGAACAACGCACCGCGTGTATTCTCTTCTGCATAAATTGCAACCAGGCCGGCTGCACCCATGTCCCAACCGGGTGTGCCGGGAATAACGTCTTTGGATTTGGTGCCTGGCGTGGAGTCAATGGCCATTTTTCCATGGAAGTTGTCTTCCTCGGCAGAAGCCATCGCGGTGTGTGAATCGGTAGAACCGATCATGCCAAATTTATACGGGTTAGCACCAACGCGATCCTCAATAACCAGACCGCGTTTGAGCGCACTGCGCGCATAGTCACCTGCTTTTGCAACAACCTTTTTATTTTTTAATACTTGTTCACGATCCGCTTCACTTAACTGACCAAGAAAACCATCACCAAACAACTCCCTGGCTTCTGCGCCTTCCGATGTGATCAGATGGTCATAGGTTTCATAGTCGGCGAACTCATCGGTTGGCGAAAGATTGGGATGGGTTTCAGAATCACCTTTGATCTGGGTCATTTCGACAATGGGTTCATGCTTCATCCGGGTCTCGGCATATTCTTTAGTTATTAAATTCCCATAGCTGTCCTGCAGAGGAAACATCAGCCCTTGGCTGATATTTGAGTTATGCGGTATCGCCAGGAAAGTAGCACCGGTATTTGCGCTGGTGCTTTCCAGCCATTTCCACAGATCCTCAGGCTTGTCGCTGTCCAGTGCTGTATAGGGAATAAACTGATCACCCTGTTCCTTTCCTTCACGCATGACAATCACACGATGCAGGTTGGCACCGCCAGGTGTAGAGCTCCACTCCCATCCCATGAAGGTGGTAAATTTGCCCGGTTCATTATGGCGATCCGCAGCAGACATAATCTCACCCCATATAGTACGACTTATCGTCTCGTTGGTAAGATCAGGGTTGAGTGGCGTGACTTTATTAACTTGTGCGATTATCTCGCCAAACACCTCAAGAGACTTCCCTTCGTCAAACAGTTTCTTATACCGTTTGCCTGTTTCAGTATCCGCGACAATGGGATTACCATTCAGGATGTTTGGGATGACACCCATAAATTCGCCGTGATCTGACACCACCAGGAAATCCAGGGGCGTACCGATTTGAATACGCGCCTTGTGATACGGGTGCACAACCGGGTAACCTTTGGCGTAACGGTATGCGGTGTCAGGATCCGCACCTTGATTACCCATTAGAAATGCATCGGGTGAGTACGACGTGTGTAAATGGGTATCACCGAAATAGACATTGGTTGGACTGCTGCTTTCATCAGAAGCAGTAGTTTTTATTTTGTCCTCAGGAGGAATCGGGGTGTTCAGTGACGCTTCCGGCTTGGCAATCTTTTTAGCCGACGTCTCAGCAGGTGTTGCATCTACGGTTTCCGCTGCTTGCTGATCACAGGCGGTGACAAATCCTGCCAGTATAATGATGAAAGAAAATTTCATGGTTAAATTTTTTCTGGTACGCATAACTTCTCCTGAGCAATCGTTTGTCTCTGAAATATATTGTATTCCTAGCTGGATGGTGTATACCAGATCGGCGAGGTATAGGCACGTTCCGTCGTCATCATTGGTACGTTTTTATCCATTTTTACATTGAAGCGTTTGGCATCATAGGCCGTCCAGCGTGGTGTCGGTATCTCGATAACCCGGACATAATAAAAAGCGCGTTGCTGCGGGTTGAAGTCAGGATCTTTCCACACTGTAATGAGCTCCGCAGCACCGATGGTATTGGTCCATGAGGCATTTTTCACGTCAACGGTATTACCAACAGGAGGTAATTTCCCTTTTGCATCAGGTTTGCGATCGCCAGACCAGGTTACATCATAAACCTTCTCGTGGGTCTTACCGTCTTTATCCAGCCAGCCTTTAATGATTTGAATGCGATCCAGATTGCCGCTGTAAAGATCTTTCAATGCAGCAACGAGAAATGTGGGTGATTTGCCTTTAGCACCCATTTTCAGATCACCGCCCATGGGCACGCCTTTACTGTAGCCTATCAGGGCAGGGGCGCGATGCTGTGCATCGGCTTTCGAAAAGTCCCAGCCGCCAAAGAATCTGACTGTCATGCGAGGGCCGGTGGTGGCATAGACTTCTTTACGTTGCAATGCATCCCAGATGGCTTCGCGTGTGTTTTCTTCCGCCCAGACAGCGGCATATCCAGACGAGACCATTTCCCATCCGTAGTATTTTATTTCGCCAAATTCAGCAACCAGCTTATTAGCTCGTTTATCTGTGGGCTCTGTGCCAGTGTGTTTTCCATAAAAATTATCTTCTTCGGCTGTCGCCAGCGATGTGTGGCTATCGGTAGAACCCAGCATGCCAAATTTATAGGGATTGGTACCCAGTTTTGCTTCCAGTTTCAGGCCGTTCTTCAGGGCTTCACGGGCATACTCGTATTGAAGCATCGACTTCTTTTTAGCTACGGGGCCTAAATTACTCTTGTCCCAGGGTACGTCATGCCCGGCGTACTCATCATTGGGTGATAAATAGGGATGTGACTCCCCATCGCCTTTAATTTGAGTCGCTTCGTAGAGGGGCTCCCAGCGCGCGCGTGTTTTTGCGTAGTCATTGCTCAGTGGTTTACCAGTCGCCGGATTGATTTCAGGGAACATAATTCCATTACTGAGGTTACCATTATGGGCAAGGGCGAGTACTTTGCCCTGGGTTTTCTCCTCGTATCTTGCCATCCATTTCCATAAATCTTCCGGATTAAAACTTTCTTCTGTGGTGTAAGGCAGTAATTGTTTAGCCTGTTTGCCGCCATCACGATAAATCACATTGCGGTGCAGGTTGTTGCCGCCATCGGTCGATGTCCATTCATAACCAATTAATGTGCTGAAGCGACCGGGTTCATTGAATTTTTCGGCAGTATCGATATAACGCTCCCAGACGGAACGAACAAACGTTTTCTCGGTCAATGCGGCCGGAATTTTTTCACCGGAGATACCGGCAAAGGTCTCGATAATTTCCATGGTGGCGGCTAATGCGGTATCGCCACCTTTGTTAATTCTTTCGTTCCAGTCTTTTGCCTTCGGGTCCTTCATTAAAGTCGGGTTACCTTTCACTACTTCATCCATGGCACCCATTGCGTCGGAATGATCGGCGACGACCAGCCAGTCCAGTGGACGGGATAATTTGACGCGATCTCCCAGAGAAGTGCTTATCTCTTCACCGCGAGCCAGTCGATAGGCCTCAGCTGGGCCGAGGGTGACACCAAAAGCGCGGGCATCCAGAGAGAGGTTGGTATGCAAGTGAGTATCACCCCATAACACTTTGGTCGGGTAATTTGTGCCCGCATAGGGTGAATAGCCAGATTCTTTAACCGGTTTTTTATTTAAACCTTGTTTGATGTCTGCTTTGTTGCCCAGGATACTGCCAACATAATCTGCATTGGTCGGGCTACTGATGAAAATCAAGCTGCCGACAGCAATGGTTAAGCCAGAATGGCAGGTGTTGGTAAATAGTTTTTTTATTGAATCCATTATTATTTCCTTTTTAAGTAAATTCCTTCGTTATTTCCCCGGCGCGATTTTTTAAACAGAAGATACGCGATAAAAGATAAAGGACAAAAGATACACGTTCACTTATGTTGAATGTTTTACCTTTGTCTTTGGTCCTAAATCCCGTATCTTTTGCTTAAAAAATCGCGCCGGGGACGGCGCTCCTGCAATTAATGTATCAGCCTTTTGGGGTGTACCAGATTGGTGAGCTATAGGCACGTTCCTGCGTCGATGTCGGGGCACCTATTGGAATCGGAATACCGTAACGGAAGGCATCATAGGTCGACCAGCGCGGTGTCGGGATCTCAATCACACGGGTGTAGTAGAACGCCGACTGAGCGGGATTAAAATCCGGGTCAGTCCAGACAGTAGCGAGTTCCGAGGCGCCGATGGTATTGGTCCAGTTGGCATTTTTAACGTCAACTGTGTTACCGACCATAGGCAGTTTTCCTTTATTGTCGATCTTTCGATTGCCTGACCAGGCTACATCATAGACCTTTTCATGGGTCTTGCCCTTGCTGTCTATCCAGCCCTTGACCATCTGGATGCGGTCGAGATTGGCGCCAATCGGATCGCGCAGGGCGTAGACCATGAAGCTGGGCGCTTTGGCACTTTTAGGCTTTGCCATCAGGTCGCTGCCCATTGGCACGCCTTTGCTGTATCCGGTAAAGGCCGGCGAGCGACTGTTCAGATCCTTATCGGTGAACTCCCAGCCGCCGAACATGCGTACTGCCATGCGGCTGCCGGTTGTTGCATAAATTTCTTTGCGCTCAATAGCATCGAATAGCGCTGTGCGCGTATTTTCTGTTGCCCAGACAGCTGTCAGCCCGGATGCGACCAGCTGCCAGCCCTCGATTCTTACTTTCTTATCTTTGGACTCCATCATCGGATGTTTCATCCGCTCGGGGCTGGGTTCGTAACCGGTATGCTTACCAAAGAAGTTGTCTTCCTGTGCAGTGGCTAATGAGGTATGACTGTCGGTAGAGCCGAGTTGGCCGAACTTGTAAGGGTTGGTACCGAGCTTCTTTTCCAGAGCAAGACCGCGTTTCAATGCCTCGCGGGCATATTCACCTGCCAGCATCTGGTCGGTCTTTTTCTCCGACAGGTCAAGATTACCGAAATCCCAGTTTTCGTAATCGGCAAATTCATCATCGGGTGAAAGAAAAGGGTGAGTCTCGCCATCGCCTTTGATCTGAGTCACTTCGTAGGCGGGTTCCCATTTAGCCCGCTGCGTCACATACTCTTTATCCAGTTTTTTGCCATCATACTGCGCTTTTAACGGGAACATGATGCCATTTGACAGGTTGCCGTTATGTGCGATCGCGAGGACATCGCCACCCGTTTTCGCTTCGTAGTTAGCCAGCCATTTCCACAAATCGCGCGGGTTGGGGCTGCCTAATGGCGGCATCGTGGTATAGGCGACCATCTGTGAGGCTTTATCCCCATTATCCCGGTACATGACTACCCGGTGCATGTTGCCGCCCCTGATCAGCGAGGTCCATTCAAAGCCGATAATGGCAGTGAACTTACCCGGGTCATTATACTTTTCGGCCGCATCGATGGTGCTCTGCCAGACTTCCTTGTACACCTTTGAATCAGGCGCATAGACTAGTCCCGGAGGAAATTTTCCCTGTGAGAATAAACCAATCAATTCCAGTGCTACGGAGACCCCGTCTCCCTTCTGTATCCGGTCATACCAGTCTTTACCCGTAGGGTCGGCGAGTATGTTAGGTTTGCCGGCATACAGGTCCGGGAACAGACCCATGTTGTCGGAATGGTCAGCGATCACCAGCCAGTCCAGAGGACGTGAAAGCTTTGCCGGCACACCACTGGATGCGACAACCTCATCACCGCGGGCAAATTGATAGGCTTCTTCAAGACCCAGTCGATTACCAAATGCTCCTGCATCCATCGAAAGAGAGGTGTGTAGATGGGTGTCGCCCCAGTAGACATTGCTGGGGAAGCCGCGCTGGGCGTAGGGCGAGTAGCTCTTGCCAGCGTATGCATCATGCAGGAGATTTTTGGTATCGGAAGTAGCGGGTATCTGGGCCTGAGTTGAAAATGCGGTTAGTGACAGTGTTATTACGAGAGTAAGAATGGGTGAAGAGATCGTTGTGCTCATATTACGGTTCCTTTTATTTTCTATGAAGCTATTCTGGGGATATCGCTACAGGGGATGTATTTACACTAATTGTGTAGTAACAACAAACACTCATTTTGTAGGGGTATTCTATTTACATTAATGTAGGAGCGTCGCTCGGCGCGATCTTGTTTTATTATTAAACAATCGCGCCGAGCGACGCTCCTACAAAATCATCATTCCTGCATGCGTCGGTGCGGCTCTCCTACAAGTTCATCGTGGTTCTCTGATAAACGCATTAAATTCTTTAACGGGCAAAGGCTTACTGATTAAAAATCCCTGTATGATATCGCAACCTAATTTTTTCAATAGATCCAGGGCATCTCCAGTTTCCACACCTTCAGCGACTACTTTTAAACCGAGATTGTGGGCTAGTTCAATGGTGGAATGAACAATCACTTCATCGTCCTTGTTATGGGCGACATCTTTGATAAAGGATCTATCGATTTTTAATTCAGAGACTTTAAGACGGCGCAATAAACTTAATGAGGAATAACCTGTACCGTAGTCATCTATCGACACCTCCACACCGAGTGAATGAATGTACTCAAGAATATCGGCAACACGATCAAACTCGGATAAAAATAGATTCTCAGTGATCTCGAAAGTTAACAGGGCGCCATCCGACTCATCTTTTATAAGTTGATCAATCCTTCGTTTAAAATCAGGATGCATGAGCGTGTGGGGAGACAGGTTGACCGCGATACGTATCGGTCTGAAAGTGGCCTGCCATTCCTTTGCCTGCGCCAGTACTGTCTCTATTGCCCAGTAGGTGTATTCATCAAGTAGGTTGCTTTCTGCCAGTATCTCGATAAAGATTTCCGGTGAGACCTCGCCAAGTGTATTACTATGCCAGCGTCCGAGTGCTTCTGCGGCAATTATTTGACCATCACTGGCATTAATCTTTGCCTGGTAATATAGCTCAAAATTTTTCTCTTCCAGTGCTTTACGAGCTTCGCTGACTAATGTCAAATGCCCTTTCACCAGTCGATCATTCTCGGGGTCGTAGACGTTGAAAAGTACATTGCCGTTTTTTGCAGCATACATTGCTACGTCGGCATGTTTTAATAAATGACTGAATGCATTCCCATGCTCAGGGTATATGGCTATACCAATGCTTGCATTGACAACGATATTATTTCCCTTTATGACAAAGGCTTCCTGCAGACTATTAATAAACTGTTCGACGCGTTTTATTGTTTGATGATTGTCATGCTCCGGTAGCACGATAATAAATTCATCTCCTCCTAATCGGGCCAGTGTTTCATGGTTTCTTATTCTTTGCTCAAATCGCCGTGCAATTTTATTCAGTAAATGGTCTCCCTGTTCATGGCCATAGGTGTCGTTGATGTCCTTAAAGTGATCTATATCAATGAGCAGGATGCCAATATTGGATTTTTCGAATTCTGCATCTTTAATATCCTGTGTTAGGCGGTAATGGAACAGGGATCGGTTAGGCAATGCAGTAACCGGGTCATATAGGGACAGATATTCCAGTTGCTTGTTGTTATCAGAGAGTTGGTTATTTAATAGTTTCAGTTCAGTGCGAAATTCTTCATTACTTTTAACAACCATCGCATTTTCTATTGCAACGGATACGATACCAGCAAAAAGTTGTAATAAATTTAAGTCCCTTCTATCGAAGTTTTTTCCACCTACTTTATTTAAGCCGGAAATCCCACCGAGGAAATGTTTTTTCCCCTGTAGTGGCACAAGAAGAATGTTTCCCACTTTTTTTTCCCAGCGATTTTTCTCGTCATCACTGAGTTCATCCAGTGTCCCCTGCCACCAGGGCTTTTTATGCTTCAATACCCATCCGCAAACACCAAAGTTTAACGGCAGTGTTTCACCGATAATTTCTTCAGCATTTTTACCTGACCCACCGCGATAGGTATAGGTTCCCAGATTATGGTCAATTATTGGAATTAATATTGTTTCTGCATCAATCAGTTTGCGTGCACGTTCTGAAACAATCTGAAAAATACGGTTCAGGTTGAGTTCGCTGCCAATCTCAGTGAATGTTTGCTGCAGTAACTCGATTTCGGTTTCTTTCTGCTGCAGAATACGACCGAGATCGATAATATTGGATGGTACTTTTTTCTTCGCGTTCATTTGGTTTTTGTTAAACTAGAATCAATGAGTAAAAGTTACTTTGATATTAGCATGGTACACGTCCGATGCAATATTGGACTAATTGCTTTTAAAATGACAGTTTCATGACTGAATTGTAAGGGAAGACTCTGATGCGCCACTTTTTATGGCATCATCAATGTCAATAGAGCAGGCTAGCTGGGATATGCGCTACGATATAGATTATCCACATACTAAAAGTGGCCAGGAAATTATTTCAGCGCTTGGTTCATCACAGCATGGTTTATCCCAGAGCAATGCTGATGCACGTTTGCAGGAATGCGGCAGCAACACACTCCCACAGAAAAAACCCGTGGGTATCGTCGATGTTTTCGTGCGACAATTTGCCAGCCCTCTGATCTATATACTTGTAGTCGCTGCGCTTTTTTCCATTCTTATTGAACAATGGACCGATGCGATTTTCATTTCGGCTGTACTCCTAATCAATGCAATTATCGGCACCGTGCAGGAGTTTTCTGCACAACGCTCAGCAACTGCTTTGCAGAAGCTGGTAACAACCATTTGTAAAGTCTTACGAGAGGGAGAGACCTATGAAATTGATGCTATACAACTCGTTCCTGGAGATATAGTCCTACTTGTTTCAGGAGATCGAATTCCTGCTGATGCCCGTCTACTTAGCAGCAATGACTTTGAAATTGATGAATCATTACTGACCGGCGAATCCGATGCTGTACTGAAACAATATGACGTGCTTCACGAAAAAGACACGGCACTAAGTGATCGTAAAAATATGGCATTTGCCGGTTCTCTGGTAATACGAGGGCGGGCAAGGAGCATTGTAGTCGGCACTGCTCTGAATACGGAGCTGGGGAAAATTGCTGAAGCGGTGCTCGATAAGCCTTCACCAAAACCTCCATTGGTATTGCGCATGGAGCAGTTCACTCGTCGTGTATCAATTCTTGTCGTTATAGCTGCAATTTTATTAGCCGGTGTTGCGCTGTACCAGGGAACACCGATCGATGAAATTTTCCTGTTGACGGTTGCCCTCGCAGTATCGGCCATTCCAGAAGGTTTACCGGTAGCGCTGACAGTTGCCCTGGCCATTGGTATGCGTCGAATGGCATCGCGGCATGTGATTATTCGTCGTCTGATAGCGGTAGAAGCGCTTGGTTCCTGCACATTTATTGCCACCGATAAAACAGGTACGCTCACGATAAATCAGCTAACAGCCTGTTTTGTGGCATTTCCAGGACAGGAAGCCTGGGAGATAACGGGTGATGGGCTGAAACCGGATGGCAGTATCCTCACGCCACAGGGCGCTCCAACAATTGACCAGCAAACGATGCTGGAACAACTATGCAATGCCGCTGTTTTAGCGAATGAGGGATTTCTCGGCCATGGCGAAGACGAGTGGGTATATCGCGGCAGTGCCGTTGATGTCGCCTTGCTTATAATGGCGCATAAAAACAGCATTCTCAAAGATGATTGTACTATTGGCTACCCTGAACTCAGCAATATTCCGTTTGAATCCGACCGATTATTTTCTGCCTCACTGAACAGTAACGGCCATTTACAAACGGCATATGTAAAAGGTGCAATCGAAAAGTTACTGCCAATGTGCGATGACATGCTGACCGAATCAGGCAATGCTGTAATTAACAAAGCACTTTTGATGGAGCAGGCGCACGCTCTGGCACATCAGGGTTACCGCATTATTGCGCTTGCTTCGGGAAACATCAGCCTCGCTGAAAAAGATGTCTTCTCTGAAGAACATTTAAATGGTCTGACGTTTATTGGTCTGGTGGCGATGATTGATCCACTGCGGCCTGAAGCAAAGCAGGCGATAGCACAATGCTTTAGCGCGGGCATCGATGTGGCCATGGTAACCGGTGACCATCCATCGACAGCTCTGGCCATCGCCCGTAGCCTGAAGCTGACCGATTCTGAGGAACATGTCGTTACCGGGATAGATCTTCATCAAACAAGGACCGATGCAGAGTTTGATGAGTTGACAAAACAGGCACGTGTATTCGCACGGGTTGAACCACAGCAAAAACTCGACATAGTTCAGTCTTTACAACGCAATGGTCATTTTGTTGCCGTCAGCGGCGATGGCGCCAACGATGCGCCAGCCTTGCGTGCTGCACAGGTTGGTGTGGCAATGGGAAAAAGTGGTACAGATGTGGCGCGGGAAACCGCAGATATAATTCTTACAGATGACAATTTCTCCTCCATTGTGGCAGGAGTAGAAGAGGGGCGTGTTGCATATGCCAATGTCCGTAAAGTTATTTTTCTATTAATCTCTACTGGCGCTGCAGAGATTGTCCTTTTTATTCTCGCGTTGTTAACACAGCAGCCATTGCCATTACTTGCAGTTCAGCTGCTATGGCTCAACCTCGTTACCAATGGCATCCAGGATGTTGCACTGGCATTTGAGCCCGCTGAAGGAGATGAACTCACAAAGCAGCCACGAGCACCCAAAGAACCCATCTTTAATCGGCTTATGATTCAGCGCGTATTTATCAGTGCTTTAACCATGGGGATAATGGCCTATTTTGTATTTACTTATATGCTCAGTACAGGCATGAGTATTGATGAAGCAAGAAATAGTACTTTACTGCTAATGGTGTTGCTGGAAAATGTGAATGTCTTTAACAGTCGCTCAGAAACCCGTTCGGCCTTTCGACATAACCCCATGCGCAACAGGCTGCTGTTATTCGGTACACTGGCAGCTCAACTTATTCATATCGGCGCTATGTACACCCCTGGCCTGAATGATATTCTGCGCATACAACCGGTTTCGTTTGAGCACTGGGGAAATCTGCTTTCTCTTGCACTGTTGCTACTGTTGATAATGGAAGCAGACAAATTCGCCCGGAATAGACTGGGGAATTCAAACCAAAAGACCACATAACTGCAAAGTAGTATCCTGTAGGAGCGTCGCTCGGCGCTCGGCGCGATGTCTTAAGACAAAGGATGCGGGACTAAGGACTAAGGATAAACGATAATGTAAGAGCTGGAAGTTGATTTTTTTATACTATTTTATCCTTAGTCTCGAGTCTTTTATCTTTCATCTGAACAGAATCGCGCCGAGCGACGCTCCTACAATATTGCAGAGGTGTTATTTTTGCTGTGGCACCAACACATACAGCTCTGCTTCCTGCTTCATCTTCCCGGCCAGTTTTTCAGCCATTTCACCATTGCCCCAGAACACGTCAGCGCGTGCATAGCCTTTGATGGCACCCCCTGTATCCTGCGCGAAGGCGAGGCGCTGTAAACTGCCATCAGGTTCCCCGGGATAGCTGGTGTGCAGCCATACAGGACTACCCAGAGGAATGTTGACCGGGTCGACGGCAATACTGCGGGAAGGTGTCAGTGGAATGTTCAGGGAACCGCGCGGGTTTTCGTCTGTATTTTCACGCAGTTGGAAAAAAATATAACTACGATTTTCTTCCAGTAACGCCTGTGCCTGTTGTGGGTGATCTTTCAACCATTGACGAATGGTAAACAGGCTGATGTCTTCACGTGGTATCTCGCCGCGCTCAATAAGTATCTTTCCTATCGATGTATAGGGTTGACCGTTCTGGTCGGCATAGCCAACCGCCATTATGCTGCCGTCGTCCATCTGGATGCGCCCCGAGCCCTGCACATGCAGGAAAAACACGGCGACAGGATCATCAATCCAGACCAGTTCCTTTCCCCATAGCGGTGAGTCTTCACCATCGATAGTCGCTCGATCAGGATAGGCAACTACCTTTTTGCCCACTACTCGTCCGCGTAGCCTCATTTTTGATAACTCTGGATAAAGGTCAGCGAGATCTATGCGTAACAAATCATCAGGAACAGCATAAAGCGGGTATCGGTATTGTTCACCGCGAGACAAACTGCCATTGAGTAACGGTTCGTAATAACCAGTCACCAGTCCAGTGCCCGGACTGCCATCTTCTTTATTCGACGGAATAACAGGGTGGGGGGTAAAGCGGTTCTCGAAAAAAGTACGGGCAATATCATCATCAACATCACCGAGAGCCTCGGCATCAAGACAGAGTCTTTCCCATTGTGGTTCTCTTTTAGCTAATACCTCGCATTGCTGAAGCAGCGCAGGCCAGGCTTCGGCATGACGGTCACTATTCCAGCCGGGTAAATCATCCCAGTCAATCGCCTCGCCTATGCCGGGTTCCGGTGGTTGCGGCGCACAGCTGGACAGAAAAATTGCCAGGATTATTAAAAAGAGAAGTTTCAAGTTTAAAGTTTCAAGTTTCAAGGTCAAAGTCTTTTTACCACAGAGGACACGGAGGACACAGAGGTTTTTATGTTGGTATATCAATGATCAGACATTGGACTTGAAGCAGAGTCGGGACAAGGCCTTCCAGTAAACAAATATTATTCTTTTCCTCTGTGACCTCCGTGTCCTCTGTGGTGAGAAGCTTTTGACTTTATCTTCAAGTTTCAATTTACAGGAAAATGACAAGCCACCCAATGATCAGGGGCTTTTTCATCCCATTCAGGTGTTTCGGCCGCACAGATATCCTGTGCCAGCGGACAGCGGGTTCTGAAATTGCAGCCGCTTGGTGGATCCATCGGTGAGGGCAGGTCGCCGGTCAGGGGGGCGCCGCGTTTGGCGCGTTCGATGGCGGGATCCGGGATTGGTATGGATTCCATCAGGGCCTTTGTATACGGATGGCGCGGATGTCGGAAGAGATCATCTCGCGAGGCCATTTCTACTACTTTACCCATGTACATCACCATAACACGGTGTGAGATATGTTTGACTACGCTTAAGTCATGGGCGATGAAGATCATCGACAGACCCATCTCCTGTTGCAGATCCATTAGCAGATTGATGATCTGTGCCTGGATGGAGACATCCAGGGCACTGACTGGTTCATCACAGATCAGCAACTTCGGCTTGAGGATCAGGGCGCGGGCAATACCGATACGTTGTGCCTGGCCGCCGGAAAATTCATGCGGGTAGCGATTGATTTGGTTGGGCAGCAGACCTACACGTTGCATAATCTGCTGTACTTTCCGCTTGCGTTCTTTCTTCGAAAGTTCTGGCTGAAAAACTATTAGTGGCTCGGAGATGATTTCGCTGACGGTCATGCGCGGGTCGAGTGAGGCCAGCGGATCCTGGAAGATGATCTGCATGTCGCGTCTTTTACCGCGCATAGTATTCTTATCCAGCCCGGTGAGTTCTACACCATAGAGTTTGACACTGCCGTCGGTGACGGATTCCAGTCCCAGTATGCCGCGTACCAGGGTGGATTTTCCGCAGCCGGATTCGCCGACCACACCCAGTGTTTCACCTTCCCGCAGCTGAAAGCTGACATCATCTACCGCCTTCAGTATTTGCTTCTTTCGCTGCCACCAATCCGGACTGGGAATATCGAACCAGACTCTGTTGTGAGTGACATCCAGCAAGGGGTTGTCAGATAATTGAGTGTGATCATTCATTCACAGGGCCTCCAGGTGACAGGCCTTTTGCCGCAGATCACTGATACGCTTCAGGGCAGGTTGCTCCGTGACACAAATCTCACGCCTGAACTCGCATCGCTCATGAAAAGCACAGCCAGTGGGCAAATGCTGCATATTCGGCGGGTTGCCGGGGATGGCGTGCAATGCACGGCTAGTGTCGCCGTCCAGTCGCGGTACAGAATTCAGCAGGCCACGTGTATAAGGATGCTGTGGGTCTCTGAAGATGTCGTCGACCGGGGCGTATTCACAAATACGACCAGCGTACATGACCAGTACATTATCCGAGATGCCAGCGATGACACCGAGGTCATGGGTGATCATGATGATACTCATGCCCATGTCGGATCTTAGCTCGTTCATGACATCGATGATCTGAGCCTGCACGGTCACATCGAGTGCCGTGGTCGGCTCATCGGCAATCAACAGATCCGGCTCACATAATAACGACATGGCGATCATTACACGCTGACGCATACCACCGGAAAATTCATGCGGGTAGCGGCCAATACGGTTCCGGGCATCCGGGATATGTACCGCATCAAGCATCTCGATAGAGCGTTGCCTTGCTTCGGCCATACTCATGCCTTTGTGCAGTATCAGCACTTCCGTCATTTGCCGGGCGATGGTTAAATAACCGTTCAAACAGGTCATCGGATCCTGAAAGATCATCGCCATGCGGTTGCCACGAATCCTGTTGATTTCTTTTGCCGGCAGGCCAATCAGTTCCTGCCCCTGGAAGCGTGCGCTGCCTTCGGCCCAGCCATTTGTGGCCAGTAGACCCATGATGGAAAGCACCAGTTGTGATTTACCAGAACCGGACTCACCGACGATGCCCAGGGTTTCGCCTTTCTCCATGGTAAATGAGATGTCATTGACGGCTGACACTTCCCCATCCATGGTATTAAAGCGGGTGTTAAGTTTGTTGACGGTGAGTAGGGACATATCAGGTTGGTGGCTGACTGTTATCGGCAAGTATCGGATTTCATCGATCTTTAGGATCCAGTGCATCACGCAGGCCGTCACCGATAAAGTTGAAACAGAACAGGGTGGTGGCAAGAAAGACGGCGGGGAACAGCAGCGCCCACGGCGCTATTTCCATATCCTGCGCACCTTCATTTACCAGTGCTCCCCAGCTGGTAGCAGGTTCCTGCACGCCCAGTCCGAGGAAGCTTAAGAAAGACTCAACCAGTATCACCTGCGGAATGGTTAATGTGACATAGACAACAACGATACCGAGCAGGTTGGGCACGATATGCCGCAGAATAATGCGTGGCGTACTGACACCGCAGGCCACCGCCGCCTCGACGAATTCCTTGCGCTTAAGACTCAATGTCTGACCGCGGACGATACGCGCCATGTCGAGCCAGTTGATGGCGCCGATGGCAATAAAAATTAAATAGATGTTACGGCCGAAGAAGACCATCAAAAGAATGACAAAAAACATAAATGGCATGGCATACAGGATATCGACGAAACGCATCATGAGGGCATCGGTTTTACCGCCGAGATAACCTGCCGTGGCACCATAGCTAATGCCGATGATCAGGCTGACCAGCGTGGCAATGACACCAATCATTAACGACATACGCCCACCATATAGAGTCCGCACAAACAGGTCGCGACCGATAGCATCTGTACCGAAGATATGGCGGTTCGCCCAGTTCGGTGGTGTCGAAATCAGGTCCCAGTCAATCTCATCAAACTCAAATGGACTGAATGCCGGGGCGACGATAACCATAACAGTAATGATGCCAAGGATAATCAGGCTGGTGATTGCCGCCTTGTTCATCATCAGCCGCTGCATGGCATCACTCCACAGACTGCGGCCTTTTATTTCCACCTTATCATCCAGTGACGGCAGGGCATTGATGTCCTGGACAGTCATTTCAGCAGCGAACCCCTATCAGTAGCATACCCATAATCAGTAACGTACTTTTGGGTCGAGTAGCGCATAAATGACATCGACGATGATGTTAAAGAAGATGATCAATATGCCGTAGAACACCACGACGCCCAGCACCAGGGTGTAATCACGGTTCAGCGCACCCTGGACAAAATAACGCCCGAGCCCGGGAATACCAAAGATCTGTTCGATGACCACAGAACCGGTGAGGATGCCGGCAGCCGCCGGGCCAAGAAAAGAAACCACCGGTAGCAGTGCAGGTTTCATGGCATGGCGCAGGATGACAGTATGTTCAGGCAGCCCCTTGGCACGGGCGGTACGAATGGGATTACTGCGCAGAACCTCGATCATGCTGCTGCGCATCAGGCGCGAGATATAGGCCACATAGGGCAGGGTAAGGGCGATGATGGGAAGTATCATGTTAGCAAACGCACCATCATTCCAGCCGCCAGCAGGCAGCCATTGTAGATTGACGGCAAACACCAGGATCATCAAGGGCGCGAGAACAAAATTCGGTATCGAAATACCGGTCATCGCGGTGGCCATAACAGCATAATCTACCGCCGTGTTTTGTCGTAATGCCGCAATCGTCCCGAACAGGCCACCAATGAAAAATGCCAGTATGATCGCCGTGCCACCCAGTCGCAATGAGACCGGAAAGCCTGTCGCAATCAGTTCATTGACGGTGTAATCCTTGTATTGAAAAGAGGGACCAAAATCCCCCTGCGCCAGATCAAAAAGATAGCGGCCGTATTGCTTTATCAGCGGTTCGTCGAGATGGTATTTTTTATCCAGATTAGCCTGAATTTCCGGCGCCAGCGTTTTCTCAGTATCGAACGGACCACCGGGTGCGGCACGCATCAGAAAAAAAGCCAGCGTCAGCAGAATCAGCAACGTCGGCCAGGCACCAAGGAATCGTCTCAGGGTATAACGAAGCAATGAATACACTCATGGTTAAAAATGCGTGGATCGCAGTATAGCAATTTGTGTGTTGGTCGGTGGTGTTCTTTTTTATTATTTTTCTTGAATTATTCCGTGTTTTTCGCACAAGCTCAGACAACACATCCCGACATCCCCGGCTCAATCTGTGCTTCTCGGCAAGCCTGAACGGGAGACAAGATCAAAATCAAAAGCTACCTTGTAGGAACGCCGTCTCGGCGCGATTGTTTTAGCAAAGAATCGCGCCGAGACGGCGCTCCTACAACTACGATTTTGACCTTCCTTTCCCCTTTAACCTTTCCCCTTTCCCCTGCCTTTAATCTTTAACGCTTAACAATCCACAAATTCTTGGAATAAGTATGATCAAGAATATTAGGCTGATACCCCTTCACATAAGGCTTAATCAAATGTTTCGTAACATAAAAATATAACGGCATTATCGCATGATCTTTCAGCAGCATCCGTTCAGCGGCCTCCATGATGCTGCGGCGCTTATCCATATCACTTTCCGTTGCCGCCTGTTCCAGTAGCTTGTCATAGTCTGGGTTGTCATAGCCCGAATCATTGATACCGTGATCACTCTGCATCAGCTCGGCGAAGGTGAAGGCATCGTTATAATCACCGATCCAGCCGCCGCGGAAGGCCTGTGTCAGTTTTTTCTGTTTACGGTTTTCCAGGAAGACCTTCCATTCTTCATTGATCAGTTTTGTTTTGATGCCGAGGTTCATTTTCCACATGGCCGAGATAGCAATGGCGACTTTTTTGTGGCCTTCACTTGTATTGTAGCGAATCTCGACCGTCAGTGGATTGCCTTTGCTGTAACCCGCTTCTTTGTATAGCTGTTTGGCTTTTTTGATGCGTTCAGCCTTGGACAATTTTGCATAATCGAGTTGCTGGCTTGTGTAGTTGTTAACGCCTGGCGGCACCCAGCCGTAGGCAGGGACTTCTCCTGCTTTGGTAATCTTCTCGGTCAGGATCTCGCGGTCTACGGCCATAGACAGGGCCTGGCGCAGTTTTAGATTGTCCTTGAAGGGTGGCCGGGTCAGGTTGAATCCATAGTAGTAGGTACCTAGTGTTGGAGCGACATGAAGCTCACCGGGCAGGTTCTTCTTTATCCAGTTGTACTGGCTGGTGGGTATACTACCGGTGATATCCAGCTCACCAGCGCGATAACGTTTCAGTTCGGCTGAAGACTCTTCGATGGGCAGATAGGTGACTTCCTCAATAATCGTGTTGTCATTGTCCCAGTACATGGGGTTGCGCTCCAGCACGACATGGGATTGCACTACCCATTTCTTGAGGACATAGGCACCGTTTCCCACGAGCTTGCCAGGGCGAGAGAACTTGTCGCCGTTTTTTTCCACACTTCCTTTATGAACAGGATAGGTGGTTGAGTGGTTGAGTAGCCCCAGCAGGTAGGGTGTAGCGGCTTTCAGGGTAATCTTCAGCGTCCTGTGATCAATGGCTTCAACACCGAGGCTGTCAACGGGCTTTTTCCCCGCGATGATAGCTTCTGCATTTAAAATGGGTGCCAGTATCTGAGAGTACTGCGAGCCAGTAGCCGGATCCACCGAGCGCCGTAGCCCATAGACAAAATCGCCAGCCGTGACCGGGTCACCGTTCGACCACCTGGCATTCTTGCGCATTTTAAAGGTATAGACCTTGCCATCATCACTGATCAGCCACGATTCCGCTGCACCGGGAATAACAGTACCGTCCGGTTTTTCTATCGTCAGCCCTTCATAAAGATCACGCAGGATGTTTGATGCCGGGACGCCTTCCGCCTTATGTGGGTCTAGAGTCTGTACCTCGGAGCCGTTGCCGCGACGCAATACTTGTTCCGCAGCAAGATTATCAGGTTTGGCGAAACTGGCCTGGCTGACAACCAGCAGGCAGAGAGAAAGGAAAAGTCTTTTAAGCATGGTTTAAACCAGAAAGGAAATGAAGTTTTACGTTTTACGATTTATGTTTTACGTAACACCTAAACCGTAACACGTAATCCGCATCCATTCACCCCATGCCGTTAAATCATTTATTGTAGGAGCGTCGCTCGGCGCGATAACAAATTTAAAAAGAAAATCGCGCCGAGCACGCTCCTACAGGTACTTACTAGCTGGCAAGTTTACTGGTTAGAAGCTTGTTAATCCTTCGAACATAATCCGCCGGAGCCTCCAACTTGCCCCCTTCGCTCAACAACGCCTGATCGTAAAGCACCTGCGACCAG
>BTQX01000009.1:0-23634 GCA_036986095.1 Gammaproteobacteria bacterium
ATTTTCATCTGATGCAAGGTTCTTGCGCGACGATCTCCCCAGACTTGAGTCAGTGGTTTTTGAGTCAAAAGATGATTGATACAAAACAGATGAGCACTTAAATGGTATTAGTTTTCAGGGGTATGTTTTTTAATCATTCCACCAATATACCAACTAGACCAAGTAGCGAAACTGTAGCGAAAAGTGACGTTGACGGAAAGCGAAAAGGATTAATATTTCCTTTCAATGCTACTGCTGCACTTAAAACAGATAAAGCAGCAGTAACCACTGTTAAAAAAACAACTAATTCTAGGCGATCAGGATTTAGTGCTGCGTAAGCATACGCACCGCCCATAGTAAAAGTAAAAATAGTTGTAACGTGCCAGGTATAATAATTGAGCCATTTTGAAGCTTTTGGTAAATCAGTATTTTTTAACAATGGTCCAGCTACAACTGGGCTGCCGATAAAAGTATGTACTGCAAAAGTAATAATGCTCATTACTGATGCGGCCCATAAAAAATATACCTGCATGTTTTTTAGACCTTGTAACGTTTAAAGTAACCTGCCCAAAACACAGAGCGAAGCGGCGTGTTTTGGGTCAAGTTGACTGACTTGATATGTAATTTATGCTGCAGATAGAGGTTTCACGTGCAATTCTTTTCGATGTTGCTCAGCTTGCCAAAGGTCGTACTGTGATTGTTGATTCAACCAGCTTTCTGAAGATGTATTAAAGGCTATTGACAGGCGGACGGCCATTTCAGGGCTGATACCTGCTTTTCCATTTATAATACTTGACAGTGTTTTACGACTGACACCGAGTCCTTTAGCTGCATCGGTAACAGATAATTCTAACGGCTCAAGACAAAGCTCTTTTATGATTTCACCAGGGTGTGGGGGATTGTGCATAAGCATAATGTGATTATACCTCAATGATAATCTTCGTAATTAACTATTTCGGCATGCTCACCATTGAAACTGAATGTACCGTGATTCATGGATAGAGCAACCTGGCGATTGGCGTCTAGAACAATATTATAATTTTAACTGAAGATATAGACATGGACAGTAGTGAAGATTGCAACGGGAATCAGCACAATTAATGTATATTATACAAATACTTATAAACGATAGTTAAAGCCATTAACCAGGCAGGCGGGCGTTCGAATTGCTCCGGGTGCGCCAAATTCGCTTTAATAATCAACTAAACTTGAAAAACATCAGGGTTAAAAAATGATATTTAATGCAAGAGAAATTGCCTCAGGACACACTATCGATGCAGATCTGTGCATTATTGGTGCCGGTGCAGTCGGTATTGCTATGGCACTTGAGTTTGATGGCACCAATAAAAAAGTAGCAATTATCGAAAGTGGCGGTTTTGAGTTTGATTCAACTACGCAGAATTTGTACAAAGGCTATAACATAGGCCGGCCTACCTATCCACTAGAGAGGAACCGCCTGCGTTATTTTGGTGGCACCACTAATCATTGGGCAGGACATAACCGACCTTTTGATGCCTTTGATTTTTCTGTGCGTGACTGGATTCCTCACAGCGGCTGGCCGATTAGTTTTGAAGAGTATGAACCGTATCTGATGCGCACCCAGCCGATACTGGAACTGGGTAAATACGATTATGATTCCGCTGAAGATTACGCTAAAGAGCTAGGTCTACCGACACTGCCGTTGGACAATAATCGATTTATTTCGGTGTTGAAGCATCAGAGTCCGCCTACCCGATTTGGTACAAAATACCGGCAGCAGATTAAGCAATCAAAGAATGTCACCGTTTATCTGTATTCTAATGTGCTGGAGCTGAATTCAAACGCATCCGCATCGCATGTGACCAGCGCAAGCATTGCCGTCATTGATGGGCCCAGTTACACACTGAAAGCGAAAGAATTTGTGCTGGCAACCGGTGGTCTGGAAAACCCGCGAATTATGCTGTTATCAAACAAATCCGCACCGGATGGCCTGGGAAACAGCCATGGTCTGGTGGGTCGATTCTATACTGACCATATCCTGATACGGCCCGCACTGGACATATCTCTTTCCCGCACAGATCTGGATTTTCGTTTTTACACGGATTTGCATACGATTAATGGTGGCAAGGTGTTCGGAATTATGACTGTACCGGACGTGCTGACCAGAAGAGAGAAGCTGACTCGCTTCCGGTTCCATTTGTACAATGTTGCGCCTATGTATGACCGCCCGATTGGTGGAGTATTTTCCAACATTGACGGGGTGCCGGAAACTGCCGCTGCACCGTTAACAAAAGGTAGAGGCACCTACATTTCGGTCCATATGGCGATGGAGCCGATACCAAACCCGGACACCTTTGCCCGACTGTCAGATGAGCTTGATCTGCTTGGCCAGCGTAAATTGGAAGTTAACTGGCAGGTATCAGACAGGGAGCGAGCCAATGCTCATCGTGCAATCGAACTATGTGCACTTGAATTTGCCCGTATGGGCTACGGCCGTGCCTATGCGCCGATTCTGGAAGATCCGGAAAAATGGCCGCCAAACTTCACTTCAGGCAAGCATCATAGCGGCACTACTCGTATGTCAGACACCCCCAAAACCGGTGTTGTTGATCGCAACTGTAAAGTCTTTGACGTTGACAATCTTTATGTCACAGGTAGTTCTATTTTTCCTACTATCAGTCACACCAACCCGACCCTGAATCTTGTCGCCCTGTCACTGCGTCTGGCTGACCACCTGAAGGAGAAAATGCTATGAATTTTTCTTCAATTACCTGTACAAGACGAGATGTTTTAAAGCTGGTTGCCACTTCAACGACTGTCACATTATTGTCCGGGGTAACGTCCGGCTGCGGCCTCTGGAAAAATGATATCGAACAGGCTGCACAACGCATGATCGAGCTAATAAATTATCCCGATCGGGCCCGTGAGATGGCTGCTATCCATGTCGCACGCTCGCCAGAATTACAGCAACTATCCTATAAACAATGGACACGAAAGTTGCTGGATGTGCTGGAGATTGATCCTGAAAATATCACAAAAGGTACGCTGAACTCGTTGCACAGCCGACTTCGTGAACAGATTAAGCAGGATTTTGTCAATGAAAATGTTGTGATTGTGAATAAATGGATGCTTTCCGACACCGAATTAAAGCTTTTTTCACTTGCTACTAGTTATACGGAATCCTGATTTTCCTGGTGCGGTATTATTGCTGGATTCAGTTGTGCTCCATGCTGCATTGTTGACCTGGATCAAGGTAATCAGGTGTCACTGCGGCGAAAATGTCTAAATGATTGCTTCTTCTGAAAATGCACCATTAATTCTTCGGCTGCTGTCGTTGCCTATAGCGATCATCCCGATCAGGGTACATAGCACGGCGGTTGTCAGTGTTCTAAACCGGGTTTTTACCGAGGCCTTGCGAGACGGCGAACTGGATTTCCTTCAGGATCGCACTGTACGCATCCACGTTCAGGATATGCAACTGACTTTCTATATTAGCTTGCAAGGGGGCAGGCTAAAAGCAAGTCGGACAAAAGATATACCGGATCTGTCAATCTCCGGTAGCCTGCATGCATTCCTGCAGCTTGCCGCGCGTACGATGGACACCGATACCCTGTTTTTCCAGCGTCGGCTACGAACAGAAGGTGATACGGAACTCGGACTGGAGGTTAAAAATTTTCTGGATGGGTTTGATGTCGATTCATTCTGGTTGCCCAAACAGGTCAGCAACATAGCTAAGAAAGCCCTGCCACTGTACGAACGACTATTATCTTAGCTTTATTTTATAATCCTAGCTCATCCCACAGGGCATCGATTCGTTTGCGTACGTCGTCTGTCATGTGTATTGGGCGGCCCCATGTTCGGTCACACTCGCCCGGCCATTTTCGGGTGGCATCGAAACCCATTTTTGAGCCCAGGCCGGATACAGGACTGGCAAAATCGAGGTAGTCGACGGGTGTATTTTCCACCTGTACGGTATCGCGAATCGGATCCATACGCGTGGTCATAGCCCATATCACTTCGTTCCAGTTTCGTACATCGATGTCATCGTCTGTGATAATAATAAACTTTGTATAGGTGAACTGTCGCAGCCACGACCAGATACCGAACATGATGCGGCGTGCATGACCGAGATAGGCTTTTTTGATGCTGACGACGGCAAGCCGATAGGAACAGCCTTCGGGCGGCAGGTAGAAATCAATGATCTCTGGAAACTGTTCCTGCAGCAGCGGAATGAACATTTCGTTTAATGCGGCCGCCAGTATAGAGGGTTCATCCTCGGGAGGTTTGCCCATGTAGGTTGCCTGATAGACAGGCTTACGCCGGTGAGTAATTCGCTCGATGGTGAAGACAGGGAATTTCTCGACTGAGTTGTAATAACCGGTGTGGTCACCGAAGGGCCCTTCGTCCATCTCGACATCAGGTTCAATGTAACCTTCGAGGATTATCTCGGCCGTTGCCGGCACTTGCAAGTCGTGTGTCAGGCAGTGGCTAACACGTGATTTGGCACCCCGTAACAGGCCGGCAAACTGGTACTCCGAGATTGTGTCCGGTATCGGTGTGACAGCGGCCAGTGTCGTGGCAGGATCTGAGCCTATGGCGACAGCAACCGGAAAGCGTTCGCCGGGGTGTGCCTGCTTCCATTCACGAAAGTCGAGGGCGCCTCCGCGATGGGGTAGCCAGCGCATGATAACCTGGTTACGACCGATGACCTGTTGTCGGTAGATACCTATATTCAGCCTTGGTTTGGCCGGTCCGCGGGTAATAACCAGGCCAAAGGTAATCAAGGGCCCCGCATCTTCCGGCCAGCAGGTCTGTATGGGCAGCTGTGCCAGATCAACATCATCACCCTCGATGACCACTTGTTGGCAGGGTGGGTCTTCAATGAGTTTCGGATTGACGTGGGCAAGACGGTGAAACTGCGGTAACTTGTTCATCGCATCACCGAGACCGGTCGGTAATACAGGCGTCTTCAGAAATGCCAGCTGATGGCCAATTTCACGTAGATCATTGATGTCATTCAGGCCAATGGCCTGTGCGATTCGACGCGTACTGCCGAAGAGATTGCCGACCACTGGCATTTTACCGGGGCCCGGGTTTTCGAACAGCAGGGCAGGCCCATCCTGTTTCAGGGTACGATGACAGACTTCGGTAATTTCGAGTTGTGGTCTGACCTGCTGGTGGATTCGTTTCAGGTCGCCGGATCGTTCCAGTGCTGCAAGAAATTCTCGCTGATCGTGATAGACCGGTTTGTCATGCACTTCCAGCGATGATCTGATCCTGTCACGAAAGAATTTCAAAGGTCGGGTCATGCTGTACTGCAACCCGCCAGCATTCCGGCTTCACCGTACCAGTAGCCGTTGCAGGGGCCGGTTGGCATGAGTGATTCCAGCACGACCACCGCCTGGTCGATATCCTGCTGACCGGTCAGGCAATCATGAAATACTTTGATGATTTTCCCTGTATGCAGTGACTGCGGGCTGATACGAAAAATATCGATGTCCGGATCTTTGAGTTCTTGTACAAGATTATGGGTCAGGGCAGACTGTGTCTGGATGCCATTGAGGACCAGAAATGAATCGTCTTCACGGGTGCGGAGCAGCATCCCATCTGGATCATCGAGACAGCGAAACTGACAGTCGTCCTTGGGCAGCTTGTGGTTTCGGGCTGTATAGCAGCGAGCCGAAAAGGCCAGTGGCAAACGTCCCCATGCGAAGACCTCAATCTCCATACTGGATTCCATTTGCTGACGGAATTCATGCAGAATTTCACGCGATTGTTCAACTGGCATGACCCAGCGTTTGGCACCGAGGCTGGCCAACTTTTCCAGTGTATGTGTATTATAGATATTCAGCGTGCTGCCGGCGATAAACCCGGACTTGCCTGCCAGCATCTGTACTGCTGCCATATCGTTGGCTTCGACACGAAAATGCCTGTTTGCGCAGATTCTTTTTAGCGTTGCCAGCTCCGAAGCAGCCTCGATGAGTGACAGGCTCGACAGCACAACTTCCTTGCCAGCGTTGGTCAACATATCGGCTATTTCCAGCCAGCCTTCGGTATTCAATGACCGACGCTTTGAACACACGGTTTCGCCGAGGTAAACAATGTCTATAGCTGATTCTGCAACCATATTATAGAAGCTGCGCAACTGGTCCCTGGGCCAATAGTAGAGGATGGGACCTAGTGACAGGCGTTTGCGGGGTTTTTGAACGGTGGTGGTGTCAGGAGTCATTGCCAGGTTCGCTCGTAGGCCCCCAGTGTCGTTTGCATACCCTCAGATAAGGCAGCAAGCTGTGTCATCCATTCCTGCTTTGGTGTGAAGTGATCAGGGTCTGCCTTGCAGGCATCGATGGCTTCACGCATTATGCGAGTCACCTGTTTGACATAGGCGGGACTGCGCTGCCGTCCTTCAATCTTGATGGCTGCAGCACCTATACGTAATAGTTCTGGCAATATCGGCAGGGTGTTCAGGCTGGTCGGGGCTTCAATCGCGTAACTGGTTTTTCCCATTACCTCAAAGCGGCCCTTGCAGACGGTTGGATAACCGGCATTCTCGTCTTTGCCTACCTGGTCGATGAGGACTTCATTGAGGCGGGTTTCCAGTCCTCTGTCTGTTTCCTGCCAGCGCACAAATGACGCGGGAGAGCAGGCTCCAAAATTGTTTGGTCCCTGTCCCGTGACGTAGGAAGAAAGGAAGCAGCGCCCCTCAACCATGACACAGAGACTGCCAAAGCCGAATACTTCAATCGGCACCGGGCTGTGCTCTATCAATCTGGCCACCTGCTTTAGTGACAGGACGCGTGGTATCACTGCCCGGCGAATGCCAAACTGTTCGGCATAGAAACGAATTGCCTCATGGCTGGTGGATGAGCTCTGCACAGACAGGTGTAGATTTAGCTCCGGCCAACGTTCGCATGCATAATCCATGACACCAATATCAGCCAGGATCAGTGCATCTACATCCAGCCCGGCAGCCATATCTACAGCACGTTGCCAATGTGCGAAGTCAGAAGGGTAGGGATAGGTATTGATGGCAACGAAGACCTTTACCTTTTGGTCCCTGGCATATTGCAGGCCTTTTTCGATCTGTTTATGGGTAAAGTTCAGTCCGGCAAAATGGCGTGCACTGGTACTGTCCCGAAATCCGATATAAACCGCATCGGCGCCATTATCGACGGCGGCTTTTAACGACGGCAGATTCCCTGCCGGGCAGACAAGTTTCATTGCAGCACCATAGGGGAATCAGCCAGTATTTGCCCTGCGTAGGGCGGGCAGTATGAGCGTTGCTGCAGGGTTTCAGTCAATCGGTTGAGTACCAGCCATTTTTTAGAGCACCAGTCAGGTGCCAGCAGCATTTTTGCGGCGGCGGTACCGGTCAAGCGATGGAAGATGACCTCTGCGGGTGTTTGACGGATGAGGTCTGCGGCGATGTCTATGTATTCGTCCAGCCGCAGTGGCTGATATTCACCACGCCGCCATTCATTGGCCAGCTGTGTACCTTTTACTACATGCAATGGATGGAGTTTCAGCCCATCCACACCCAGTTCCAGTACGCGTTCCAGCGTGGTATTGCAATGCATTTTTGTTTCACCAGGCAGGCCTACGATAAGATGTGTACAGACCTGCAGACCCCGCTTGCGCGCATTCAGCAGTGCTGTTTTATATTCAGCAAAACCATGGCCACGGTTGACGCGCATGAGTGTTTCATCGAAGGAGGACTGTAATCCCAGTTCCAGCCATATTTCATGACCTTGTTGCTGATATTCAGCCAGCAAGTCCAGCACCGGTTCCGGCACACAATCAGGACGAGTGCCGATAGCAAGACCGATGACGTCCGGCTCGGACAGGGCAGTGTCATAGAGGTCCCTGAGCCTGTTGATGTCGGCATAGGTGTTGGTATAGGCCTGAAAATAGGCCAGATATTTTCTTGCTCCGGTACGCTTGCGAATGACCTGTCGGCCAGCAGCTATCTGTTCTGTGATGGCAGGCGGATTTCGCCCATTGGGGTTGAATGACGCATTATTACAAAAAGTACAGCCGCCACGACCCTTACTGCCATCAAGGTTAGGGCAGGTGAAGGCGGCATTAATTGCAATTTTATGCACACGTTCGCCATAACGTTGCAACATCGCCTGACCAAAGGTATTTACAAAACGGGACAGCGTTATCTGTCTGAGTTCGTCCGGGTTTTTTGCAGTAATAATTGTTGCAGTCATTTACAGGCGCCTGGAATCAACCATAGCCAACCATATATACAAGCTACCTGCATATTTTTCATTGATGTAGATCAATTTCACCAGTGTTTTTCTGTGTCCCACTTTCTATAAAAGAGCCAAACTTAGTGCCATTCTGATCTGTCCCTGATTTTCTACGATGGGCGATCGCATTATTTTGTCCAAATAATTAGGGAGCCACTGATTAATTCGTCATTGCGAGGAACGAAGTGACGCGGCAATCTCTAAGTAATTGATTTTATTAAATGAGATTGCCACGCTTCGCTCGCAATGACGTGGTACATTGAATTAATCAGAGATTCCTTAGTAGTTTACTGAGCCTGTTCATATTTTTGGCTAACCCTGTTTTTCCACATTGAGTGGGGTACCCACAAGGGGGGCGCCAGTGTTTTTTCCCAGGCATCAAGGTCTTTCTTAAGACTTGAAACGATGGCCGGTTTCGAGGATGAAAGATTGGTTGCTTCGCTACTGTCTTTTAACAGGTCGAACAATAAATATTTATTTTGCGGAGTACGAATAAGTTTCCAGTTTTCTTTGCGTACAGCAGCCGCCCAGTTGACACGCCAGAATAATGCATCGTGAGGCTTTTTTTGAATTTCACCCTTCAGATAGGGTATTAGATTTACACCATCATAGATCTTGTCCGAAGCTAATTCACCACCAGTGGCACTAACTATGGTTGGTAAAATATCCAACGTTGAGATAGGGAAATCTATGATCTGGTTTTTTGATAAAGTTGATGGCCACTGTATCAAAAACGGAGATCTCACTCCTCCTTCAAAAACTGTTCCCTTACCACCCCTTAGCGGTGCATTCGATGATCCATTTTTGTTCAACGCTCCACCATTATCATTTGTAAAAATAATAATGGTATTTTCATACAGGCCTAAATGTTTTAATTTTGCAATCACTTTTCCTATATTCTCATCCATTGACTGCGTCATTGAGGCATTTACTGCACGACGCTTTGTTTTAAATATATTTTTATAATGCTTTAGATAATCACTGCGCCCCTGTAGAGGCGCATGTGGTGCGGTAAAACTTAAATACAAGAAGAAAGGTTCGTCTTGATGTCGTTCTATAAATTCGACCGCTTCATCACCAAAGGTGTCAGTCAAATAGCTTAAGCTTTTTGGGTTCACAGATTTGTAATTTGAAACAACTTGTAACGCTTTACCAGGAGAATATGCGCTCTTATCTCCCAGGATGCCAAAAAACTCCTTAAAACCTCGCTCTTGCGGATGTAAAAGCGGGTGTTGACCAAGCCCCCATTTCCCGATAATTCCAGTAGCGTAACCGGCATCCTGCATCAGATCTGCAAGCGTTGATTCGGAAAGCGCTAGCCCACGTTTTTCAACAGGTAAGCTACTTTGTTTCATTCCATAGAGATTAAACTCAAACCCAAAGCGATTTTGATACCTGCCCGTTAACAGCCCTGCTCGGGATGGGGCGCATACAGAAGCCGTCACATAGGCATTTGAGAATTTGACTCCATTTTTTGCGATTTGATCAAGATTGGGTGTTACATATCGATGATCGCCCTGAAACCCAAAATCAGCATAACCTGCGTCATCAGATAACAGGAGGATTACGTTCGGAGTATCTGTTGCAGCCAGTGCGCTAACCGCCAGCAAGGAAAGATTTAGGATTGTAATAAATTTTAAAAAATACATTTGGGAAGATTACACCATAAATCTATCTGATGTTTGTGATGTTGATCTTGCATGATTTCGTAGCACATTTATAATCTTATGGGGTATTGAGCCTCTATTATTTTAATGTCCCATTCAAAAGAGGTTTTTGGTTCGTAACAGTTATTTTCGCGTGATGAGTGAACAATAGTACATAACCAAATTCCTGGTTTCGCAGCTAAGGCAGGATAATCTGTCTGAGGCCAAATGGGTGTTGAAAGCTTTAAACAACGGTACAGGTTGGACTCTGAATCTCTATCTTGTTGATAAGTATAGAAGGTACTGAATGTCGGCACAAAAAATTAGTTTTATTTTTCTGTAAAATGGCTATTCGACTTGACATTTTGTCAAAAATTACTTGACATTCGCGTCAAGAAAGGGGAGGCTTCGAAGCAATAATTTGGTGTAGTTAGTTACAATAATAAGCAGGTACTTCACTATGTCAGAAGATAAAGAAACTAAATCGACTTCAAATTCAAGAAGAAAAGCCTTAAAAGCCATAGGCGTTGGTGGGGTTCTGGCAGGTACAATTCCAGGTAGCTGGACCAAACCCATCGTCAAATCAGTTGTTTTGCCCGCACATGCCCAGACCTCAGCTCCAGTGGCCTGTGGTAGCGGTTCCTGTACTACCCCTGGAATGAGTGTGAATATCTTAAGTGCGGTTGTCACTGGCGGCGGGGATCTGTTCGTACTTGGCGATGCCCAGATACCAGGTGGCGCGTCGGGCTGCTTTCCAAACAATTCAACGTCAGTGGCATGCGAAGTAATTGATAATGGTTCTGTTCTCGGTGTGGAACAAAACAGTAGCGCAGGTGGCAATTGCAGTGTAGGAAGTATAAACGGTTGCCTGGTGTCTTGCTCTGTCGTCGTTCCTTCAGGGAATAACACACTGGTCAGTGGTGACTGTGTTACCTTACGCGTTACTTTCAATGGCGTTTGCGTCTGTTCCAGCGTCACTACTGTTGTTTGATAGACAGGAAGAAGTCGATGTAATTTATCATTGCCCTGAGTTAGATCAAACCGCCAAACTGGCGGTTTTTTTGTTTCAATAATCTTAAGTATATCGAACAAATAATTCAATTTGACCACCCGAAATGAACCGAAAAACTTCGTGCGCGAAGGCCTCGAAGCAATGCAACTTGAGGACGCGCAGCGCGCAGAAGCATTATTCCTTCAGGCATTAAGCATTGATCCAGAATGTCCGGATGCCAACCACCTTCTAGGTATACTCTACCTGCAATTTCATAATTCTCCTGATACAGCTGAATATTATATTTCGCGAGCGCAGGCAAATCGTCCACAAGAACCCGTTTTTTTAAACAGCCTTGGCACCGTATATTGGCACCAGGGAGAGCTGGACAAGGCCAAAGAGGTGTTTGAAAAAACTGTAGAGTTGAAACCAGATTATGTCGATGCCATTTATAATCTTGGAAATGCACAACGTGATTTGAAGGCCTATAGCAGGGCGATATATAACTACAGGAAGGTTATTGAACTGGATCCAGAATATATTAATGCCTATAACGATCTCGGCATTACCCTGCTTTGTGAGGGTAAAATACACGCTGCGGTAGAACAGTATAACCTTGCGCTCGAGCAGGACCCTATGCGCGCTGATATCTATCTTAATCTGGCCAATGCCTACATGGAACTGGGTGAGACTGAAGGTGCATTTTTATCTATTCAAAATGCATTGGCAATCGACCCAAACAATGCCAGGGCCTACAATAATTTGGGTAGTGTTTACTACGGTCAAGAAAATTACCCAGAAGCGATTACTGCATATAGACACGCCGCACAGCTCGATACAGGTTCCCTGGAAGTATTTTTTAACCTTGGGTTGGCACTGTTTAAAAATAAGGAGTATGACGAATCTTTACGTGTGCATGATCAGGCATTTCAGATAAAGAGGGAGTGGCCGCCATTATTGGTTAATCGTGCCAATACATTGTATAAACTGGAGCGATTTGAGGAAGCTATTTCCGGCTATCAAGCTGCATTGAAAATTTTACCAGACTACAAGCCAGCCTTTATCAGCATGGCCGCCACGTATCGGCGTATGGGTGAATTAAAACAGGCCGTTTACTGGTTTGACCGAGTAATTTGTTCCGAGCCTGATAATCCCAGTGCTCACTTTGGGAAATCATTAGCCTTACTCAAGTCAGGCGAATTCGCAGCGGGGTGGCGTCACTATGAGTGGCGTTTTGAGGTGACCGATAAACATTTTATTAAACTCCCGAACCTGAATTGCATCGAGTGGCATGGTGAACAGATTTCAGGAGCATCATTGACTGTTATTGGAGAACAGGGATATGGGGATATTATACATTTCGCCCGATATATACCGGAATTAAAAAAACGTTGCCGCAGTATCACTTTTTGTTGCGCGCCTTCATTAACTAGACTTTTCAAGGACCTGCCTGGTATAGACCATTTTGTAGACCGTGAACAAACATGGACATTAAAGACTGATTACCATGTATATCTTTTAAGTTTACCAAATATTTTTAATACAATATTGGAAACGATACCGTCTCAGGTTCCATATGTGTCGGCAGATCCTGTAGCAGTTGAATCCTGGAAGGCACGTCTTAATTCTGAGACTATGAATATTGGAATTGTGTGGGGTGGCAACCCCGACCAGATAGAGAATATTGACCGTTCTTGTCCTGTGGAGGTTCTCCTGCCACTGACAGAAATACCCGGTACGACTTTTTACTGCCTGCAGATGGGTGAATCCAGAGACCAGTTACTTGATTTATCCCTTTCAGAGCATCGAATCGTAGATTACACTGAAGAACTGGAGGACTTTGCCGATACGGCTGCACTGGTCAAGGCACTTGATCTGGTAATCACGATTGATACGTCGGTAGCGCATCTTGCGGGTGCATTGAATCATCCCGTATGGACAATACTCTGGTTTGCCCACTGTTGGCGTTATTTGCAAAAAAGGGAAGATAGTCCCTGGTATCCCAGCATGCGACTGTTCAGGCAGCCCAGTATTGGTGACTGGCAATCTGTGATCCAGCAGGTATCAGATGCCTTGAGAATAAAAGTGAAGGAAAGATCAGAAAAAAGGTGAAATAAGGACAAAGATATTTGAATTAAGGTCTTTCTACTTCAGGCAAAATACTCATGAATGACGAATCAAGTCTTGATTCAGTACAAAAAAAACGAATTCAGGAACATTTGCAAAAAGCTGTTGTGTTGCATCGTCAGGGAAAGTTAGATACCGCATTTGGTCAGTACCTTGAAGTCCTCAAGATCGATCCAGAAAATGCAAATGCTAATCACCTTGCAGGTTTAGTTCTACTGGCGCGGAAAAAGGCAGGTGATTTATTAATCAGTCTGGAATATTTAACAAAAGCCATCAAAATAGACGGTAATCAGGGTACATTTCACAATGATCTCGGCAACGCTTACTGGAATCTTGGTCGTATCTCTGAAGCTGCAGTAGAATTTTCCTGTGCTATCAGGCTGCAGCCCGACTTTGTGCAGCCCCGATTTAATTTAGGCAATTGCTTCTGGTTTCAAGGACGATTCAGGCGGGCGCGTCAGGCTTATGCTGATACGCTTGCTGTCAATAAGGAATGGACGCAAGCTCGGTATTTACTGGCAAATTGCGAATATACCCTCGGAAATACGGATACGGCCATTTCAATATATCGTGATGTTATAGCCGGTCGGTCCAACTTTACCGATGCCAGACTTGGCCTTGCATACGCGTTATTGCGCTCGGGACAATGGCTAGAGGGCTGGCGCTTTTTTGAGAGTCGTCTGCTGTTTTCTGAGTTTTCTCTGTACCAGGAATCTTCTCTTCCTCAATGGGATGGTCGTGATCTTCCGGGTAAATCGCTGCTGGTATTTGCTGAGCAAGGTATCGGTGATACTTTGCATTTTGCTCGCTATCTTTCTCTGGTCAGACCAAAGGTTGGCCGGCTTGCCCTCGTGTGTGATCGTAGTTTGCATTCACTGTTTGCCAGCCTGGCTGAAATAGATGATTTGCTTGCGAGAAATAAAAATGAAGTGCAGTCGAGCGAAGGCAATTATGACTATAGGATCTCTTTGATGAGCCTGCCGGGCCTGTACCGAACGACACCTGACAATATGACATGGAAAGTGCCTTACATTAATACAGATATAGAGAAAAATCACTACTGGCGAAATCGAATTGATTCGTCAAAAATAAACGTGGGGCTCGTGTGGGCAGGGAACCCTGTACAGAAAGACGATAAATTTCGTTCCTGCAGGCTGGAGCATCTTTTACCCTTATTTCAGCTTCCACATATCCGCTACTTTTCACTCCAGATTGGCCCTGCCCGGGATCAGATTCAGCAAACGGGGTGTACTTCACTTGTAGATATAGCAGACGAACTGAATACTTTTGCAGATACTGCTGCTGTCATTGCTAATCTGGATCTTGTAATTTCAGTAGATACCGCCGTCTCTCATCTGGCGGGTGCTCTCGGTAAACCCGTATGGACCATGTTATGGTATTCGCATTGTTGGCGGTACCTTGAAAATCGCACAGATTCACCCTGGTATCCTTCAATGCGCCTGTTTAGACAGAGAGAAATTGGTGACTGGAGTCATGTAGTTGATCAAATTGGTACTGCATTAGTGGATAGTGATCGAAACCAAACTGGTTTGTAGAATTCAATCATTTACAGATAGATGACGGATATGGGCCACAATCCTGGCGAACAATATTGGCAAGAGTTTATTGATCAAACATACTCGCGTGTCCGCAGCTTACCCGTACCAGTGATTCCAGCCAATGCAGATTGCAGCATTGTACTTATGGAACCCCGCTTGCACCCGAATCTCGAATATGTGCTGAGAAACACCCTGTATTTTGCAGGTGAGGGATGGGGACTGGAGATTTTTGCCGGACCGGAAAACTGGGACTACTTGAAGAACTTGACAAGAGATTGGGGCACTGTTCGATTTCATGATTTACAAACTGAAAACCTCGGTTCAGCTCAATATAATTCTTTGAAGAAAAGTGCCGATACCTGGCGCAGGTTAAGTGCTGAAACACTGCTCTGGATAGAACTGGATTGTTTGTTAGTTCAGCCGGGCATTGGCAAATTTCTGGAATGGGACTATATCGGAGCACCCTGGCGTACTGAGATAGCGATTTCTCCGAACTGCCGTGTTGGCAATGGTGGTCTGTCATTGCGTAGTCGATCGGCCATGTTGCGGATTGCTGAGGCGTCTATTGACAACCCTATTCCCAACCCCTCTGTGATTTTTACCGAAGATCTGTATTTTTGCATCAACATGCAGCTATGTAATCAACAACGACCTGGGTCGTTTAAAATACCGGATGTAGAGACAGCAGCTCAATTTTCCGTCGAGTCGATATACTCACCTTCGCCGATCGGTTTACATAAAACCTGGAGCTATCTCACACCACAAAAGCTTGAATTGCTGCTTGGCCTAATCGATTATGGATAGATATCGCAGATGAAGATGAATTGTCTTGCACAGGGAATTCTATGAGTACTAAAATTCAGTCTAAACATGCACCCACGGGTAATGTATTTGACACTGGGCGATTACCTCCTTCCGATACCGCCCAGTCTCTTGCGGTGTGGAAAAATTTTATACAAAAACAGTTGCCCCTGCTGCGAACACTGGAGACAAGATCGTTTTCAAGTGTTTCAGACCGTCAAATTGTGTGTCTGCTAGAAAAGCGATCTCCGTATTTGGAGTTTGTCATGCTCAATTCCCGAGTGATGCTTGGCGATGATTGGGGTTTTCAGCTGGTGACAAGTCCAGCTCTTGCACACTGGGCGGAGGAGTTTACTAAGGTTTGCTCGGGCGTGAAAATACACCCTGTTCTGAAGACAGGGGTAAATGTGAATAAACTCAAACGCAGGGTAGACTTCTGGAATCAGATTGCTGGTGAATATTTATTGATGCTCGATACAGAATCTATCATCTGTCACGGCGGTATTGATGAGTTCCTGGAATATGATTATGTGGCTGCACTTTGGAGGCAGGAGGATGTTTCTCCCTGGTGCTCTTTTGGTAGCGGTATCTCATTGCGGAGAAAGTCGGTTATGATAAAAATCTGTAGTGAATGTAACACCAATCCACTACTGATTCCTGACGAATCAATTTTTATATCCATGATGTTAAGATTGCAGTCAGATCACTACCACTTGCCAGATGATTTAGTGGCGTCTCATTTTGCTGTTGAACGTTGTTACAATAATCGGCCATTTGCATTACACAAAACATGGCAATTTATACAACACAAACAACTGAGTGAAATTCTTGGCACCATTGAAGTGGCAGATCAGGCTGTCAGAAATGACATGAAACTTGATTAATTCTGACATGATGAATTATGGCCGATACTGTTCATAGTCTAGATGATCCAGCATTGCACCGCAGTACATTTCAATTTCTACCAGGGTCTCATGCTTGAGATGGTTTTTCCAGTCACCAATAATGCCTTTGCGGTAAAATGATCCACGATTTTCATTGCCGCGTTTTCGGCCTCCTGACAAAGTAGAAAAATTCGTTTTATGCAAGCAGGACTTTACTAATTCCTCAGTATTCTTGACAGCCAGAAACTGCAGAAGATTTCCTGTGTTTTTTTGCGGATCATGCCATAGATCCTCATACTTAATCACCATAGCCTGAGAATTGTACTGTTCGACAAACTTGAGAGTATTCGCAAGTTCCTGTACCCAATTTTGTGCGATGACAATACCATAATGATGTATGGATCTGAATTCACTCATGGTACCTGCAGAGTCGAGAGCTAAATTGAAAAACCAGCCTGATACAATAACATCACGAATATCCCGAACGATGTAGATATATTTTGCCCCCGGAAATAATTGAAGTAGCCTTGGGAAATACTGGGCGTTATTTGGGGTTTTTTCTCCGACGGCCCTGATCTTGCTTTCGTTGCACCATTTTGACATCAATAACTGGATACTCATTGTCGATATGTTGTCGAAATCTTTTTCAGTATAACAATACTCGGATGCCTGTATTTGTTGCATGTCTTCATTTTTTAGCCGTTCCCAATTGCCTTTATTCGGAATTACGCTATTGTACTGTGCGATAGACTTTCTCACCGCTGGTTCGAGAAGGCTCGGAAAATGGGCTTCTCCCTTGCATGCGATTTCAGGATGGGCATCTAGTAGCCGTTCAATCCAGGTCGTACCAGATTTGATAAATCCTCCAAGAAAAAATAATTGCATATTTTGAAGCTTTATAAGATCTTGCAAAATCAGATGAAGATTTTCACTGCACTTTAGATTGTTAACGAAATCTTTAGTCATGATGACGGGTAATCAAGTGAATCCAGTAAATCGCCGGCGATACTCCATGCGCGGTGGCTGAGATCAGCGCTGAAGTGGTTCTTCCAGTCGCCGCTAATACCCTTACGTACAAAAGCAGTTTTTAATTCATGTCCTTGTGGATGGCCGTCACCCATTTTTTCAAAGCACGCGTTACGGACGCATTGTTCGACTATTTTATGCTCGTCTCTTATTCCAAGGAAGCGTGCGAGTTTGGTTACTTCAAGATTGGTTTGTTCCAGTAATGCTTCGTATCTCACTTCACAGTAACGGTCACCTAATTCTATGCCCATGGTTTGTGCCATGGTGATATTGGACTTCCATTCTTTCAGGAACCTGGAGGCAAAATTATCAAAACTTTGTGTAACAATTTTATTGCTCTTCATTCCGCTAAGATTAAAAAACCAGGCTGATGTCGCGCAATCCCGGCCATCTCGAATAACATGAATGATTTTTGATCGGGGCAGAAGAGAATTGATCAGGTTTAGATGGCGAATTGAATCAGGGGTTTTCTCTCCCAGTATAAGAGCATTACCATCTGAGTCAATCCATTTCCTGAACATGATATAGATACAGTAGAGCAAAACCAGGTGGGTGTCATCGATTCTGTAGTTTAACGATTCTACATGGCCACCGTACTCTTTCAGATGGGCAACTATACCGCCCTGATTTAGTATTTCTTTATTGTAATGTTGAAAACTCCGTTGAATTTGAGGAAAAAGGATATCAAAAAAATGTGATTCGCCACGACATATAACATCCTCATGGGAGTTCAGTAAATGCTGTACCCAGGTTGTCCCGGATTTTGGCAGACCAACGATAAAAAAATGCTCTCCATTTAAAAATTTCTCGAATCCCCGGAGTTGCTGTTGTACATCAAGTTTACTCATGTTCCATCAGATATTGATTAGTTTAATCTATGTTAACATCGATATGGATATTATGAAAAAATGCGTAAGAGTTCAGCACAATTTGTAATCTTGTTATTTTTCGACAATATATCTAAATGTCCAATTGGCGTTATAATCAATCAGCACTAGAACTAAGGAACCTCTGATTTAATTCAAAAAACCCATCATTACGAGCGAAGCGCGGCGACCTCATATCATATAATCAAACACTTAGAGATTGCTTCGTTGCAGCGTTCCTCAATGACGAGTAAATCAGAGGTTCCCTAAATAAAAGAGGAAAACTATGCGTATTTCAGTGATATTAATTTCTATTTTATTGAGTCACCTGATAACTGCACCAGGCCATGGAAGTGAGACGACAATACGTCTTGGTTGGCAGGTCCCATGGGCTACTCAGGGGCAACTGGTGATGGGACTGCAGCATACCAACATACCCCGGTTGAACAACCTGAATATCAATTACGCCGGTTTCGCCTATGGCGGGCCATTGAATAAGGCTGCACTCGCCGGTGAAGTGGATATATTATTGACCGCTGACCATCCAGCGCTGGTACTCATGTCAAAAGACCCGGGTTACCGTATTGTTTCTCGCATGATGTATAACAGGGTCTGTATCTATGTACCCAGCAAATCTCCTATTGTCGAGTTGTCACAACTGGCAGGAAAAACCGTGATGGGGCCGGTCGGTGCAGCGGCAGAACGTGTTGCATTGCAGGCATTGCGTGAAGCCTCTGTCGATGTCGACAGTTTGCGGGTTGGAAAGCTGGATATGGCTCAACAATCAGCTCTGCTTTCACGAGAGGGGAGTGAGAGTTCATGGAGTGGTGTTGATGCGCTGTTTGGTTTTGACCCGCTGCCTGCAGTCTTTCAGGAACAGGGTAAAGCACGCATGTTGCAATGCGGCAAAGTAGTATCCGTCGTCGTTGCTTCTCCCGAAATGTTAAAACGTAAAGATGACCTCAAACGTTTTCTTCAGGCATTCAGAATGAGCTGGTACTACTATGCAAACAACCCACAAAGGGTAAATCAACTGTTCTCAAAGCAATCTCGATTAAATGTGAGCGATATGGTGCTTGATGAAGCAGCATCTATTGAACCAAATCGCTGGACAACAGATCCAGCCAGGCAACGCTTTGTTTTTCTAGATGGAGATATGGAAATACTGGAAGAAGCGCAGAAATATCTACTTGTCCACAAAATACTCTCATCGCCTCTTGATATATCAGCACAACTGGAAACTGGAATAGTTCAGTCTTTTCAAAATATGCCACTTGACAGCAATGAGCTATCCAGAATTAAGGATACAACATCTAATTAGAGATATGTCAGTTCGACAAAAAAAACAGCGCTTTCTGCGGCACTTACGATCCCTGACCGGGCTGTTGGTCTTGCTCGTAGTTTGGTTATTATTCGAGTCATCAGCAGGTGTATTGCTACCACCGCTGGGAGATGTGATTTCCAGTATATTTGACCTGTCAGTCAGGGGTTGGCTGGCCCAGGATATTCTCGCAAGTGTTTACCGTGTTGCCGCCGGAGTATTTTTGAGTTTTCTGCTGGCCAGTTTAATGGCGTTGGTCTCGGTGTACTGGAAGACTTTCCCAGATTATGTAGCCGGAGGTGTAGAAGTACTGCGACCAGTGCCGCCGATTGCCTGGGTTCCTCTCGCACTGGTAGCGTTTGGGGTCGGTGATAAACCAGCGATTGCTATTGTTGCCCTTGGTGCCTTTTTTCCAATCTGGCTGGGTATGGTGCAGGGTATACGTAATGTCAATCCGTCTCACTTGCATGCAGCTGCCAGTTTGGGGTGCAATCATCGACTCCTGTTAACTGATGTCATTCTTCCTTCTGCGCTACCGGATATTGCGCATGGGCTACGCATAGGTGTTGGTCTGGCCTGGTTCTCCGTTGTTGCTGCTGAGATGATGGGCGCTGCAAGTGGTCTGGGTTATGGTATACAGTTATTCAGCCAAAATCTTGAAATTTCCCGAATGTACGTTTACTTGCTGACAATCGGGTTGCTGGGTTATTTCAGTAATATGTTACTTGAGCATATTAGCGGACATCTGAATAGCTGGCGAGATTAACTAATGAACGATAGGTGGTTGAATATTGCGAATTTATCGTTTGGATATCCCTCCCGGCCTCTATTTCATGAATTGAGTTTATCGGTTTCAACTGATCAGCCCATAGTTGGAATTCTTGGTCCGAGTGGAATTGGTAAAACGACTTTGTTGAATCTGATTGCAGGATTTGAAATGGCGATGAAGGGTTCTATCTGTGTACATGATGAGATCGTAAAAAGACCTTCGGCAAACCGCCCCGTTGTGTTTCAGGATCACAATCTTTTCCCCTGGAAAAGTGTTTCGAAGAATATTGAATTAGGTTTGCTCGCGACAAAAATATCCAGGGCAGATCGTCGAGAGAAAGTTTGTAACTTACTTGAAGCAATGGGACTTGAACAGTGCGCCGAATTGTATCCTCGGGAACTTTCAGGAGGTATGCAGCAGCGAGTTGGTCTCGCGCGAGCCATGGCAGTGTCGCCACAATGCATTTTGATGGATGAGCCGTTTTCAGCTCTGGATGAAACGACACGGAAATCCGTTCGCGATTTTTTTAAGCGTACTCTAGAAGCAAATAAAACCAACGCAATAATTGTGACACATGATGCTGGCGAGGCGATGGTACTGTGTGATTATCTAATTGTCATTAATAGTGTTGGGAAGGTGACTACTGTTGAAACAAATATGATCGATCTAGAAAGCTTACGCATCGTGTTATCGAATTCAGTCGAGATCAATTACCGAAAATGACCAGGGACATATCCGATACCTGGCAATTGTGCCGATGTCATGTCTATCTCTACCGGTGCTGGTTGTCATTTATGGCAGCGTTATTGATCACGAATGTAGCTTATGCGGAAAATCATCGGGATCTGACCATGCAGTGCCCTGACTGTAATGTAATTTTCCTGAATATTGAATTACTTCGACCGGAGTTTATTGGCTTGTTAGGGAGTAGTTTGCTGACACCAAATATAGACCAGTTTTTCTCAAAATCTATAATTTTTCACGATGTCACGTCACCTGCTGGTGAAACCTTTCTAAGTAATACTGCCGTGCTGACGGTAACGCCGGCACATAAGATAAATATACGCCCTATTATTATTGATCAATTTGATAAACAGGATGAGAAAGAAAAACGAAAAATCGAAAAGCAGTTAACAGCATTAACCTCGGTAGCATCTATGTTAAAAAATGCGGGATATAAAACCATCAGCATTAATCAGGGCGGTAGAGCTGGGAAAGCGGTGTATCTTGATCGTGGATTCGACGAATTTTCACAATGGTCATCAGATTTACTGTTTGATGATATGGTGGAAATACTCCAACATAGCCTGGCCAAGGCAGGCGATCAGAAATTTTTTCTACTGTTCCGAGCAACGTATTTACATAACCATCAATATCGCCGGCCTGTGAACTCAAAGATTGCTACGCCATTTGATGCCAGGAAGAGTATCTATAGTTATAAGGATAGATTTGGAAAAAAAAAGGAAGGGATTTTACTTAAAAGAAATCGAAAACAGTCGAAGGAAATCAATCGACAGGTTGAACGGGCTATCTATGCTGGTCAGGTTAGATATGGTGACATTGTTATAAAAAAATTGTTTGATTCTCTTGATGATGAATTGCTCAAGCGGACAATTATCGTCCTGTATGCCAATCATGGAACAGGATTGGGTGACAACAACATCTTTAATCATGGTACAGCATATCAGTCAGCTGTGAGTGTACCATTATTGATACGAATGCCGGGCATGGATCAAGCTGTTCATGTGCCTGAGCCTGTTGCCCTGATAAGTCTGGTACCGAGTATACTGCGAATCTTGAACGTAAAACCGGAACACAGGTTTTCTATTGAAACATATGATCAGGTAATTGCAGGGAGAATAAGTAAAGAGAGAATATTTTTTGGGCGTAATGGATTTGATGAGTTCATACGTTATAACAACTGGAAGTATATAGTTCAATATGGACGCTTCAGAAAACTTTACGATTTGAAATCAGATCCTGGAGAGAAAACGAACCTTGTAAACGAAAAAAAAATGATTTCGCGCAAGCTGGCGGCATTACTGCTGCAATATAAAACCAGGCTTCTAGAAGAGAAAATTGAGTAATAACTGGATCATATATCGAAATGGAAATACAGTATTTTCAGCGAAAGATTGCAATTCTCATCCTTATCCTGATAGGGGCGTTATATGGTAGTTATCAGCTTTTTAATAAAAAAATTGATAAACCCATTTACCGGTTCGGATTTCTTGTGGAACACAGCGTACTAACAGATGATATTGACTATTACGAATTCAGCTCTACCAATGAGTATTTGGAAATCACTGAAATACAACAGATCAACCAGAAAATAGCCGAAAAATTAGTACAGGAAAAGGTGATGTTATTTTCGTCGCTATTTGAGCGCCAGCGGGTTGGATACAAAGGGCAACATACAGAATATGTGGATTGCCCTGAAGCATACAAGCCCATTTATCATGAAGTGCCAGTCACCGGCGGCCTGTTACGATATTTTGTTGGTTTTGCAAATGACCGGTACGTTTTTGGTAGCTGTGACCGGGAGACTTCAAAAAATTATGCTGTCAATGCATTTCTATTTTGTTCTACATCGGGTCGTTTACTGGATATCAGGTATTTTATTTCAATGGCATCGGCTAAATCGGTTCAGCCCTTCGTCGAGAAACTTTCCTGTGAAAAAATTGATTGATGCTGTTTATTCTCGTTGTTCCTGTCAACCATTATTGGGATGTTTGCATGGATGTTACAATATCAGATAGAAGTGGTTTCAAGGAATCGTCGACGGCCGAGATAAGTAAAAAAGAATGCATGAGCGATAAATGCAAGGGCGGGCACGAGTGAAGACCGCGGGTCGTATACGAGCAATATTCCGGCAGCGATGGCCACATTTTTCATACCCATACTCATAGCCATTGCTAGAACTATTCGGTCGTTAAAGCGTTGCTTAAGAAGATGCCTGGCAATGAAAAATACACCAAAATCCTGAAAGAATACCAGTCCAAGCAACAATAGAATATCCTTCATATCCAGGTAACTATATCCAATTCGACCTGCTGCTGTGCCAAATAATGAAAAAACCAGTACTGAGAGAGCTCCAATATTGATAAATGCATCAAAGGGCAGAATACGCGTACACAATTTTGGCATAAAACGCGTTACAGTAAAACTTAGCAACGTGGGTAACAAGGTAAGGATGACCATATAACGAGCTAGTGGAATGATATTGATCGACAGCGACGTGGAAAACAGTAAATACAGAATGGCTGGTGCAATGATTGGGTAAAGTATCATTGAAAACAATACAAGAAGATAAGCGATTTCGGCATCAGTTTCCTGTAATCTGGAAAAATGAGGCGCAACCAGAGCAACCGGAGTCAAGGAGGAAAATACGAGACCATATATGTATTGTTGATCGGAAATCAGGAATATAG
>BTQX01000010.1:0-23295 GCA_036986095.1 Gammaproteobacteria bacterium
CAACCGGCACCAGGGTATAGCCATCTCGATCTACCGAGCCAATCAGGTGGCTGATTTCTCGCCGGTTCAGCAGCAGCTTACGCATTCGTGTCGGATCCGGGTGGATATGGGTTGAGGCAGAGATCAGCGGGGAAATATGGGCGCCGAACAGGAACAGTTCACCATTGCGGATAATTACATAGCTTTCTTTCAGCTGTGTGCGGCCCTCACGCATACTCTTGACTTCCCAGCCTTCCAGTACCATGCCTGCCTCATACCTTTCTTCCAGGTGGTAGTCAAATTTTGCCTTCTTGTTGAGGGCAATAGTGCTGCCCGGTGAGCTTTTCTTTTTCCCCTTGTTCGATTTACTGGACATGGTTATTCCGGTCGTTTGGGTGTGTCGGTATGTTATGTTATAAAAAGCGCATTCAATCACAAATTGGGCTAACAACGAAGCCGGTTTAAGATAAAATTGGCGTTTGCAGATAACCGGGTACCTCTATAAATATGAGTAAACATGGATGAGTGAAGTAAAGAACGTGTCAATTCATGGCCAATGGTCCAGCCGCTGGGCCTTTATTCTGGCCGCTACCGGGTCGGCGGTAGGGCTGGGAAATATCTGGAAGTTCCCCTATATAACGGGTGAATATGGAGGTGGGGCTTTCGTTCTGGTGTATCTGGTTAGTGTCGCTCTGATAGGGATTCCAATAATGATGGCAGAAGTCATGCTTGGTCGACGAGGCAGGCAGAGTCCGATTAATACTATGCGCTCATTGGCGAAGGCAGAAGGACGACATGGAATATGGTCCTGGATAGGCTGGATGGGCGTGCTGGCAGGATTTCTTATCCTGTCCTATTACAGCGTGATTGCCGGCTGGGCGCTGGCTTATGTATTCAGGACAGGCTCTGGTGCTATTCAGTCTGCAAACAGTGTCGACATAAAAAATATTTTCTCTGAGCTGGTTTCGGATCCTGAAAGGCTGCTGGCCTGGCATACCATCTTTATGGTCATGACGATGGTGGTCGTCGCCCGTGGTGTAAAAAAAGGACTTGAAACGGCCGTGCGCTATCTGATGCCTGCACTGCTGGTATTGTTACTGGTATTGGTTGGCTATGCGATGAATACCGGGTATTTCAGTGAAGCGGTCGACTTTCTGTTCAAACCTGATTTCAGTAAATTAACGGGTGGGGCCATTTTAACTGCAATGGGACATGCCTTTTTTACCCTCAGTCTGGGCATGGGGGCCATCATGATCTATGGTTCATATCTGCCTGATAATGCATCCATAGCCAGGACAACGATAATTATTTCTATCGCTGATACCGGTGTTGCACTGTTAGCTGGACTGGCCATCTTCCCCATAGTTTTTAGCTTTCCTGAATTGACACCTGGAGCGGGTCCGGGGCTTATCTTCCAGACACTGCCACTGGCTTTTGCACAGATGCCAGGTGGACTAATATTCGGTACCCTGTTTTTTGTTCTTATCGTCATTGCAGCCTGGACATCATCAATATCTCTGATTGAGCCTGCAGTTGCCTGGTTGATTGAGAATCGTGGCATGTCTCGAGTCATGGCAGCAGTCTGGTGTGGTGTGGCTACCTGGCTGGTGGGTATAGCAACGGTTCTTTCATTCAGTCAATGGGCATTCGATTTTAATTTCCTGGGGACAGTTAAACATAATGGTGTGTTTGATATTCTGGATATCCTTACAGCAAATATTATGCTCCCGGCTGGTGGATTTCTAATTGCCATCTTTGCTGGCTGGATGATGAAAGAAAAACATAGCAGAGAAGAACTGGCACTGGGACATAGTTACATTTTATGGCAGTTCCTGATTAAATATATTGCGCCTGCGCTGGTTCTGGTTGTCATCATGAACCTGTTCGGGGTTATCTAAGGGACCGCAAATTAATTCTGGACGAAGCAGGTTGCGAACTAAAATATTCAGGTTTGCAACGAAAAAATGGATATCTTAGGCGTAAGATGCGAGTTCATGAATTGATCAGAGGTTCCTATATACAAAGAGGATAGCTCACGTGCCAAGAATTAAGCATTCCGCTCTGGTTCACTACACGGCAGAAGAAATGTACCACCTGGTAGCAGATGTACCAAAATATGGTGAGTTCCTTCCATGGTGCAGCGGTGCCCGAGTGTTGCAGGAGGAGGGCGATGAAGTGACAGCGCAGGTTGATATTGCTTTCAAAAGCGTCAAACAGTCTTTTACAACTGTAAATAAGCATGAAGTGGGCAGGCAGATCAACATGAATCTGAAAGACGGTCCCTTCAGTTATCTTAGCGGTGTCTGGCAATTTATCGATCTGGATGAGCAGGCAAGTAAGATTATGTTTGATCTTGAATTTCATTTTTCCAACAGACTTGCCCGTGCCGTTATAGGTCCGGTTTTCAGTAAGATCGCCGATGGTATGGTGGATGCTTTTCAGAAGCGAGCGGTTGAAATATATGGCCCAAGAAGTTTATGAGCGATTTATCAAATTTTGCATCAGAAGATGTGAAAACGATTCATGTCGAGGTCATTTTTGCCTTGCCTGATGAGCAGACCGTTATAAATGTTGAGTTGCCCGAGCAGGCAACAGTGGATGATGCCATCAGACAGTCGAAGATCATGGAAAAATACCCCGAAATCGATCTTGAGGTAAATAAAACAGGGATTTTCGGTAAGCCCGCAAAGAGAGATGCAGTCTTGCATACGGGTGACAGGGTAGAGATTTACCGGCCATTGATTGCCGACCCGAAGGAAATGCGTAAACAGAGGGCGAAAATCAGAGGAAAGATAAAGGACGAAAGATGAAAGAAAAGCAGACAATGATTTTGAAAATCCTTAATCCTTAGCCCTTAATCTCGAATCCACGTCTATTTCCAGACCTTATCCCAGCTGCGCTGGATTATTCCACCTGTAGCGGGCCTTTCGTCAATCACTACAGTTTTTGTCTCGCTGTTTGGAGTTTCAGCCTTCTTTATCACGTCACTGATTATTTGTGAGAGTTTACCGTCTTTGAAATAGAGGGTAATCAATTGCTGTTCTGTATTCTTTGCCCTTGCCTTGCGTAGTGAGTAGTAGTAGTCCCAGCGATCCGGGTGGAAGCTATCCTGCAGCATTGATGTGCCTATCAAGGCCTGAACATCATTTTTGCTCATACCCAGCTCTAGTCTGGCCAGACGATCAGGATCAACGATATTACCCTGCTGTATATCATGCTTATAGGTTTTGATGCACGAAGCAAGCAATAGCAAGGCCAGAAGTATTCCTGTAATACGTAAATATTTCGACATACGAAAATTAACTCTCAAGGGCACCTCAATTAATCCATGAACAATCATATTGTATTCAAAACCTGCCATCTCTGCGTTAAGAATCTTCGCAATAGCTAGCTATTACGTGCGATCCTTGCCTTGATATGACAGGTTTTGAATCGCAATCTAATCATCCAGAATTAATAGAGGTGCCCTTACTCTTTTAGACAACATGGAATGATAACTGATACTATCGGAACAGACTACTTTTTAGACCCTTCAAATGACTCTCTGGAGCAGTAAATGCCGGATAAAACAGACCTGAAGAAGGTTGGACTGAAAACGACTGTACCCAGGCTGAAGATTCTTAGCCTGCTTGAGCTTAGCGACCAGCGCCATTTAACGGCAGAAGATGTCTACCGCCAATTGCTGGATGCTGATGAGGATATCGGCCTGGCTACTGTTTATCGCGTCCTGACCCAGTTTGAAGGAGCAGGTTTGGTGATACGTCATCACTTCGAAGGCGGCAGCTCAGTTTTTGAGCTAAATGAAGGCAAACACCACGATCACATGGTTTGCGTAGAATGCGGCGAGGTATTTGAGTTTTTTGATTCGCGGATTGAAGACCGTCAAAAACAGGTCGCCGAAGAATCAGACTTCTGTATCGATGACCATAGCCTGTATCTTTATGGGGTCTGCGGGGGCATGAAAAGGAACGGCAAGTGTTCGAAAAGAAATCAAAAGTCTAAAGTTTAAAGCTAAAAGAAGGTCAACACAGATTTTTCTTTCCTCTTTAATCCTTTATCCTTAATCTGTTTTTACCCATTCGCCTGTTTCAGCATCTCCACCGCATGCGCACGCGTCTGCTCAGTGATATCAATCCCTCCCATCATACGGGCAATTTCTTCCACTCTTTGTTTTTCTTCCAGGGAGTCTATGCAGGCTTCTACCGGATCACTGGATTTGCTGATCAATATTTGTTGATGTGCATTGGCGGCTACCTGTGCCAGGTGTGTGATGCACAGAACCTGTCGAACAGTACCCAGTTTTGCCAGCTGCTGACCGATGATTTCTGCTACCCGACCACCGATGCCGACATCAATTTCGTCGAAAACCAGTGTCGGAATGGCAGATGATTCCATCACACAGACTTGAAGTGCCAGGGCGATGCGTGACAATTCACCACCTGAAGCGACTTTGTTCAGGGGCTGTGGGGATTGTCCGGGGTTTGCAGCAACCAGATATTCGATTTTATCCAGACCGTGACGTCTGGGATTGCCCGGCTCAGTATCGCTTAATTTAATGACAAAACTCCCGCCTTCCATGCCCAGTTTCTGCATGCGTGCTGTGACTTCTTCAGAAAGCCCGATGGCTGTTAACCTGCGTCGCTGAGAAACTTTTTTTGCCTGTTCCTGGTATTTTGTAAAATGCTCTGTGAGTTCTTTTTCCAGTTCTGTTATCCGTTTTTCACCGGATTCCAGATTGTGTAATTGTTGCTTCAGGTTGCTTAGTTGGGCCGATAGTTCGCCAGGGTTTATGTGGTGTTTGCGCGCAAGATCATGAATACTTCCCATCCGTTGATTGACCCAGTCCATACGTTGTGGGTCGCTGTCCATCTGATCGAGATAATGTCTCAGTAGAACACTGGCCTCATCGATATGGATGCTGGCATTCAGCAGCAGCTGATTGATATTGGACAGTGCCGGGTCGAATCGTTCGAGCTGCTGCAGGCCGTTAATCACCTGATTCAGCTGTTGCTCTATTGCAGTATAGTCATCATTACTCAGGCGATGAAGATTTTCATTAATACCGGTTATCAGATCACTGGCATTGGCCAGGCGGCGGTGTTCTTCTTCAAGCGCATCTATTTCATTTTCTTCCAGCGCCAGTTGTTCTAGTTCATTGGTTTGAAAACGTAATAATTCGATCTGGTCTTCACCATTGCCATCAACACTGCGCAGATGATCAAGTTGCTGCTGGCAAAGCTGAATATCTTCAAAATGCCCGGCAAGTATATCGAGTGCCGGCTGGTGGTCGGTGATGGAGTCCAGTATCTCGCGCTGGTCATTCAGCCGCAGCAGCGATTGATGTTCATGCTGGCCATGAATATCAACCAGCAGGTCGCCGAGTTGTCTTAGCTGCTGCATGGTGACGGGTCGGCCATTGATGAATCCACGGCTGGGCCCGCTGTGGGGTAAAATTCGGCGTAAGATACATTCATGCTCAGCATACAGTGCCTGCTCTTTAAGCCAGACAGTGGCTTCAGTGCAAGCACTGATATCAAAAGCGGCGATGATCTCGGCATGATCTTCCCGGTGCCGGATGACGTTACTGGACGTGCGCCCACCGAGCACCAGATTCAGTGCATCGATGAGTATAGATTTACCGGCTCCGGTTTCACCGGTGATTGCTGTCATGCCGTCGCACAGACCGAGTTCTGCCTCACGAACAATCACGAAATTTCTAAGATACAGGGATGAGAGCATTTGAGGTTTATTTTGTGTGGAACATTACAAGATATACAGATCTCAGCCCCAGCCCAGTTTGGCACGTAAGACATCATAATGGCTGTGAATTACTGGGCGTAGTAATTTAATACGATGCTCGGCCATTTTTATATCAACCGTATCGCCGTCCTGCAGGCGCACTGCGGATTGACCGTCAAAACTGAGATAGCTGTTGTCCTGCCCGCTGTCCAGCATACGGATGCATACACAACTCTGGCTACTGATGACCAACGGCCTGAAACTGAGGGTATGCGGGCAGATAGGTACTACTGCAAGGGCTTCCAGCTCTGGCGCCAGTATAGGGCCATTGGCTGACAGGGCATAGGCCGTAGAACCCGTTGGTGAGGCAATAATAATACCGTCTGCTCGCGCTGAGTTGACATGTGTGTCATCGACCAGGGTCTCAAACTCAATTAAACGTGCCAGTTCACCCTTGCTGACCACAACATCATTCAGGGCTTCAGCACGGTGTATGACTTCTCCGGTACGGGATAGACTGGCATGCAGCAGAATTCGTTCCTCCTGCTGATAGCTGCCGTACAGGATTTCCTGCAGAATTTTTGCCATGTCCTCGCGGGGAATATCTACCAGGAAACCCAGACGACCAAGATTAATGCCTGCCAGCGGAATATCCTGTGCTGCAATCTGGCGTGCGATATGTAATAAGGTGCCGTCACCGCCAACCACAATGGCCAGATCGGCAACCGTTTTGCTGGCATCTTCATTTTCCTGTCGCTTAACTTCACAACCCAGTTTTAGCAGACACTCCTCTAACTGATCGGCAACCGTCCGTGCGGTTGGATCATTTTGTCGAGAGAATACTGATACGGTTTTAAAGACTAGTGACATTTAATGTCAGGCTCCTAATATCTAAACATAGAGATTAATCGACTTGCCGATAGAACGGAAGAGTTTAAGGATGAACTTTATTGTCACCAGCCGATGAGTATAATGTCTATTATTCAGGAATATACTCTCTATGTTACAGAAAAATTGTTCACAATAAATATCACCAGATGGCCGAATCACTCAATACACGTGCTGAAATCCTGCTAAAAACTCTGATCGAGCAATATATTGAGGGTGGGCAGCCAGTTGGCTCTAAACAGCTACTGAAAAGTTCTGGCCTGAGTGTGAGTGCCGCAACGATCAGAAATGTGATGGCGGATCTGGAACAAATGGGACTGGTACATGCTCCCCATACCTCAGCCGGGCGAGTGCCTACCCAAAGCGGTTACCGGTTGTTTGTGGATTCGTTGATTCAGATTAAACCGGTGACATCCGTTGTGAGCCAGGAGTTTGCTGCAAGTTTTTCTGGCGAGGTCGATGTCGATATGCTGGTGCTTTCCGCCTCCAGCCTGCTGTCGGATGTTACCCGCTTTGCCGGTGTTGTTATGGTGTCGAACACCGACCAGGAAATATTTAAACAGATTGAATTTCTGAATCTGGGGCATAGTCGATTGCTGGTTATTCTGGTCAGTGAAGACGGGCGTGTGCAAAACAGAGTGATAACTATCGCCAGGGAATATTCTCCATCAGAACTGGTAGAGGCGGCCAACTTCTTTAACAAAACCTTTAGCGGCCAGGCGCTGGACAGTGTCAAAATGATGCTGCTCCAACGTATGGAAAAAGACACAGCAGGCATGAACCAGGTTATTAAGGAGGCGATTTCCCTGGCAAGACAGGCCTTTGATGATGGAGCAGTGGCAGAAAATAATTTGATGGTCAGCGGCGAAGAGCAACTCATTGATATCCCGGATCTGAGTAATAATGAGACCCTGAGGCGATTATTGGGCTCCTTCAAGACCAAACAGGACCTGCTGGATCTGCTGGAACGCAGTCTGGGCGTTGAGGGAATCAAGATATTTATCGGTGAGGAATCTGGCTATAAGGCCTTTGCCGATTGTTCAGTTGTTACAACGTCGTTCTACCGGGAGGGTGAGCGGGTCGGCACACTGGGAGTCGTCGGTCCAACCCGCATGGATTATGAAGGTATCATCCCGATCGTCGATATTACTGCCCGTTTATTGTCGAATGCACTGAGTAGTTAAACGGCCTCAATTTCCTGTCTCTAAGGGCTTGAAACCTTGAGCAATATCCCCACCTAATGGCAATATAATTTCTTTTATCCAGAGAGAATCTAATGACCAGCAAAGCAAAAGAAGAAATGAGAGAAAAAGATGAACAGGACCTCGAAGAAGTTGAGGTTGAAGAAGTCCTTGAAGAGTTCGACGAACATAATCGGGAAGTCTCTCATCAACAGTTTGAGGAAATGCGCGAGGCACTGGCAAAAGCGGAAGACGAAGCGCTGCGTAGTCGTGCCGAAGTTGAAAATATCCGTCGCCGTGCAGAGAATGATGTTGCCAGTGCGCGCAAGTTTGCGGTCGAGAAATTTGCTGCAGAAGTATTACTGGTTAGAGACAGCCTTGATCATGCCAGAAAAATTGATCTGGACCAGGAAAATCGTGAAATTCTGGAGAAAATGAAAGAAGGTCTGGACCTGACCATGAAGCAGCTCGAGACAGCGATGGAAAAATTTAATATAGAAGAAATTGCACCGCAAGAGGGTGAACGTCTGGATCCGGAAAAACATCAGGCAATGGGTCTAATAGAAGCCGAGGGTATTGATGCCAATTGTATCGCGCAGGTGATACAGAAAGGTTTTACCATCAATGGCCGCCTGCTGCGTCCAGCGATGGTGATGGTAGCTAAATAAAACAGAGTTTTACGTTTTACGTGTTAGGTTTCAGGTTTTTAACCGTAAACCTTAATCCGTAACCCGTAAACCTTGTTTTTCTGTTCCTAGCCCCTATCTATCAAGCAGTTAAAGAATTGTCAACGAGGACGTAAAAAATGGGAAAAATCATCGGTATTGATCTGGGTACCACCAACTCATGTGTGGCGGTAATGGAAGGCGGGGAGGCTCGTGTGCTGGAAAATAGTGAAGGTGATCGCACGACCCCCTCTATCATTGCTTATATGGATGATGAAGTAGTCGTTGGTGCACCGGCCAAGCGTCAGGCCGTCACCAATCCTGCCAACACCCTGTATGCTATCAAGCGACTGATCGGTCGCAAGTTTAATGAAGATGTTGTGCAGCGTGATATCGACCTGATGCCCTACAAAATACTGAAGGCTAAAAACGGCGACGCCTGGGTTGAAGTCAATGGAAAGAAGATGGCACCGCCGGAAGTTTCCGCTCGTGTACTGATGAAGCTGAAAGTGGATGCAGAAGCCTTTTTAGGCGAGGAAGTGACAGAAGCGGTTGTCACTGTGCCGGCCTACTTTAATGATTCACAGCGCCAGGCGACCAAAGATGCCGGCAAGATTGCCGGTCTGGATGTTAAGCGCATCATCAATGAGCCGACAGCGGCAGCACTCGCCTTCGGTATGGATAACAAAGAAGGCGACCGCACTGTGGCGATTTATGACCTCGGCGGTGGTACGTTTGACATTTCCATCATTGAAATAGCGGAGGTTGATGGCGAGCACCAGTTTGAAGTACTGTCTACCAATGGCGATACTTTCCTTGGTGGTGAAGATTTTGATCATCGTATCATCGATTATCTTGCAGATGATTTTAATAAGCAGCAGGGTGTAGATCTTCGTAGTGATGCAATAGCCCTACAGCGTCTGAAAGAAGCAGCTGAAAAAGCAAAAATCGAGCTATCATCAACCACGCAGACTGAAATCAATCTGCCTTACATTACGGCAGACGCCAGCGGGCCGAAGCATCTTAATGCCAAGATAACCCGTGCAAAACTGGAGTCATTGGTGGAAGATCTGGTTAAACGCTCCATTGGTCCATGTAAGATCGCGATGAAAGATGCAGATATTAAGGCCTCTGAAATCAGTGATATCATTCTTGTCGGTGGCCAGACGCGTATGCCGATGGTGCAGGAAGCCGTTAAAGATTTCTTTGGCAAGGAGCCACGCAAGGACGTTAACCCCGATGAAGCAGTTGCCCTTGGTGCGGCCATACAGGGCGGTGTACTCGGTGGTGGCGTCAAAGATGTACTGTTGCTGGATGTCACACCGCTGTCTCTCGGTATCGAGACCATGGGTGGCGTGATGACCAAGCTGATCGAAAAGAATACAACGATTCCTACCAAGGCATCACAAATCTTCTCTACCGCAGAGGATAATCAGAATGCCGTGACGGTACATGTGCTGCAGGGTGAACGTGAAATTGCTTCCGGCAATAAATCACTGGGTCGTTTTGATCTGACCGATATCCCGCCTGCTCCACGTGGTATGCCGCAGATTGAAGTGACTTTCGATATTGATGCCAACGGTATCATGCATGTAACAGCGAAAGACAAGGCAACAGGTAAGGAAAACAAGATCGTTATCAAGTCCAGTTCCGGTCTCAGTGATGATGAGATCGAAAAGATGGTTCGTGATGCCGAAGAGCATGCCGATGAAGATCGTCTGGCTAAAGAACTGGTTGATGCGCGTAACCAGGGCGATGCCATGTTACATTCGGTGCGTAAATCACTGTCCGATCTGGCTGATAAAGTCGATGCTTCTGATAAGGAAAATATCGAGACGGCGGCCGCTGAGCTTGAAGAAGCGCTGAAAGGCGATGACAAGGCCGATATTGAGGCAAAAACTGAAGCGCTTACTACTGCTAGTCACAAGCTTGCAGAGCAGGCTTATGCTAATGCGGGCGGTACAGATGCCGGTGCAGAAGCGGCTGGTAGCGATCAGCCTGAAGCTACAGCAGGTGACGATGTAGTCGACGCTGAGTTCGAGGAAGTGAAGGACGATAAGAAGTAAATCTGGTCGTCGAAACAGGTCATCAATACGATGAAGAAGGCACGGCTGGAAACGGCTGTGCCTTTTCGTCATTCGGGATGGGTATAAAGAAGAAAGATGTCCAAGCGTGATTATTATGAGGTTCTTGGTGTACAGAAAAATGCCTCCGAGGCAGAAATAAAGAAGGCATACCGCCGTCTGGCAATGAAGCACCATCCGGATCGTAATCCGGACAATAAAGGCGCTGAAGCCAGCTTCAAGGAAGCCAAGGAAGCCTATGAAGTGCTGGCCAATGCACAGAAGCGCTCTGCTTATGATCAGTTTGGCCATGCCGGTGTCGATCCATCTATGGGCGGTGGCCCGAGGGCAGCCGGTGGAGCAGGCTTTGGTGATGCTTTCGGTGATATCTTCGGTGATATCTTTGGCGGTGGGCGTCGCGCTCAGAGACAGAATCGCGGCAGTGACCTTAGATATAACATGGAGCTGAGTCTTGAAGATGCAGTAAACGGCACCGAGGTGCAGATTCGTGTACCGATATTGTCGACCTGTGAAACCTGTAATGGCAGCGGTGCCCGTAAGGGCAGTACACCCAGGACATGCACTACCTGCGGGGGCCATGGTGAAGTGCGCATGCAGCAGGGTTTTTTCTCTGTACAGCAGACCTGTCCGCAGTGTCGCGGCAAGGGAAAGATCATTACCGATCCCTGCCCTGATTGCCATGGTCAGGGCAGAGTCAGCAAACGCAAAAAACTATCAGTTAAAATTCCAGCCGGTGTCGATGAGGGCGATCAGGTCAGACTCGCCGGTGAAGGTGAAGCAGCACCACATGGTGGCGCGGCAGGAGATCTCTATGTCGCTATACATCTGAAAAAACACCCTATCTTCCAGCGTGAAGATACCCACCTCTATTGTGAAACACCGGTAAGTTTCACACTGTTATCATTGGGCGGTACTCTGGAAATCCCCACTCTTGATGGCCGTGCAAATTTGAAAATCCCTGCCGGCACGCAGACAGATAAAGTGTTTCGCTTAAATGGTAAAGGCGTACGAAATGTCAGAGGCAGTCAGCCCGGCGACCTGTTCTGCAAGGTGGTCGTTGAAACACCGGTAAATCTGAGTAAGGAACAGAAGGAATTGCTGGAGCAACTTGATGCCAGTATGCGTGAGGGCGGCAATCGACATAGCCCGAAAGAGAGTTCCTGGACCGATAAGATCAAGTCATTTCTGGATGATATAGTTTCATAGTATTTTTTTACTGCACTTGAAAGAAGATTGAACCGCAGAGGGCGCAAAGGTCCGCAGAGAAAAGTATTTCGTTCAATATGGTGAATTTGCCCGGCATTGCACCATTCAGGCATTTCCTACAAAATGGCTGCACTTTCACAGTTACGAACACTAAAGCACAGTAATTTCACATCATTTAAAGAAACTCATTGAGATTGCTTTGTCACTAAGTATTTCTCAATGACGAATAATTCAGTGTTTTGTTAATAATAAAACAGGAAATAGAAATGCTCGAAACACTGACAGTTTTTACCGGTAAGATCTCTGGCTTCTTATGGGGAAGTCCTATTACATTGCTTGTGCTGTTGGGTACAGGGGTTTATCTGACCATCAGATTGCGCTTCGTTCAACTCACGGGATTCAAACATTCCTTCCAGCTTATAACCGGCAAGTATGACGATCCTGATGATGATGGTGAAGTTTCACATTTTCAGGCACTCGCTACTGCTCTTTCTGCAACTATTGGTACTGGTAATATTGCCGGTGTTGCAACGGCCATTTCACTGGGCGGTCCCGGCGCCCTGTTCTGGATGTGGATCACAGCATTTATCGGTATGGCAACCAAATACACAGAATGCACATTGTCGCTAAAATTCCGTGAAATAGATGAAAATGGGCAGGTGGCTGGCGGCCCGATGTATACACTGCTGAATGGATTAAAGATGAAAAAGACAGCAATGGCCTTTGCTTTTTTTGCGCTGATCGCCTCTTTTGGGATAGGCAATATGGTACAGGCCAACTCAGTTGTTGATGGGCTGGTTTATATTCTTCCGGATGCTAAAGAATATGCCTGGGTGATTGGTCTGGTGATGGCCATCCTGGTGGGGTTAGTGATCCTGGGCGGCGTCCGTCGTATTGCCAGAGTAGCAAGTACTATCGTTCCATTTATGGCACTGATGTATATCACTGCCGCTATGATAGTTCTGTTTAGTAATATTGCTGAAATTCCTGCTGCATTCTCAACTATTCTTACGTATGCCCTGAATCCCTGGGCAGTTGGTGGCGCAGCCGTGGGTGAGGCAATACGCTGGGGTGTTGCGCGAGGCCTGTTTTCCAACGAAGCAGGTCTTGGTTCTGCCCCAATCGCACACGCTGCGGCAAAAACGAAGGAACCGGTTAGAGAGGGACTGGTGGCGATGATGGGGCCGTTCATCGATACGATAATAGTGTGTAGTATGACGGGGCTGGTTATTATTGTTACCGGCAGTTACATAGATCGGCCTGAGGAACTGGTCGGTGCAGCCTTAACAGCTGCAGCTTTTGGCAGTGAGCTGGGTGAGGGCGGGGCAGTTGTGGTCGGCATTAGCTTAACCCTGTTTGCCTTTTCAACCATTATAGCCTGGTCATACTATGGTGACCGGTCAGCAAAATTTTTATTTGGTGAAAAAGCGGTGATGCCGTACAGGGTAATATATACCCTGGCTGTCATTATAGGTGCGGCAGTTCCGCTACAGCTGGTCTGGAATATTGCCGATATCACCAATCTGCTAATGGCGCTGCCAAATCTACTCAGCCTTATCCTTCTTGCCGGGCTTGTGAGTAATTTACAGAAGAAGTATTTCGTAGCGTATCGTTCCGAAAGTTGATTCCACATTTAGAAAGCTATATCGATGATTAATTTAGAACTGCTCAAGACTGCTGAGATAGAGGCAAGTGTACGTGTAGCACTTGATGAAGATATTGGCAGTGGTGATCTGACAGCCAATCTTGTTAATGATGAACAGGTAAGCGCAAAGCTGGTTTGCCGAGATCAAGCCATATTGAGCGGACGTCCCTGGTTTGAAGCTTGTTTTGACATGCTTGACGAGTCTATCTCTATTGACTGGCTGTTTGATGAAGGGGTACAGATGCACTGCAATGATGTCGTTTGCCAGATACGAGGATCAGCAAGGTCTATTCTGACGGCTGAGCGCACTGCGTTAAATTTTCTGCAGACACTATCCGGGGTGGCAACAATAACGAAAAGATATGTTGATGCTGTCGCTGGAACGGGATGCAAAATTCTCGATACGCGGAAAACCGTGCCAGGTTTGCGCAAGGCGGAAAAATATGCAGTTAGTTGCGGTGGTGGCCACAATCACCGCATCGGCCTATATGATGCCGTAATAATAAAAGAGAATCATATTCATACGGCTGGTTCTATTTGCGAAGCATTAAAACTGGCAACTGAAGGCATCGACTCCAATGTAATGGTTGAAATTGAAGTAGAAAACATGGAACAGCTGTATCAGGCAGTAGAATGTGGTGCCAGGAGAGTCTTACTCGACAATTTTCCCCTTTCTGCTCTTCCGGAGGCAGTAAAAATAGCCGGTGACAAGGTAGAAACGGAGGTTTCTGGTAATATCACGTGGGAAAATGTAAATAATATTGCCAGTTGTGGGGTTAATTTTGTTTCGATCGGGGCGTTAACGAAAAACATTCAGGCCATCGATTTCTCGCTGCTGTTCATCAGTTAAAACAGTAGTTTATTTCTACTATCTAAACGAAAACTATAAATTATAAAGGGAATATTTCCATCAGGAATTACCCTGAGGCGGGGAAAATTGTATTCAAAGTGTCTTGACTATATTAGAGAATCATTATATTATGTTTCCACGATATAGCTTCGCTGTGAGGTTACGGTTGAAGTCGGCATAGTTCTTGTGCAGTCTTTACCCTTTATATCATATCAAATTAAACTTTTTTAGGAGATTTACTGATGAAACTTGTACAGATTGTATCAATCGCTGCTCTGATGGGCATGTCTGCTGCTTCTTCTGCTTTCTGGGGCAATGGTTCTGATAATGGTAGCGGCTATGGCTCAGGTTATGGCAATAGTTATGGCAACGGTTATGGCGACGGCAGTGGTTATGGCAGTGGTTATGGCGACACACGTGGTTCTGGTCGTGGTTATGGTAACGGTGATATGGACGGCGACATGGACGGCAGTTTCAACATGAGCTTTAGCGGCAAAGGCCGTGGACAGGGCCGTGGACAGGGCCGTGGATATGGTTCTGGTTATGGTTCTGGTTATGGCGACGGTTCTGGTCGTGGTTACAACAACTACCGTGGCAACTACCGTGGCAACTACACAGGCAACAACGCTTATGGTTCTGCCCCTTATGGTTATGCTCCTCAGATGATGCAGGCTCCTCAGATGATGCAGGCTCCCGCTGCAACTGGCGCAGCTGCACCTGCTGCTCCTGCAAGACCTGATTTTGCTGCTATGGACAAAGCTCGTATGAGCGAAATGAAGGCTCGTCATGATGCTTTCGTTAAGCGTCAGGAAGCAATGCGCGCTCAAGAGCAGAAGGCCTATGATGCGTTCATGAAGAATTCAACTGCTGCTAAAGCACCAGCTGCCAAGTAAGAACACTCAAGGTTCTTAACGCAGTAGGCCTGTGTGGGTTCGCTCACACAGGCCTTTTTTTATAGACATTACAAATCTCACTCTGAGGGGATATCATGAAAGGCATCGTAGCGCTCAGCACATTGACACGTTATTTATCCTTCAGCGAGAAGGATAGCAAACCGGATCGTCTTAAGGGACGAAATGATGGGCAGAAGGGTTTTCCACCTGCCAGCACGAATGAATTCTCGCCCCATGAACTGGAGCGTATTGCCCAGGCTCGTGCAGGTGTGACTAACTATGACCGAAATCTTCATGATGTACGTGAACAGTTTAATAGAGACCTGGCATCACGGAAACAGGAACTGAACGAAGCTTATCTAGGTCAAAAGGAAACATTAATCCGTTCGAAGGAATCCGCCCTTGAATCTCTACGTCAGGAATCAGGTGCAAATTCGGAGGGATATCGACAATTACATACCGAGCAGGAAGAGAAGAAAGAGAACTTCCGCCGTGTTGAACTAAGCCTTAATCGTCCACTGCAGATCCATTTTGCTAAAGTATATCTGCTATTACTTTTTGTGCTGGCTGTACTTGAAGTGCCTATCAACAAACTGGCAGTCGAGTTCTTTTTTCAGGAATCGCCCTTTCTTGCGCTGGTGCTTGCATTGACTATAGGTATGGTGCTGATAACCCTTGCCCATTTCCTTGGACTGATGCTGAGACAACTGGGGCATTATCGGGAGAGACTGGGCACAAAGGGATATATAGCCGGTTTATTTATTATCACGTTTACTGCCGGCAGCCTGATATATCTAATTTCTGCGTTACGCCAACAGTACGTTGACTTCATTGCTCAGGAACAGTCACAGGATCTGTCGGTCATGTTGCTGTCTGATGGTGTCAGTGGCTTACTGGGGCAAACTATTCAAACTGAACTTGGCATTGCCGGTTTAACCTTGCTGGTTCTCAATGTATCGGTGTTTTTCCTCGGTATGCTTTTTTCCTTTCTGCGTCATGATCCGCACCCTGATTATGAGCGACTGTATTTTGAACGCAGTCATGCAATCAACAGGCTGGTCAAATTTCGCCATCAATTCGAGCAAAAAGCGACAAAACTGCAAAGTGAATTTGATGACAAAATTTCCTATCTGGATAAGAAGGCATTAGCGCTGGATAATGAGATCAGAGAAATGGTTTCACGAAGGACAGCACTGGATACAGAACGGAAGCACGACATCAGTATGATAATTGATGTCTTGCGACAGCAGGTTCTAGCTTACCAGTCGGGCAATGTAGAAGGCCGGGATGGACAGAATATTCCCAAATATTTCGGTGAGCCTGGTTTGGCTGGCTTGAAAGAGAGAATCAGCCCGGCATGATATTCCATAGGCATATGTTATTGTTTTTTTTACTTCTGCTGCCAGTCAAGGAAGCACTATCAGCAAAGCAGGACTATTGTTCTCAGGGAGAGGGCAAGGCAGTACTTTTCCTGATTGACCGCACCAGTGCTTTTGATGACCAGGACAAAAAGAACTTTGCCAACGGCGTTGATGTTCTGTTCAAGCAATTACATGCAGGCGAACGCCTGATAATCCATACATTAACCGAAGATTTTTCTGATTCGAAAAAGATCTTCGATGCCTGCAGGCCGGGTTGTATGGAGCAAGGGCTGGTATCAGGACTGTTTAGCCAGTGCAGAGCATCGAGGGCCAAAGTCGAAGAACGCAAATATATGCGGGATATACTCGCCAGTGTAAAGCCGATGATATCAACACAGGAAAAATATCCCAACTCTGAAATCATCGAAACCATCGCCTTTATGATACAGGAATATGAACAGCACAGGCCTGCCCGGCTAATTATCTTTTCAGATATGATTGAGCACTCCCGACTAGCAAGATTTGGACACCTGAAAGAAAAAAATATACAACCACTACTGGATAAGCTCGACCGACTTGGCCTGATTAGGCCGATGCCGGGCATTGAGGTTGAAGTGTTTGGTTTTGGTCGCGATCATTCAGCACAGCGAGACGGCTTAAAAGCAGAACTGAAACGGAATATTGAGCAATTCTGGCAGGCATATTTCGAGCGTGCTAAGGCGGAGAGATTTCATCTCGGAAGAAACCTGAATCTTTAAAAAAAGCTTGTCATTGCGAGCATAGCGCGGCAATCTTCTAAATTGGAGTTAAATTTGGAGATTGCTTCGTCACCACTTCTTCGCACTGACGACCTGATCAAGACTCTCTATATTTTTCAGACTATATAGAGAAATGCAATATGGTCCCAATTGATCCAATGTTTTATCTCGGTATGTTTACCGTATCCTATGCAATGGCCTGGTATACATGGAAAGACGAAAAGGGGTGGTACTTACGCATCACGAAGTTTTTTTGACAGGTATTATTCCTGTCGTTTCATTGATATTGTTTATCTGGAAGGTGTTTAAAGATCCGGAGGAAGGGAAGGGGTAGTCGAAAGTTCCAGGTCTAAAGATTAAAATTTTTCACCACAGAGGACGCGGAGGTCACAGAGGTTTTTAAGGTGTCACAGTAGTAGTATTATCCGTGGCCAGAATAATTTTGTTAGGGTAAAGTCTCAGTATGTTTTTGTAATTTAAAAGTTTTTCCTCTGTGACCTCCGCGTCCTCTGTGGTGAAAATCTTTAGTATTTTGATGTTTTATCAAATTGGTCGGGGTGAGAGGATTCGAACCTCCGACCCCCTACTCCCGAAGCAGGTGCGCTACCAGGCTGCGCCACACCCCGACATATTCGATTTTAGTGAATTAATAGGCTCGTTGAACTGAGAAATCTGCGAGTATCATCATGGCATCTTTATAAGCAGATTGTGGCAATGGTGAAAGGGCCTTTTTCGCCTTTTTTGCTTCAGCAGATGCGCGCTGCGAAGTGTACGCCAGAGAACCTGTTGATTCAATAATTGCGATGACTTCATTGATCTTCTCCAGCCCGCCGGATCGAATGGCTGCACTCAGTAAATCACGGTCTGGTGAAGCGGCGTGCTGCATGGCATGTATTAACGGCAGGGTAGGTTTGCCTTCAGCGAGATCGTCGCCGACATTCTTACCCAGTGCCTCGGAGCTGGAACTGTAGTCCAACAGATCATCAACCAGTTGAAAGGCGACACCGAGGTGCTGACCATAGCTGGCCAGTGCCTGTTCAACTTCATCGTTCTGATCAGCAATCACGCTTCCAATGCGGGCGGCGGCTTCAAACAGGATGGCTGTTTTGGCACGGATGACTGCATCGTAGCGTTGTTCGCTGATATCGGGGTCATTGATGTTCAGCAGCTGCATCACTTCGCCTTCAGCGATGTTATTGGTGGTGTGCGAAAGGATGTCCATGATGTGCATGTTGCCGGCTTCTACCATCATTTCAAATGCGCGGGAATAGAGAAAATCACCGACCAGCACACTGGCATCATTGCCCCAGATATCATTCGCTGTAGCCTTTCCTCTGCGCATGTCTGAGCTGTCTACTACGTCATCGTGGAGCAGGGTAGCGGTATGGATAAATTCAATCACGGCGGCCAGCAGGATGTGCTTGTCTCCCTGATAGCCGCTTGCCAGCGCGCTTAGCAGTACAATCATCGGCCGTAGCCGTTTTCCACCACTATTAATGATGTAAGTACCCAGCTGATTAATCAAAACAACATCGGAGCTCAGGCGATGCAGAATCAGCTGATCAACAGCAGTGGATTCTAATTTTAGCAAGGTCTGAACCGCTTCAAAATCGTTGACTGACGCAGGATTTTGCGGGTTGCCGGGATTTTTATTGGCTATAGCGGTCATGCTTTACAATTCTTCTATATTTCAATTACGTATCGATTTTTCATGGCATGAATTTTTCACCTAAGCGCTAATTATAGAGGTAGATGCAGCCAAGATAAATAAAACATCTGCTGAATTCGTCGCCAGAATGTGAGAGTTTAGCCGAATTAGTGCTCTTGAAGCCGTTTTTCCATTGACTGGTGCCGTCTCAGGCGATAAAATCGCCGCCCTTTACCAGGGGGCAGTTTCGCTACTGGCATACGGCAAACAGTAATACAGAATTCCATAAGTTTTTTTTGGGGTTGTTGAGGATATAGACAATGTACGCAGTAATTAAAACGGGTGGCAAGCAATACCGGGTAGCAGTAGGCGACGTACTACGTGTTGAGAGCCTTCTAGCAGAGACTGGTTCCACCGTTGAACTCGATGATGTACTGATGGTTGCCGATGGTGCTGACATTAAGGCAGGATCTGATGTAGCTGATGGCACTACCGTTTCAGCTTCAGTACTTGGCCATGGTCGTGGTGATAAAATCAACGTCTACAAATTTCGACGCAGGAAAAATTATCGCAGGACCCAGGGTCACAGACAGAATTTCACCGAGCTGGAAATTACAGCCATCGGTGGCAAAGGCGCATAACACAGCGCGTACGCAGCAAAAGACAGGAATAACACAATGGCACATAAAAAAGCAGGCGGTAGTTCACGTAATGGCCGTGATTCGGAGTCAAAACGACTGGGTGTTAAGCGTTACGCCGGTCAACAGGTATTGTCAGGCAATATTCTCGTTCGTCAACGTGGTACGAAATTTCACCCTGGCAGGAATGTCGGCAGAGGCAAGGATGACACACTTTTTGCAACATCAGATGGTGTCGTTCAGTTCTCCATAAAAGGTCCACGCAAACGCAGAACGGTCAGTATACTGGCTGGCTGAAGCATCGCCACAAGATTGATTCAGGAAAACCCTGCTTTGGCGACAAGGCGGGGTTTTTCATTTTCAGGGTGGCTATTTTAATTCTGCATATAACTGACCTTAAGAGAAGCTAGAGAAGCTGTTATGAAGTTTGTTGATGAAGCAGAAATCAAGGTTTTCGCGGGTGATGGTGGCAATGGCTGCCAGAGTTTCAGACGTGAGAAATATATACCTAGAGGTGGCCCGGATGGTGGTGACGGTGGTCGTGGTGGAGATGTCTACCTGGTCGGTTCTTCTTCACTGAACACGCTGGTGGATTTCCGCTATACCCGCAGCTTCAGAGCAAAAAACGGCGAGAAAGGGCAAGGTGCCAATTGCACGGGCGCCAGTGCTGATGATCTGTGTGTGAAGGTCCCGGTCGGGACACTGGTAACAGATGCTGGCACTGGCGAGATGATTAGTGATATCGTCTCTGATGGCTATGTGTTGCTGGTGGCGAAAGGTGGTCAGGGCGGACTTGGCAATACCCGTTTCAAGTCAAGCACCAATCGTGCACCAACAAAAACTATCCCAGGCAGGCCCGGTGACCAGCGTGGCCTGTTGCTGGAATTGCGCCTGCTGGCCGATGTAGGGCTGCTTGGCCTGCCCAATGCGGGAAAATCCACGTTATTGAGAACGGTTTCCCGCGCCCACCCAAAAGTGGCAGATTATCCTTTTACCACCTTGTATCCCCAGCTGGGCGTGATTAGGATTGATGAAGGCAGCAGTTTTGTGATGGCAGATATACCGGGCTTGATAGAAGGCGCATCAGAAGGCGCAGGGCTCGGTATTCAGTTCCTGCGTCATCTTTCACGCACCAGTCTATTGCTTCATATGGTTGATATCATGCCGCCGGAAGGGCAGGATAACGTCATTGCCAATATGCGTGCCCTGATAAACGAACTACAGCAGTTTGATGCGGCGCTGATCGATCGTCCACGCTGGTTGGTATTGAATAAAACTGATTTGCTGCCGGAGTATGAATTACAAAAAATTCGCCAGCAGATAGTTGATAAACTGGACTGGCAGGGTGAATTATTCATGATTTCTGCCGCTACCGGCAAAGGCTGCCCGGAACTGGTACAGGCAATCATGAAGTGGCTGCTGCGGCAGCAGGAAGAACTTGATGGCTGAAAGAGATATTTATTAACCATAGAGGACACAGAGGTTCACAGAGAAACACATTACAATTACTATGTAGATTAATTATTTGTTATTGCGGTTTTACATCACAATTTTTCATTTTAGATTTTCCTCTGTGAACCCCTGTGTCCTCTGTGGTAAATGTTTTTAGGGTGTTACAGTCTGTAGTGACGAGAAGTAAATGATAACTGAAAGAAAACAATCAAAAGGTAACAGTAATAATTCTTGCTGGGTAATCAAGATCGGCAGCGCCCTGCTGACATCCGACGGTAGAGGTCTTGATGAGCAGGCAATAGCCGACTGGGTGAAGCAAATGGCCCAGTTGCAGAACCAGGGTATCCGTATCGTACTGGTATCTTCCGGTGCGGTTGCCGCAGGCATGCAGCGTCTTGGCTGGACGAAACGTCCACATGCCCTGTACCAGCAACAGGCCGCAGCGGCCATAGGCCAGATGGGTTTGATCCAGCTCTATGAATCGGCATTTCAACAGTATGATCTGCATACCGCGCAAATTTTGCTGACCCATGAAGACCTGTCAAATAGAAAGCGCTATCTCAATGCGCGGGGAACCCTGCGCGAAGTGCTTAAACTGAATGTTATTCCCGTCATCAACGAAAACGATACGGTAGCGACCGATGAGATTCGTTTCGGCGACAATGACAGCCTGGCTGCGATGGTTGCCAACCTTGTCGAGGCTGATCGTCTGGTCATACTGACTGATCAGGACGGTCTGTTTGATCGTGATCCGAGGGAGTTCTCTGACGCCACATTAATTCAACAAGCAGAAGCGGGTTCTACTGAGCTTGAAGGCTACGCCGGTGATAGCGGCAGCCTGGGCCGTGGTGGCATGTTTACCAAGATTCGCGCCGCCGAGCGGGCAGCCAGATCTGGCGCCAGTACCCATATTGTGAATGGACGCACAGAGAATATCCTGCTGCGAATGCATAAAGGTGAAGCACATGGAACACTTTTGGCACCGGCCACAGGACCAATTGCGGCGCGAAAACAGTGGCTGGCAACACATATGAAGTCCTGTGGGGATCTGCTACTGGACAGTGGTGCAGTAAAAGTATTACGTGAATCAGGCCGAAGTTTATTACCCGTTGGGGCTACCGCCGTAAATGGCAACTTTGCGCGCGGCGATATGGTGCGCTGTCTTGATCAGGATGGCAGGGAAGTCGCCCGTGGTCTGGTGAATTATTCTTCGCTGGAAGCGGAGAAAATTATTGGACATACCAGTGACCGGATTGAATCGATACTAGGTTATGTGGATGAAGCGGAGTTGATACATCGGGACAATATGGTGGTGTTTTGATTTTGAGCTGGCGCTCGGCTGAGTTTTTCGCCCTTCATGTGCGAGTTCATTTAAGAAGGCCATCCATGGCCACCTAACAAAAATGAAGAATTATGTACACCACAATATTAAAACTTAAGGGCACCTCTATTAATCCATGAATATTCATCTTCCATCCCAAATCGTCCTTCTCTGCGTTAAGAATCTTCGCAATAGCTAGCTATTACGTGCGATCCTTGCCTTGATATGAACACAAGTAATGCAATCTGACCTATCCAGAATTAATAGAGGTGCCCTTAATGAATTAGACTGCATGCGGCCTAAGTAGGTAAAATACCGCACGTAGACTGTATAACTGTAGAAGGCCTATGGAGAATATGTATGGAAGACATAGGACAAAATAGCTTGTTATTGGTACTCGGAGTCTTATTTCTAATGATCTTAGCAAGTATACGGGTGGCGAAAGAACATGAGCGATTTGCTATATTTATGCTAGGACGATTTTTCATGCTAAAAGGGCCCGGGTTAGTTATCTGCTTGCCATTCGTACAGAAGGCTGTTCGTCTCACTATCGGTGATATGGGTAAGTATAAAGGCGACGAAATTGCCGAATATCTAGGATATGGTTTGCCTGTAATAGCAGACAGTACGCCAGGAATAAATACACCAATTAGAATCAAAAGTTTTAACAATGGCCAGGTTAATGTTGAACCCGTCTAAATTGGTAGAGTGAGCGTGTGAAGGAACTCTCCCCTGCGGGGGGGGGCCGGACGCGCTGACGCGCGCCGCTCAATTCTGATGTTAGCACTCCAGGCTACCCACGAAATGTATTCAGATCATGAACTCAATAAAAAAAGAAAAGGTGGGGTATATACTAATTTTTGTAATGGCTTTGTTTGCGGGAATTATAATATTGATTCAAGATCCGATTGCGCAAGATGTAAATTACCATCATTTTAAGGATACAAGAAATATATTGCGTATCCCAAATTTTTGGAATGTTGTATC